>CAXXOQ010000055.1:0-23688 GCA_963664185.2 Caldilineaceae bacterium | reverse complement strand
ACACCCAAGGCGGGTTGCAAGGAGTTGCTGTTCTACTGGCCCCGTGTCTGGGCCCGCCGGCACATGGCGCGCACGGCAGATCTGGTGGTGTCCATGGGGGGCCATATCGATTACATCGTGGAGCACATTTTGCAGGTGCCAGAGGCCCGCATCTGCCACCTGCCCAATGCCGTGGAAGCGGAACAGTATCCGGATGTTGGCGCCCCCCCGCCTCCTGCCGATCCCCGGCAGTTCCTGTTTGTGGGGGCCCTGAGTTACCGCAAGGGTATCTCCCTCCTCCTGGAATCCTTTGCCCGGTTGCAGGCACACGGCGCCCGCCTGCGCATGGTGGGCGATGGTCCGATGGCCCCGGCCGTAAGGGCATGCGGATTGCCCAATGTAGAGCTGGTCGGCGCGAAATTCGGTTCCGCGCTGTACGCAGAGTACCGCCAGGCCGGCAGTTTCGTGTTCCCTACGCTCCTGGAAGGGATGCCTACCGCCGTACTGGAAGCCATGCTTTGGCATAAACCGGTCATTGCCGCCGATGTGGGCGCGATCCCGTTGCTGGTAACACCGGCCACCGGGATGTTGATCCCGCCCCACAATGCCCAGGCCCTCACCGCGGCGGTCCGCACCATGATGCACGCGACGGAGGAAACACGCATGCGCATGGGGGCGGCAGGACATGCCCTGGTCCGGAATCACTATTCCTGGCAACGGGTCTCCCGCGCCTACCTGGACTGCTTCCAGGAAATGGTAGCCGGTGCCCGCCGTTCCTGATCCCGCGGGCCAGGAAGCAGATTCAACACGTCCTGCCCCCCTTTGATGCGGCATGATGTGGGGCCCAGGCTATCATCGCGCCCAGGCATATCATGTTCTGGGGATTGGTATCACCGGAAGGCACCCTCCGCTGTGCCGCCATCCCATGCCCAGGGACCGGGGTGTGTACCGGGTCCCTGGCACGGCATTCCCGTTTCGCAGACCCCAGACCCGGCACCGGCAGGCAACCTGGCATGGCTGGTTTGCCCGATCGTCCCGGCTGCCTTGTTGCGCAGCACGGGACAGTCTGTTGCCCCCCATTTGCTTGCGCACCTGATGCCGGAGCACCAGGCCCCGATTGCGTTGGGCTGACTGCAGGCACATCCCAAACGCTTCCCGCAGAATCGGGAAGCTATAGGCTTGACTTGCAAACTTTGTTGCCTTGCTCAAGAATATGCATGCATATCGTTTCACCCCGCACTCTGGATGCGCCCTGCCTTGAGAGGATGACATGCGTGTATTGATGCTTACGTGGGAATTCACCCCCTACATTGTGGGAGGTCTGGGTCGACATGTGACCGGCCTGGCGAATGCCCTGGGCGATATCCAGCTCCCGCAGCGGGAACTGGAATTGCATGTGGTGACTCCCAGCATGGGTTCCGCGCCTTCCTACGAGTTGCATGACAACAAGGTGCATGTGCATCGCGTACCCTTTGTGACCTCTACTTCGGGCGATCTCTACGACAACACGGTCCAGTGCAATTCCCACATTGTGGATGCCGCCCAGCAACTGGCCGCCGAAGTGCCTTTTGACCTGATTCATGTGCATGACTGGCTGCCGGCACAGGCAGGCATGGAACTCATGGAACTTTGGCGCGTTCCCCTGCTGGCCACCATTCACGCGACCGAGAGCGGGCGCCACCACGGCAATTTGCACAGTCCCCTGAGTCAGAAAATCCACAGCATGGAAGAACGCCTGTGTCATCAGGCCTGGAACGTCATTGTATGCAGCTATTTCATGCGCGACAGCCTGATGCACATGTTCCAGTTGCCCGAGGAGCACTTTCACGTCATCCCCAACGGCATCCAGTGGGAACCCTTTGCCTACTGCAGCCTTGAACTCCAGCAGCAGCTGGAAGCCCAATTCAAGCCATACGGGGAATTTCTCCTGCTCTTCATCGGGCGCCCGGCTCCGGAAAAGGGGCTGCATGTACTGCTGGATTCCTTGCCGTCGATCCTGGCCCAATATCCCCATGCCCGGCTGGTGGTCGTAGGTCAGGACAGTCATCTGTGGTACGACACCATTGTGCAGCGCGGGCTGGAACATGCCGTATCCCTGCTGGGATTTGTCGATGATATGAAGCGGAACTGTCTGCTGAAAATCGCGGATGCCGCCGTCTTTCCCAGCCTGTACGAACCTTTCGGCATTGTGGCGCTGGAAGCGATGGCGGCGGAATGCCCTGTCATCGTGTCCAGCGTCGGCGGCTTGAACGAGGTCGTGGAACACGAGAAAACCGGCTTGACCGTTTACCCCAACGATCCGAACAGCATTTTTTGGGCCGTTGACCAAATCCTGATGCATCCTGTGCCCACCCGGCGCCGGGCCAAACGGGCCTTTTTCCTGGTCCGGGACCAGTTCAACTGGCTGCGTATCACCAAACGCACCCTGTACGTTTATGATCACCTGATTGACTACAACACCAGAAAGCAGTGGTGAGAAATGCTGAAGGCGGCCATTTTCGATTTTGACGGCCTGCTCCTGGATACGGAAACGCCGGAATTCGAGTCCTGGTCCCAGGTCTACGCGGAGCAGGGCGCCCAGCTGTCCCTGGAGGCATGGACGCAATTCGTGGGCACCTGGATCGACGGTCATATTTTCACCATGCTGGAGGAACAGATTCACCGCAAGGTAGACCGCAGCGCCATCCAGGCCCGACACAATACGATTTATCACCGGAAGTTGACCACCGTGGATTTCTGTCCCGGCGTCCGGGCCCTGCTTCCTGCCTTGCGCCAGGCGGGGGTGGCCGTAGCCATTGCCTCCAATTCCGATACCGATTGGGTGTTCGGACACCTGGACAGACGGGACTTCAGGCACCATTTTGATGTCATCACTACCGGCGATGACGTGGAACACCTGAAACCGGCTCCCGACCTGTATCTGCTGAGCCTGGAACGGCTGGGTATTGCCGCCGCCGAAGCGGTGGTCTTTGAGGACTCATTGCCGGGGGTCAAAGCCGCCCTGCAAGCGGGCATCACGGCGTTTGCCGTGCCCAACGAGGTGACCCGTCACCTGGTCTATCCGCCGGAAGCCCGGCGCCTCAGCTCGCTGGCGGACGTATCCGTTCCCTTTCTGCAACAGCTGAAAGCCGTCGGATAGGCGGTGCGGACCGCGGGTTCTCCCTCTTTACGCCAGCTTCTCCAGAATTATGGGCAGGGCGTCTACCGGTGCCGCCCCGATTTCCGTCGCCCGGACGATCCTGTCCCCCGCGGTCCGGGCTGCCTTGTCTGTCCGGGCATGTACCGTGCATATGGCCTCCCCTTTCTCGACCCATGTGCCTGTCTTGCGATGCATCACGAGGCCTACAGCCGGATCGATGACATCCTCCTTGTGGGTACGTCCGGCCCCCAGGTCCAGTACAGCCAGTCCGATTTCATCGGTATGCATGCGCTGGATATACCCCTGGACAGGGGCGACGGCCGGTATCTGCACCGGTGCCTGGGGCAGCAGATCCGGATTGTCGATCCAGGCAGGATTGCCCCCTTGCCATGCCACCATGGCCCGCAGGACCGTGAGGCCCCGGCCCTGCTGCAGGGCTTCCGCCACCTGGCGTTCGGCCGCAGCCTGACAGGAGGCCCTGCGTCCCATCAGGAGCATATGGGCCGCCATGGCCGAGATCAGGGCGGTGAAGTCCGGGGGTCCTGCGCCCTGCAGGGTGGCAATCGCTTCCCGCACTTCCAGCGCATTGCCCACATGGTGCCCCAGTGGCTGATCCATTTGCGTGATCCAGGCCTGGACATCGCGGCCCAGATTGCGGCCGATGGCCACCATGATACGGCCCAGTTCCCGCGCTTCTGCCACCGTGCGGCAGAAGGCCCCACTGCCGGTCTTCACGTCCAGGAGAATGGCGGGAGCACCGGTGGCAATCTTCTTGCTCATGATGCTGGAGACCACCAGCGGCAAGGACGTGACCGTTCCCGTCACGTCGCGGAGGTGGTAGAGAATCCTGTCGGCAGGCACCAGATTGTGGCTCTGTCCGCTGACTACGCAACCCACCTCCTGCAGCTGCCGCTGGAATTGAGCTCCTGACAGGTTGCCGGACCAGCCTTCGATGCTTTCCAGCTTGTCCACGGTACCGCCGGAAAACCCCAGGCCACGGCCACTTACCTTGGCCACCGGCAGCCCCAGGGAAGCTACCAGGGGTGCCAGCGTGATGGTTGTCTTGTCCCCTACCCCGCCTGTGGAATGCTTGTCCACTACCAGTCCGGCCCCTGCTTCCGGGGCCAGGGTGTCACCACTTTCGGCCATGGCCAGGGTCAGATGGGTGGTTTCCGCGATCGTCATGCCCTGAATGGCCACGGCCATGAGCCAGGCGGCGGTCTGGTAGTCCTTTGCCTCATCGGAGACAAGATGCCGGATGAAATAGCGAATCTCGGCTTCTGTCAGTTCCAGGCCCTGGCGTTTCTTGGAAATGATGTCAAGGATGGACATGGGATACGCGCCTCGCATCTGGCTTGCCGGCTGGTTGGGGCCATCAGGAATATCTGTGCCCCCATGCCTTTGATAGTATATTGATATTGACCGCTGAATCCTCACTGCCTTGCTGGCCGGACACGACATGACAGCCCCCATTGCCTCTCCCCCCGTAACCATCATCGGCGGTGGCCTGGCGGGTTGTGAAGCCGCCTGGCAACTGGCGAACCGGGGCATTCGCGTAGCGCTCTACGAGATGCGACCCGCCCAGCCCACCCGGGCGCATCAGAGTGATCGTCTGGCGGAACTGGTCTGCAGCAACAGCATGGGCTCGCTGATGCCGGACCGTGCCCTGGGTATCCTGAAGCGGGAACTCCTGCAGCTGGGCAGCCTGCTCATTGGTACCGCGTGCCGACATGCCTTGCCGGCGGGAAGCGCCCTGGCCATTGATCGCGAGGCGTTTGCGCAGGACATTACCCACCGCATCGCAGCGCATCCGGGAATCTGTCTCCACCGCCAGGAGATTCAGAGCATCCCTTCCGGTCCGACGATCATTGCCACCGGGCCCTTGACCAGCGACACGCTGACCGCTTCCATTCAGGACTTCACAGGCGCGCAGAAGCTGTATTTCCATGATGCCGTCGCCCCCATCGTCTATGAGGACACGATCGACATGGACATCGCCTTCCGGCAGAGCCGCTGGCAACGGGACCAGACTGCGGATCAGGAGGAGGGCGACTACATCAATTGTCCGATGGACGAAGACCAGTACACGGCCTTTGTCCGGGCGCTGCAGGCCGCCCCCCGCCATGCCCTGCAGGGCGCGGACAAGGACCTGGAACGCTATTTTGAAGGCTGTCTGCCCATTGAAGTCCTGGCAGATCGCGGTCTGGATTCCCTGGCTTTTGGACCTCTGCGCCCGATTGGTCTGTGGGATCCTGCCACCGGGCGCCGCCCCCATGCCGTCGTGCAGTTGCGCCAGGACAATGCGGCGGCCACCCTGTTCAACATGGTGGGTTTCCAGACCAATGTCAAATGGGGCGAGCAGACGGAGATCCTGCGCATGATTCCCGGGTTGGCCCGGGCCCGCTTCGCCCGTCTGGGCCAGATGCATCGCAACACCTTCATCTGCAGTCCGGATCTGCTGAGTCCCACCATGCAGTCGCGCGCCCGGGACGATCTGTTCTTTGCCGGCCAGATCACCGGCACGGAAGGCTACGTGGGGAGTACGATGGGCGGCCTGGTCTGCGGCATCAACATGCACCGTTGGCTGGCCGGCCAGAGGCCCCTCACATTTCCCCCGGAAACCATGATTGGGGCCCTGCTGCGCTACATCACCCACACGGAGGCCAAGCACTTTCAGCCCATGAAGGCCAACATGGGCCTGCTCCCGCCCCTGGCGCAAAGGATTAGGCGGAAACGCGACCGGTACCAGGCGTTTTCCCGCAGAGCCCGGCATGCCATGACCGACTTTGTCACAACGCATGCCCTGCAGTCCATATCGTGTCCGACGGATGGGAACGACACCGCGCGGCAGCTGCTTGAGGTGGAATCGCCCGCTGTAGCCGGATAGATACTTTCGGGCCTGGGCTCCGGGCACGCGGTCTGGACACGGTTCTGTTGCTGCCGATCCCGGCCCCTGGATGCCTTGCCTGCTCCGCCGATCCGGTGCATTCTCTTGTCCTACGCCATCCGCATCGCCGCTTCCTCACTCCTGCATGACATTCCTGCGTAGGCATCGGGCTGATCTGGGTGCCTGTTCCCTGCTGTTCCTGTTGCCCTTTGTCTGGCTGCTTCCCGTTCTGCTCGTTGCCTGGACCGGGCTGTCGGTCGTACCCTATGACACGCTGGCCCTGCAGGAACTCTGGCACCCGTTCCTGCCGGACACCATCCCCCACAATGCCGCTCTGGGCGATGTCCTGCTGCAGAACCATGCCTGGCGGCACCTGCTCCGGACCTATGTGGCCGAAGGCACGATTCCGCTCTGGAATCCCCATGGCTTGACCGGAACCCCCTTTCTGGCGGGCGGACAGGCCGGTTCCCTCTATCCACCGGCCATCCTGCTGCTCTTGGGCGATCCGGATTTCACCTATGCCCTGTTTCTGGCCAGCCACCTGGCACTGGCCGGCATCAGCATGTTTCTGTTTGGCCGCACATTGCATCTGGGTCCCCTGTCGGCCTGCCTGGCGGGACTGGCCTGGATGTGGAGTGGCTTCACCGTCACCCATGCCATCCTGCCCACGGTGATTGCCACCGTCGCCTGGCTGCCGCTGATTCTGGCCATGATCGAGATGATACTGCGCAAACAGCAGGACAAGGGCCCGGTCAGTTTCCGGCCCATTCCCTACCTGTTGCTGGGCGCCGGGGCCATAACCATGAGCGCCATGGCATGGAATCCCGAATTCTTTGCCTATGCCTTTCTGTTTGGCATCAGCTATGCCATGGTCCGGCTGGTTGCCCTGTACCGGAATCTGTGGCGGCAGGAGCAGGCGGAGCGGGATCCGGAGAACGGCGATCCCCGGATCCCCTGGTTCCGGTCCCAGGCCCTGCCGCGTACGCTGAAGCAGTGTACCTGGCTCGGCATCATGCTGGTCCTGGGACTGTCCATGGCCGCCGTGCAAATCATTCCCTTCGTGGAAAACGCAATCTACAGCTTTCAGGACACGAGCACCTCTTTCCAGACCATCTCCGATTTGGCCTGGCCCAAGCGTCAGATCCTGACCTTCTGGGTACCCAATGCCTATGGCAACCCCAGTCATCACCGCTGGTTCGACTTCTGGCAAGGGACCTGGGAATTCGCCCCCCTCCGGCCCTTCGCCAGTGACACCCAGGCCATAGACTGGGGACTGCGCTCCTATGCGGTGGGCGCGACCTATGCGGGTTTCCCCACCTGGATTCTGGCCCTGATCGGCTTCATGGCGGCCCTCTTGCCGCATGGCCTGCACCCGGTCCAGCGGCGTACCTTCTGGCTCATGCTGGTTCTGGGCGGTGTCGCGCTGCTGTTTGCCCTGGGTACACCGCTGTATCGCCTGCTTTATGCCATTCCGGGCTGGTCCGTCATACGTTCCGCCCACAACTGGAGTTTTCTGTTTACCTTCTGCGTGGCCATGCTCGGCGGACTGGGGACCCAAAGCTTTCTCCAGGGCACGGGCCTGGCGGCCCGCGCTGCCCTGCCCGCACCGCCATCTACTGCCCGGTCCCGGCTGCGGCGCATGGTTCTCTGGACGAGCATGGTCACGCTGACTTTGGGGTGCCTCGTCTTCCTGGCCCTGCTCGTGGCCTGGTGGCAGCCCGACTGGTTTGCCCAGCCGATCCGCAGGGTGTTCGGGCTCAGCGAGTATGCCCGCCAGGTATTCCCCGACACGCACATGTTTCTGGGCTACCAGATGGGGAATGCCCTGCATTTGGGGATGGTGGCCCTGGGTACGGGCCTGTTGCTGCTTTGGGGAGCCCGTTACCGCTCCCAGGCCCGGCCGCGCCGCTTCTATCTGCTGGGGGGACTGCTGCTGGCCCTGCTGGCGGGAGATCTGATGCTGTCCCACGGCAATTTCATGGCCAAGGCAGAACGCGACCTTTCACCGGCTGCCGTGCAACCACCGGTGGTCCAGTTCCTGGAGGATCACGCCCCGCCGCATCACGAGTGGCGTGTCACCACCATGACAAAGCGGAACCAGCGCTTCCTGCCGGCCAATTTGGGTTTCTATTGGGGCTGGCATGATCTGCGCGGCAAAACGTTCCTCATTCCGAGGCCGTTTCAGCAGACCCTGGAAACCCTGGGCCAGACCCGGTGGCGCGGGCGTAACGTCGAGCTGAACCACAATCGGGCCGGCTACCTGTATTCCACCTACTCCTCACCTGCCTTTCTGGAGTCACAGCTCCTGGATCTGTGGAACGTGCGGTACCTGATTACGCCCTATGCGGTGCCGGATCCCGAATGGCAGGAAATCTACGCCGACGCGCAGGTGCGTGTCTTTGAAAACCGGGAGGTGTTTCCCCGTACCTTCCTGGTGCCGCACGCCGTCACGGTGGCCACGCCGCCACTGCCCTTTGCCGCGCACGACCTCAGGACGACCGTGCTGCTGGAAGGAGACGCACCCCAGGAAGAGGGTTCTCCCCACATACCGGGATTCGCGGCTGCGGCCTCGATTGCCGATTACGGGGCCAATGAAGTCGTGATTGAGGTGGAGACTTCGCACCCTGCCTGGCTGATTCTGGCCGACGCCCATTTCCCGGGCTGGAAAGCGTTCCTGCAGGCCACGGGTGACAGCGGTCCGGAACAGGAACTGCCGGTTCTGCGGGCCTATGGCTCCTTGCGGGCCGTGCCGTTATCCGAAAGTTTCACCGGTACGGTGCGCTTCGTCTACAGTCCCCTCAGTGTGCGGGTGGGCCTTTTCTTCAGCTTTCTGGCCCTGATCTGTGCCGTCATGCTGCTGCTGTGGTGGGGATGGGGCAAGTACCGCCGCACGGACACGACCCTGGCGGAATCGGTGGTGGTGGCCAAGAATTTCGTCGTGCCGCTGAACCTGACCTTCATAACCCGGGGCATTGATTTTGCCTTTGCCATGTTCTATGTGCGGCTGCTGGGTCCGGTTGGCACCGGGCAGTTCGCCTTTGTCGTGGCGCTCTACGGCATCTTTGAACTCATTTCCCGCTTCGGCCTGGACACATTGCTGACCCGGGAAGTAGCCCGGGACAAGGCACTGTCCAGCCGGTATCTGACCAATGTATGCATCCTGCGTACCGGGATCTGGGCGGTGACCTCATTGCTCATGCTGGGCGTAACCCTGGCCTTCTGGTGGGTCGATCGGATCACGGTCATGGAAGTGAACACGATCCTGATTTTTGCCGTGGCCATGCTCTTTGCCGGGTATTCCGATGCCCTGAGTGCCGCGTTCCATGCCTACGAAAAGATGGAGTATCCGGCCATTCTGACCACCATCTCCGCCCTGATCCGCGCGGGGCTGGGGGCCCTGGTGCTGCTTCTGGGCTGGGGGCTGCCGGCCATTGCCTGGGTCGCCGTGTTTACGGTCATCATCCAGGTCATCTGGTTCTATGTCATGCTGCGGCGGACCCTGTTCCCGTGGAAATGGGAAAGTGATTCCGGCCTGCAGCGCTGGATGTTCGGCAACAGCTTTCCCTTTATGGTCAATTCGCTGCTGGCCAACATTCTGCTCAACATTGACATTTGGCTGCTGCGCCTGCTGTCCGGCGAAGTGGCCAGTGGTCTGTACAGCGTAGCCCTGAAGTACCGGTTCGGGATCACCCTCATCCCCAGCATGTTCAATTTCGCGGTCTTCCCGCTCTTCAGCCGCTATGCCCGGCAGCAGGGTGACGGCCTGATGGGGGCCTACCGTCTGAGCATCCGCCTGCTGACCATACTCAGCCTGCCAATTGCGTTCGGGGCCACGATCCTGGCCAAACCCCTGGCCCTGGTGGTAGGGGGTGCGGAATTCATTGATGTCGAGGAGTCCGTGACATTGCTGAATCGCACGTTCCACTACACGGGCGGATCCCACCTGGCGTTGCAGGTCGTCATTTGGACCATCGTCCTGAACTTCATCAATGCCCTGACGCAATACGTCCTGATTGCCCTGGATCAGCAACGCTATCTCACCCGGGCCTTTGCCCAGGTCGTGATCTTCAACATTGTGGGCAACATCCTTTTCATTCCGACCTTCGGGTATGTGGGCGCCGCGGTGGTGACGATTCTGAGTGAGCTGTTTCTCTTTGTGCCCTTCCAGATCGGCATTCGCCGGCATCTGGGTGAAGTGGGATGGTGGGCCCTGATCTGGAAGCCCGGATTGGGGCTGGGCGCCATGCTGGTGATTCACCTGGTACTCCACGCGTTGGGCTGGAGTCCCTGGCTTACCGGCCTGGCCGCCGGTGCAGGATTCCTGGGCACGCTCTACCTCACCGGAGAGTTGAAGGAACTGCTGGCATTCCTGCCCTGGCAAAACCTGAAAGACCTGATTCGCTTTCGATCGGCCAGCCCCTGATGCTACGGCGCCCATTTTCAGACCCGCAGCCTTGCCCATACCGTACCAACAGATCACCGTAGCGTCCTGATCCCAATGCGCATGACCAGATCAGGGGTGCCTGCACCAGGGGCGGGCATGCTTTCCTGCTCCCAGCGCTCTCTTGGGTTATCCGTTAATGGCATCGGCGCTCGGGACTGGCGGGGGACAGGATGGGGGAAATGGACCTCAAGCCGGAGCCCGGGAGGTCCCTGCGGGAATTTCGAGGTTCTGGGTCAAGCCCGGGTACAGCACCGCAGTTCGTACTTTATGGGTTGGACACTCCGCGGGAGGTAAAGGGGATGACGGGGATGGCCGTCCCTGGTGGTGCCCAGGCAATGCACCTGATGCCGGCCATCCAGGGCAATGGTTTGTAGCATGTGCCTGTCCCGGGCACCCAGAACCCCGTGCACACCCCAGGCGGCGACCGTCAGTTGCGCCGTACGCAGGGCCCTGAGCACAAATCGGCAATTCGTGGCCTGCACCTCCCGCGGTTCGTCGCCCATGGCCTTCAGGTGCCTGGGACTGGGAGACCGGTACGGAGAAAGATTGACAACATAGAGATCCCGAAACCCCCAGTCACGGGCAAAACCCATGCATCGCCGGATGGTGGGATCGTCGTTCCGCTCGTCAGCCGTAGAGGGGTTGAGCATGATAAAGGTCACGGCCCCTGTACCCGACGGCGAGACTGTCCGGTGCAGGCAGTACCTGTAGACGCGGCAAGCGGAAAAGCAGGTTTGCAGCGAGGTCACGTCCTCCTCCGGGGCATGGCAATCCGTTGTCATGGTCCATCTCTGGCGGCGTGATATCCTGTTTCCGGTCAAGGCCCGGCCCTGTTTCCATGGATGTGCCGTAAACGCAGTGCGCCCCGCAGGGGAGGCCTGTAGCGGTGACATCCACAAGGGTCTGGGCATTGTAGCACCCGTATAGGGGACCGCCCGTGACGGACCATGTCTGCACGAGGCAGGCCGCAAAGGGATGACCCCAGTTTCCGTAGACTACCATCACGTCCGAACAGGTGCATCTCTGGCATTTGTCTCTGCCGCAATCCATCACGTGCGGTACGGAAAAAGGAACCGCCATCTCGCCAAAGTTGCTATACTTGTCTCTGCTCCCCGCGACACAGCAAGGCATGGGGGGCATGAACCTGATTTATGCACGATTCACAACTTCATTCCCTGATTCTGAGGGTTCTTCATGAAGAACCCGACACCATACCGCAACCCATCCTGGATGCCGCTACCCCGGAAGATTGGGGTCGGATACGGGAAATCGCCCGCACGCAACGCATCACGGCAAACCTGTACTTCCGGTTGCGTCCGTTGGCAGACCGGACAGCGATTCCGCACGACGTACTGCAGGACATGGCGCAGGCGTATCAGGAACGCACGATGCGGAATCTGTTCCTGTTTTCGGAGTTGCGGCAGCTGACCAACGCTCTGCACACGGCTTCCATTCCCTTGCTGGTTTTGAAAGGCATGCATCTGGCGGCCGATGTGTACGGCGAAGTCGGTCTGCGGGAGATGGATGACATTGATGTGCTGGTGCCCCGCGAAAGTCTGCAACAGACCGCGGACATCATGGTGGAAATGGGCTATGTCAGCAAGGAACCCATTGACATACCGCGCTGGTCCGCCGATGAGCACCACCTGCCCCGCATGTTCAGTCCCCACAATACGGTGGTAGAAGTGCACTGGAACATCACCTGGCCCCGGGATCAGTACTCCCTGTCCGATTTGGATGGTCTGTGGGACCGGGCCCGTACGCTGACGATCGCCAATGTCGAAGTGCAGGGCCTGTCGCCGGAGGACCTGTTGCTCCACCTGTGTGTTCACGCCGCGTATCAGCACATGTTCTATACGGGCCTGCGCCCCGCTTGCGATATTGCCGCCACCGTGCAGGCCTACCGGAACGAACTGGACTGGTCACAGGTGGTCGCACGGGCCCGGCAGTGGCAATGGGATCCTGGGGTGCACCTGATGCTGCGCCTGGCCCGGGAATGCCTGGAGGCTGACATTCCGGCCGAGGTTCTGCGAGCCACGGGTTCGGCACACAGCGAGGAAGCCTTCGAGGCCGCCTTGTTCATGTTGTGGAACATTGAATCGGATGTAAGCGCACTTCCCCGGAATCTGGCCCGCATGTGGCATCGCTCCAGTCGTGCCCAGCAGGTACTGGACATTCTGCGCGCCCTGATGCCTATCCCCACCCGGGTAGCCAAGGAATACGGATTGCCCGCCAGTTCCTCCCGCGTATGGTGGTATTATCCCCGCTACATGCGGGATCTGATTCAGCGCCAGTACCACGCCTGGCGCCAGCTCCGGCAGAGCGATCCCGCAGTCCGCCACATGGCATTGTCCAAGAGTGTATTGATGGATTGGCTGTACGACGAACCCTGATCTGTTAGGGCATCCGGACTCTGTCCCCACCTCCTCCTGCAAGACGGAAACCAGCATGACCATGGCCAAGCATTCCTCCACCGCCCCGGGTCCGCCGGCAGCTACGGCCGCAGGGCCGGATCCGGCTCAGGGCAGCAACAATACACATTCCGCCGCGAGCAGCCATCGCATGCCCAGGTGGCGCAACCTCACCCAGGTTCTCCGTCTCCGGCGCCTGCCGGGAGCCACCAGCACCCGTTTCTGGGAAATTGACGCGCTGCGGGGAGTCTCCGTCGTCATGATGGTGATCTACCACTTCATGTACGATCTCTTCTTCTTCGGGTATTCCCGCCAGGTGTTTGACCTGCCTTTCTGGAGCGGGTTTCAGACCGCCACCGCCTCGCTGTTCATATTGCTGGCGGGGGTATCTACATCCCTGGCTGCCCGGTCCCGGCGGCTGGCAACCCTTTCCTTTGCCCAGCGCTGGCGGGATACCAGCCGCCGGGGCGGCATCATTCTGGGTTGGGGATTCGTGCTGTCCCTGATCACCTTTCTGGCCCTGGGCCCCAGGCGCTTCATCCAGTTTGGCATACTCCATCTCATTGGCTCTTCCATCATCGTCTCGTATCCCCTGCTGGGCCGCAAGAAGACTTCCCTGTTTCTGGGACTCGGACTGTTCACGGTGGGTACCCTGTTGGGCACCAGAACCTTTTCGGGGTGGGAAACGCGCCTGACCTGGCTGGGCTTTGCCCCGGAAGGATATGAAGCGGTGGATTACTTTCCCTTTATCCGCTGGTTCGGCCTGTTCCTGGTGGGCACGTTCATTGGCGCTACATCCTTTGCCCGCAGGCAAGGAGCGCTCTGGCGCCCGGATATGGCGACACAGGCACCATTTTCCTGGTTGCGGGCTCTGGGGCTGCGGGCTCTGCCCATTTACCTGCTGCATCAACCCACACTCTTCGCTCTGTTTTTCGTGGGCGAAGGCCTGCGGCTTGTCTGGCGTGCATGGGGCTAACGGGAGGATTCCGGGTCTCCCAGCAGTCTGCGGATCAGGGCCACTTCCTCCTGCCGCGTGGTCACAAGGCCATCCAGACAGGCTGCGCGCAACTGTTTGAGAGCGTTCCCCAGTTCCGCGCCCGGCACATAGCCCATGGCAATCAAGTCGTGGCCCGTAAGCGCCGGCCGCAGGTCTCGCCATGCCTTCCTGTACTGTGCCACGGGTATTCGGAGCTCAGGCCGCCAGTGGACCAGGGCATGCAGCACTGCCGGATGCACGCCGTCCAGCATTTGCACCACCTCACTCGGCTTGAGGGCATGGAGGTGGTTGACCGTTGCGTTCCGGACCAGTGTCCGAAACTGCCCTATGGCCAAGACAGTCTTCTGCGGCAGACGGAGAAGCTCCTGCTCAGCCTGACCTGCGCCTTGAAACAGCAACAGGATCCAGAGGATGGCCTCGCGGAACGGGGAGTCCCCGGCTACCGACGCACAGGCGGTGGCAACTTCCTGCCAGTTCCGGCTGGGGATGCCACTGCGGGACAGGACCTGGAGTTCCCTGAGCGCTTCCAGAATGGACACCATTTCCCTTCGTGGAATATGCGCTGGTATTCGTGATACAGGCGGACCGGCGAAAGATTGTGCAGACCCGACAGTGCGATTTCCTGCTGCAACAGGGCCATGGAATGCGGTTCGATCCCATGGCCATAACGCTGGGCGTACCGCACCGCCCGAAAAATGCGGGTAGGGTCGTCCCGGAAACTGCCATCATGCAGGATCCGGATGATGCCGGTTTCCAGATCCGCCAGCGCCTGCCGGTGGTGAAACAGCTGGACGTCGGACTGGCCCGCGGCCAGCGCCATGCAGGTGGGCACATCAAGTGCCAGTGTGTTGACGGTAAAGTCGCGCCGGGCCGCATCATCGGCAAAGGTGCCCGGCGTCGTCACGGGCAATGCCCCCGGTCGCGGATATGTCTCGGAACGGGCCGTGATCAGATCGATATCCAAAGAGGCATCTTGTGCGCTGGGCATGTGCCAGGTGGCGGTGTGGAACGCGTCGTGGATCTTGAGGGTGCCTCCCCATCGCTGCCACAGGGCTCTGCCTACGATCCGCGCATCCCCCTCCACCACTACATCCACTTCCTGAATCCTCGCTCCCGGCAACGACCGGCCATGGACGTGGAACATCATGAGTTCGCGCGGCAGGCCCCCGATGACACGCAGGGGCATACCGAGTTCGGTTGCTACCCTCTGCAGTTGGGCCAGGGGATCAACCAGTTCCGCAAGGCACTGCTGAATCGCCGGGGCGTTGAAATTCGGGATCAGGGATTCCCTGAGGGTCATCTCTTCACTGTCTGCCTTTGCCTCCGATGGACAAGCGTACCATGTGTGGGGCCAGAGGGCGGATTGCCAGGCTCGGCCGAGCCTGTAACCCTCCCATGCCGTGTTCCCGGATGCATGGTCTGTTCCATCCTTGGCACTTCCGGTGCGTTTCCCGCTGGGACAGGACAGCATGCAGGCAATGGGTATGGAGGCCCGAAGGCATCAGACGCGCATCTGCGCCGCTGCCAGGCACCGGCCTTGCCCTTCGCCGCCGTACGCCATGGACCAGATACCCGTCATCCTCCTGGACTGCACCGCGGTTTCCAAGATCGCAAAGGTTATACTTCCCATGGGGGAAGACCTCCGCTCGGTGACTGCCTTCTCCTGCTACCTGGTAACCTGCTATGTCAATACTCTTCTTGCATAATAGCCATACAACAGATCATTGGATGCTGGTTGTCTCTGCCCCAGGCAATAGGGTAATGGACTAAGACCAACAGGGAATACGAAGGCGAATGCGTATCGTGCTCTTGGGTGCCCAAGGCCTGCTGGGCAGGGCTTTGCAATCCGCCCTGGCCCGGGAGGAATTGCTGGCCTGGGGACGCGGGGAATGTGACATTACCCGGCCGGAAACCCGGACCCGGATTGAGGAAGTCGCACCCGCGGTCGTGATCAACGCCGCGGCCTGGACCGACGTGGACGGGGCCGAAGCCCCCGAAGCCTGGGACGAGGTGGTGCAGGTCAATGCCTGCTGTCTGGACCGGATCGTGCAGGCCTGCAATGGACTGGGCGCCCAGTTCGTGCACATCAGCACCAACGAAGTGTTTCCCGGCACACCGGGACAATACTATACGGAAGAAGACGCCGTACAGCCTATCAATGCCTATGGTCGCAGCAAGGCCCTGGCAGAACAAATCGTCAGGACGGCCTCCCGGCACTGCATTGTGCGGGTCAGCTGGCTGTTCGGCCCGGACGGGGATCACTTCCCGGGCAAAATCGTGCGCGCAGCGGATCGCTACGGCCAATTGCGGGTCGTGGCGGACGAATATGGCAGTCCGACCTATACCCTGGATGCGGCCCAACGGATCGCCCGGCTGGTCCAAATCGGGGCCCAGGGCGTTTTCCATGTCACCAACAAGGGCATTGCCAGCCGCTATGCGTGGGCCTGCCATGTATTGCAGCATACAGGTCGCGGCCATGTGGAGGTGACACCCATTCCGCATACCGAATGGCAACGAACTGCCCCAACTCCTCTGCACGCGGTCCTGGCAGACCAACGGCTCCAGCACGTCGGCATAGAAGCGATGCCTGACTGGCAGGATGCCATGCAGCGGTACCTGCACCAGGCTGGGGATATGCTGAGGTAACCCTCCATCCGGGCACAGTTACTTTTTTCCTGTCGCGTTCCTGGTGCCGGCCAACTTCCGTCATGTTCTCTTGCTCCGGCGCTCCATCGTCCTGGCAACCATACCTGCGCTCTCTGTCCATCCTCGCCAGGGTGACTACAGGATGGCTGCTGGCCTTGGCGTTGATTCGTTGCGACGCCCCCGAACCGGCCATGGCCCCGGTACCGGAAGCTGCGGCAACGCCGGTGGTGCAGGAACGGGAAGTCACGCTGCTGCCGCTGCAGGGTCCCCTGACTGCACCGGAAGCCGAAATCTCGGGACTGGCCTGGTTTCAGGATATCCTGGTCCTGTTGCCGCAATATCCCCACAAGTGGAATGACAGCCTGTATGGATTGCACCGCCATGACATAGCCCGGGCCCTGGCGGGTGAAGTGCAGGCCCTGGAGCCCTTTCCCATTGCCCTGTCTTCCACCCATCCCTTGCGCCAGCTGGAGGGCTATGAAGGCCTGGAAGCCATCGCGTTTGATGACAACAGGGTATTTCTGACGGTAGAAGCCCGGATGCGGGGATACATGCAGGGCTATCTGCTGGAGGGCGTGGTACAGGAGCAGGACGACGCCCTGCACATTGTGCTGGATCGGTTCACGGTGCTGGCACCGCAAACCCGTCTGATGAACCAGGCCTACGAATCCCTGCTCCTTTGGCATGACCAGATTGTTACCCTGTATGAAGCCAATGGCCTGGATATCAATCCGGACCGGGCGGTCCTTGTCCATGACCGGAATTTGCAACTCCGGTCTTCGTGGTCCGTGCCTGCGATCGAATACCGGCTTACCGATGCCACGGCGCCGGATGCCCAGGGTCTCTTCTGGGTGATCAATTTCCATTGGCCGGGTGACAAGCGCCTGTTGCCGACCACCGATGCCCTCCGGGACAGGTGGGGCGAGGGTCCGAGCCATGCCCAGACAGACATCGTAGAGCGTATCCTGGCGATGCGCATCGCCGAAGGGCGCATTGAATTGCTGGACATGCCACCCATCGAGCTGGCGTTACTGGACAGCGTGGTGGCCCGCAACTGGGAAGGCATCGTACGCTGGGATGAAGAGGGGTTTCTGCTGGTGTCCGACCAGTTTCCCACGACCCTGTTGGCCTATGTCCCCCGCTGATGCCACCAGTCAGCCTTCATCCTCGGACATGAGCCGTTGGTGCTCTGCCCGCATTTTCATGCCGGTGCGCCAATGGATTTCCTTGCGCTTCCAGTTCCGGAGGCGCCACAGCCAACCCGCGGGATAACCCAGCATTTTGGCGACATCCCCTACCAGACGAATCAGGGGAATGAGGAGGATTGCCTGGCCCAATTGCATGCGGGACAAACGGTAACGTCCCAAGTGCCATACCCGCTGCAGGGGCCGCCAGCAATAGACCAGGGCCCCCAGCAAAAACAGGCCACGCCCCCAGCGCCGGACAGGGATATGCGCGCTGCGTTGCATGCCCCACACGAGCGGTAGCAGCCCCAGATAGGTGCCATACCGAATCAGATGGCGCGTGGGCCACAGATCCGCCTTGCCATCGCCGCGTGCGTAGAGATAGTACTGTTTGAAGAAACTCCGGAATGAGGTACGCGGGCGCACCCGCACGACGGACAGTTGTGCCAGCGGCATGGCCTTGCGCCGGCCGCCGGCCAGATATTCCACCTGCTGGTCAAATACCAGGTCCTCGCAATAGTCCAGCCATTCCGGGAAGCCTCCCACTTCCTGCCAGACAGATTTGGCAAACAGCATGGAGCGGCCTGCGGGCAGGAATCGTTCCGGATCCACATCCTGCTGCAGAGGCAATGTCGTCCCTGCCAGGCCGGTTTCAAATACACCTTGGGCCGCAGGCAGGAAGAATCCCGCCACGCCCTTCACATCCGGATCGTCAAGGTGGTTCTGGATGACACAGACCAGCTGCTCCAGCCAATCGTTCTCCAGCCGAATGCCGGCATCCGTCACCGCAATGTACGCATGCCGTGCCCGCTTGATCGCGGCGTTGCGGCCTTCGCTGATATTGGCGCCCGGCTGGGTGAATGCCTGGATTTCGACACCGGCTTCCCTGGCCTCCCCCGCCTGTACGGACTTGATGATGGGGAGAGAACCGTCTGTACTCCCGCCATCACAGATCACAATCTCTGCCGGCAATAGCGTTTGCGCCAGCAAATCTCCCAGCACAGCGCGCAGGGATTCTCCTTCATTCAACACGGTCATGACAACCGATACATTCATGCGCAGGCCTCGGGCAGATCTACCGACAGAGCTTTGCTCCATTATCCCAAATCATGGGCGGCTATGCCGTGATCCCATGGTGTCCGGGCAGGCCTTGCGGATGCCGGAAGCCCCGCTGTCCGAGTACCATTTGCCTTCACCAGGCTACCAGCCAGCTGTTGATCCCTGCGCCGCACACGGCCTTGTGTAGCAGACGGCAAAGGGTCTCTGTGTGCAATGCGGTCTGCAGAGAGAATCCCCAGGATCCTGTGGGCATTGACGCAGTCCCCGTCCTGATCCTACCTGGCAGGATCCCGTTCCCGTTGAGTCTGCCGCCGTTGTGGCAGCAGGCCCATGTTCCTGCAGACGGGATGCGGGCATTGGGCACAGCAGCCACTACGGTTTTTGCACACAGACCTTCACCCGTATCTTTTCCACTGCGTCTCCCTGCAGGTTGCCCGGGATCCCTGCCTCTACACGGACATGCTTGTCATCTGCCAAATTGCCTTCATATTTCGTTCGATGTTTCATTTTATGCACAGATACAATACAATTCCAGTATCCACATGGGGACAACCTGCAGAGCGATGATCGGCTGGGGGGCCACAGCGGAACGTTAGTAAGATGCAGGCCTGTCACCACAATTACACGAGGCATTCTGATGACACACGCAGTGGCGGGAACAGAAGACAAGGCTCCGGTTTCCCCGGCCCGGAAACCGGTGGCACATGACGCCGCAGCTCCCCTTGATCATCCGCAGTGGCTCAGGGAACTCTGGCACTACGATCCGGACTACGCTTATGACCTGGCCCGGTATGTATATGGGCCCTCATTTACCACCGATCCCCACTACATCGAGGAGGATGTACGATTGGCCGTCAATGAGGGACACTTTACCTGGCTGATACAGGCTGTAGTCAATCTGAATCGCTTCTTCTACGTCGTGCATGGCTGGACAAAGCCTCCTGTAACCTGTGAAGTGCGTATCCAGCATCTGCCCACCCACTTCCGCTCCCCTCTCCTGCAGCGGACCCGCTACTTTATCGACCCGGATTGGGTCCTGTGGCCCCCTGGCACCCACGTAACGCACCGCAGCAGCATGAATTATGGCTATGGCGAAGACGGAGATGGTATTCCTCTGATGATCCTGGAATGTCTGTCCCCGGCCACCGAAGATATGGATTGGAACGACCAACGGGACCTCTATCGGGAAATGGGGGTCCAGGAATACTGGCTCTGTGACTATCGGGTGCCGGGAACGCTGTCGGGCTATCAGGGGCACGAGGGCCAGTGGGACCATGTGCAGGTACAGGATGGAAATCCTCTCTTTTCCCATGTCTTGCAGACCTACATCCGTCACGATGCGGAGTTGGGCTTGCAGGCCCAGGATCCTGCAACAGGTGCTTGGCTGCATGCTTCTGTCCGGGACCGGGACGAAGGCCGGGCTGAAGGGCAGGCCGAGGACCGGCGAAAATCACTGCTGGCTGTGGCCTCCCTGTACCTGGATACAGATACGCTGGCAGCTTGCCAGGACAGTTTGCGAAACTTCACGGTGGATGCCATGCCCAGTGTCGACTACGTGTTGCATGTCGGCCAGACGGCAGACTCGCCAGCCAAAGCCGTGGCCGCATTGTTGCTGAACCCCTGGCAGGCGGATACATCGGCGTGAGACGGGGCATGCTCCCGCATGGAGCCATAGCCACCGCAGGCTGAAGTGTCTTTGGGGGAAGAGGGGAACAGATTCTTCGTGGCGATCCGGCGGCGCTGTGCCAGTTGCCTGTCGGTTGGAGGGCATACACCCGCTACCGTGCCCCGACACCATGGGAGCAATGGGGCACGGCCCCTGTCTGCGGAAGTACGGTCATGCCTGGGATGACCTTATATGCGCCAATGGCAATACTGTGGCCTTACATCCAACATGCTGCAGTCTTGATGAAGTCTTGCGACTGTCACTTGGCCCCTGATGGGTACAAGATGCGGCCAAAGCAACAGGACCGGTCCTAATGGCATGCGTTGTCTGGGCTTGGCTGTACCCCGGGGCGGTAAAGCACCCGCCGACGGTACAGGCATGGCTACCCACTGTCTGCTCATGCCATCCCCAGGAGAAAACACGTTGCCCTTATGCATCGGCGGTACGGGCAAAAAGCGCGGGCAGATCATCCCGTTCCCGGATCCCCCACAGCCCCGACGCGAGATGGACAAGCTGGCCGTCGGGATGAATCTGAAAGCTTAAATCCTGATCCAGACCCCGTTGGGCTATCAGCCGACTGTGGATTTCATGCAGGGAGAGAGGGTATCCGACCTCTTCCAGGATTGTAACCACGGCGTCCCGTATGTTGATGCGGGTGGCAGGGGACCCGGCATCCGCTTCCCTGTGGTGCCAAACCATGCGATTCAGACTGTGCAGGTGACGGGACTTCCGCAACAGATAATTCAGGACATACTTGGTGAGGCCCGGTACTGGACCCAGTTCCTCCACCACGGCCGCCAGAAGCTCGCTCGCGTGCCACTGGCGCAGAGCCGGCCCCGCCATCACCTGTTGCTCCGCGGCCTCCATGATGGCCGGAATCAGGTCCGGGGGCACCCGAATGTGATGTTCCAGACCATACAGCCCCCGGCTGAACAGGACCGCGGTGTTCGTGAGGGCGTTGTGTATGGACTTGGCCGGCAACTGCTTGCCGGCAAGATGCCGGATCCGGGTCTTGATGTCATGCAGATACATCGGCTGGTCCGCGTGGGTCAGCACGTAGCGCACCCATCCCGCATACGTGGCGGGCTTCAGCACAATGCCCTGGGGCACCGCCACGAATCCACAGGCCAGCACAATCTCCTGCCAACAGAGTTCCAGCGCGCCCCTGTCCAGGCCCTGGCCCTGCTGCAGGACATGCCTCTTGCATTCGCTGGCTACCGTACCAGCCCACTGATCGGATCGGAATTCCCGCAGCATCTTGTTGCAGAACACCTCCCAGTCCTTTTGCCCTGACAGCAGCAGATAGGCGATGCCCCGGATGCATACCACATGCAGGTCCGCCGAATCCAGGCGTTGCAGCAGGAAAGACAGCAGTGCCCCGTGTCATGCCATGCCTTGCAGACGCGGCTCCACTTCTTCCGCGCCCAGGAATGTAAGTGGGCGATCCCGGGTCTGGAGGATGTGCGCCAAGTCCTGGGTCAACTCCCGGAACCAGGGGAACAGGGGAGACAGTTCCGTTATGGCTTCCATTTCCAATTGGCGTATGCGTTCCCGTGTCAACTGGAAGGACTGCGCAATGTCGGCCAAGGATTCCGGGTGGCCCCCTATTCCCATACGGCGTTCCAGAATGGTGCGCTTGCGGGCATCCATGTTGGCCAGGAGTTGCCCTACGCGGACGATCAGGCAGTCCTCCGCTGCATTTTCGTGCAAAGGACCGGGATCAATTGCCATGTTACTGCACCTGCTATAGTGAAGGAAGCTGCGGCCTTCCCGTGTTCCTGCATGTCGCTGCGACATCATGCCGGCCTTCAGGTCCAGGTAGCCTGAACCCATGTCGGCATGCCGGCAACAACATGGGGCAGACGGTGAGAATGCTGAACTACAGATGTGTTGCTGCACTTATTTTAACGCATGGCATTTTGCGCTGATGGCAGGCCTTCCGGCCAGGCAGTTTCGTGCGCCCGCCGACACGGGGATATCCGCTTCTTCCTGACAGGCTTTTTCCGAGAACCCACCATGCAACTGAATCTCTTTGCGGATCCGAAGCCGTCAACACCGGCAGCTACACCGCCGACACCGGAGCCTCCTGCCTTTGTCGCCCTGGATCTGGAAACCACAGGGCTGGATGCCCATACCGACAGGATCATCGAAGTCGGGGCCGTCCGGTTTGTGGACAGCCAGGTGTTGTCCATGACCCTGGAAGATGGTGCCCTGCAGATGCTGGTCAATCCGGGTGTGTACCTTGAGCCCAAGATCTCCCGGATTACGGGCATTACACAGGACATGCTGACAGGACAGCCTGCTTGGGAAGAGGCCAAGGTCCATGTGCAGGACTTTCTGGCCCCGCCTGTGAAGTATCTCATCGCCCACAACATGCAGTTTGAGCGGGATTTCCTCACGGCCCATGGCGTCATGCTGGATCATCTGACGCTGCTTGATACCTGGGAGATGGTGCGCATGTTCATGCCCGATGCTGTCGGTGCCTCCCTGGGGGCCGCCACACACGTCCTGTCCATTGCTTCCCTCGCTTCCCATCGCGCAGCGCATGATGCCCTGGCCACAGGACACCTCTTCATGCGCCTTTGGCAACGTCTCAGGGACATGCCGGATGCAGCCATCCAGCATGTGCTGGCCCATGCGCCCCCGCATTGGCCGTATCACGCACTGTTTCAGATGGTGGCCACGGAACGCAACCTGCCCGCAGGCGATACCGATCTCCCGCTGACCTTCGGGTCGGCAGGGACCGTACGGATTCCGCAGCGCGAACCCGACACAGACGACAGCAAAGACCTGACCACAGCCACCTCAGTCCCTGCTGCCACAGATTGGTGGGAACGCCTGTTGCAACCTGCAAACGGTACGGTAGCTGTTTTGCCTTGCGATGCAGTGACCAGTCAGGCTCTGGCCAGGGAGTGTGTGCGCTGGACCGCCCAGGGCAACGGTCACCTGCTTCTTTGCCTGCCCGCTTTCCAGGAATTCTCCTATCAGGCCCGCATGCTGCAGGCACTCCAGGCATTGGCCCAGGAACTGGCCCCCGATCTGCAGATTGCCTATCGGCCCAACCCCCGGCACCTGTGCGATTTGACCCGTTTGCATGCCTGGAAGGCCGGTCGCACCCTGAACCCGGCAGAACTCTCCTTCCTGACCAGAATCCTGTACTGGTGTTCCTCTTCCCCGCCCCACTACCGCCCGCTGCCCAGCCTGTTTCAGGGTTCGTTTGGTCCTGTCCCGGGCAACCACGTACTGTGGCCCCTGGTCACCGGCACAGCAGATTCT
>CAXXOQ010000054.1:0-2434 GCA_963664185.2 Caldilineaceae bacterium | reverse complement strand
ATTCCCGGCCGCTGGCCACGATGAGGGGCCAAAGGTATGCGTTCCAGTTGCCGATGAAATTGAAAATGGCCAGCGCGGCCATGGCCGCTTTCGTCAGCGGCATGCCAATCTTGACCCAGATGCCCAGTTCACTCATGCCATCCATGCGGGCCGCGTCCAGCAGGTCGTTGGGCACGCCATGGAAGAACTGGCGCATGAGAAATACCCCCGCCGCCGTGATCACCCCGGGAAAGGCGATGCCCCAATACTGCGCCAGGCCCTCGTTCCAGTGCCAGCGCACACTCATGTCGAACCAGGGAATGATCAGCATTTCGGTGGGCACCATCAGGGTGGCCAGGATGCCGACGAAGATCAGGGTCTTGCCCGGGAATTCGAATTTGCACAGGGTGTAGCCCACCAGGGAATCAAACAGCACGACACAGGTCGTGGAGAAGAGCGCGACCACGATGCTGTTGAAATACCAGCGTCCGAAGTTGGAGGTCGCCAATACGCGCTGATAGTTGCTCCAGGTAGGGGACTGGGGCCACCAGGCAAACTCCACCAGTTCCGGGGCTGGCTTGAAACTGGTGATCAGCATCCACACAAAGGGCGTGACCATGATCAGGGCACCCGCCGTCAGGAGGACATAGGTGAGACCCTGCAGGCCCAGAGGGCGCCAGCCTGCAGCAGGGGAGGCCGGCGGCCGATCACGTTGCTGTGTGAGGGTAGCCATGATGTACGCAACAGGGGCGGCGGGATGCGCGTGTCGTCCTCCCGGTCGTGGTGGACCCGGCCTCAATACTCGAAACGCCGGGTCAGAAAGCGCAACTGGATGACCGTGATCAGCAGAATGACAAAGAAGAGGACCACGGTCAGGGCCGCCGCATACCCCATGTCATAGCTGGAGAACCCTTTCCGATACACCTCCAGGACGACGGTGGTCGTGCTTTTCAGGGGGCCCGCCCGTGCCCTGGGGACTCATGTTCTGCACCAGGGCAAAGAGGCGGAGGAAGGAAATGGTGGAAAGTACGGTCAGATACACGATGACGGGATTCAGCAGGGGCAGCGTGATGTTGCGAAACAGGCGCCAGCCACTGGCGCCATCCATGCGTGCGGCCTCGTAGTACATGAGCGGAATCTGCTTGATGCCGGCCAGGTAGATGATGACGGAATAGCCGAGAGTCTGCCACACGGCGACTGCCGTCACGGAAGGCAGCGCCTGCTTCGGACTCTTGGTGAAGGGCTGTTCCGGTATGTGCAGTACGTCGAACACCTGGGCCAGCAGTCCGGTCTGGGGCAGGTAAAGCCAGTTCCACACAAAAGCCACGGCCACGGCCGAGGTGACATAGGGCGCAAAATAGGCCACCCGGAACAGGGTGGAAAGGGTCCGGATGCGATCCAGCAACAGGGCGATGGCCAGGGCCAGGACCATCTGGGCGGGCACACCGTAGATTACGTACTCCAGGGTGTTGGTGAAGGCCGCCCGCACATCACTGCGCGGTTTCCACAGGTCATGCCAGATCGCCGCGTAATTCTCCAGCCCCACCCAGGGGCCCGCACCCTGAAAGGTGTTCCAGTCACGGAAGGCGATGTTGAAAGACAGCAGGGCGGGATACCAGCGGATGATGACGAAGAACACCAGGGCAATGCTGAGAAAGGCATAGGCCCACAGGATCTGGCGCTGCTGCAGCGTGAGTTTCATGGACGTTTCGGGTGCAGGGGATCGCAATCCGGTAAGACGGACCGCCCATCGGCGGTCCGTCTCGCGGTGTCGGCCGCCCGCCGCGTATGCGGGCGGTTACTGCCCGTAATGGGCGTCCAGAATTTCCTGTACCGTCTCCGCCGCGATATCCAGGGCCGCATTGGGGTCCTCGTCTCCCAGTACCACCATGTCATAGGCGTCAATAAGGGCCTGCCGCTGATCGGATTCGTTCACGAAGAAGGTGGCCTGGGCATAGGCCAGGCCCGCCGCGAACGCCCCCAGCCGGGGATCGGCCAGCAGTTCCGGATTGGCCCCGGCGTTCAGGCGGGCAGGCAGTTCGCCCACCATGTCCACCCAGATCGTGCCGGCTTCATCGGAGGTAACGAACTGCAGGAACTTGACAGCGGCATCCAGGCGGGCGGAATCACTGGCGCCCTTCTGGGTGATGCCGTGGGTCCAGTAACTGCCAAAGGTGCTCCTGACACCGTTATGTTCCGGCAGTTCGACCACACCAAAGTTCAGGTCGGGTGCGTTGTTGGCGATCGTGCCCAGCCGGAAAGAACCGTCAATGTGGAAACAGGCGCGTCCCGCCAGAAAGGCCTGGGTGCTGCCATCGAACAGATCCCGGTCCCCGGTCTCCAGGCCGGTCTTGAAGTTGAGCAGGTAATTCCAGGCCTGCTGCCCTTCTTCCGAATTCCAGTTCACGGTCTGGCCGTCGCCGGCAAAGGGGGTGCCGCCGAATTGCCGTACCAG
>CAXXOQ010000053.1:0-43336 GCA_963664185.2 Caldilineaceae bacterium | reverse complement strand
TTTGCCCTTGTGAATCTGGACTGGCAAAACCATGTGGAACAGGATGAACGGTTCATGCGGAAGGCCGACGTGGATTTCCTGGTAGGTGATCCGTCCAAGGCACACGCCAAGCTGGGCTGGGAACCGTCCGTGGATTTTGGGGGTCTCGTACAGGTCATGGTGGAAGCCGATCTGGAACGGGTGGCCAACGGCCTGAAGTAGGTGGGGTCTGCAGACACGGCAGATGGACGCAGTACCGAGGGAAAGTTCCCGCTCCCGGCAGGTTGGATTGAAACCCGGGGGTGGCTGGCATATAATGCAGGACACTTTGCCGAACCGATTGCTACCTGCGCAAACAGAAAGGTTTGTGCTGCCCGGGAGTTGCATTTTTGTCCATGGCTGAAACCTTGCGCCTGTTTGTCAGTGCCACGGCGGACCTGGAGGCGGAACGCAGTATTGTCGCCACCACGCTGGCCTCTCTGCCTGCCCACAACAAGGTAGAGATTCGGCGCACCCCGGTCCGGGGTGACACCTACGACAACATCTTCGAGAATATTGCCAACTGTGACCGCGTCTTCTTCCTGATGGGGCAGGACATCACGGCTCCGGCCGGGCAGGAGTGGTATCTGGCCCTGGATCTGGAACGCCACATCATTCCCTTGCGGAAGGAAGGCCCCATGACGCCGGCCGGCCGTTCCTTCCTGCATGGTACGACGCACCTGCCGTGGCAGGTGTTCCGCACCGCTGGGGGCCTGGAACAGATTGTGGGTACCCAGCTCGTGCGCATTCTGCTGCATCCCCGAAACCGCTACGGCCTGACCTGGAACGAGCGCGCCCTGCTGCAGGCCCATCGTTTTGCCGGCACCGAGGCGGAAAGCATTGAACCCGGAGGTGCGGAAGGGGGAGGCATCCTGCTGGATGAACGGGACCCGGACACGGTGATAGGCGCTGTGCTGGATCCGGAGGATGAGTTCTGAAGCGTCGCCAATCCCACCTGTACAGGACTGTTCGCCTTGTACACGATCAAGGATAACCAGGAGGAGTGCACATGTTGACCATCAAGCATCTGGCGATCCGCTGCCGGGATCTGGCCCGGGCGCGCACGTTTTACGAAACGGGTCTGGGTTTCGCGTTTGTGGATTTCCGGCGTGACGGCATTTCCATGGACCTCAGTGACGGTCATGTCAATCTGACCCTGCTGCCCTTCGAGACCCAACCCAGTCCGCCGCATGCCGAAGGCGATGAGCATATGCATTTCGGCGTGATCGTCGAAAGCCTGGATCCCATTTTCGCGCGCCTCCGGGCCATGGAGGCGCCGATCATCAAGGAAGATGTCAAGAAGCGCCTGGACTACGACCGGGACACGGTGCCGATCGGCTCCTTCAAGGTCCTGGATCCGGATGGCAACGTAGTCGACATCTCCGAGCGGCGCGCGGAGTGGCGTACCTGAGCCGGAAGCCGGCTTCCCATCGTCCTGGACGGGACCGGAAAAGCACCTTGCAGACAGTTGGATTTGGTCTGCCTGCCTGATCGCAATAGACTAGACAGGGTGTTTCCCAAAGGCGGAGACACCTGTTTGGCATCAGGCAAGAGGCCAGAGCCTTGGCCCGTTTCACAACAAATGTCTCTGTACCGTCCCTGCCGGTATATGAGGAGGAAGTAACCGAACTGAGTGCGTGCTACGGTGTGCCTATCCGCCGCCATTTTGACTTGGAAACCGATCGTTACATGCTGGAGACGCGGCAATCACGGCGGCATGATCGCCGGGCGGAAGTCCTGTTTGTCGTTTCACGACCGAACGGCAAGATTCTGCTGCATACCAAGCGCCATTATCCGCCGGGCGTGTTCCGGCTGTTTACCGGTGGCATTGGCTTGCACGAATCCGTCCTGCATGCCCTGTGGCGTGAGGTGGAGGAGGAAACCGGTCTGGATTGCGCAATCCAGCGTTTCCTGGCGCTCAGCACCTATTGTTTCCGTAAAGATGACTTCGTTATGAATTTCGCGACTTACAGTTTTCACCTGTTGACGGATGACGTGCAGGTACCTCAGCCCCGTGACACGGTGGAAGTGGCCTTCATTGGCGAAACTACCCTGTCCGGTCTGCCTCTGGTGGCCCAGCGCCTGCGTAGCCTGGCCCCGGAACAGCGCCGGGTCTGGGGCCAGTGGCGGGCCATTGGCCATGATCTGTCCTATGAGGCCCTGAGCCAGACGGTAGCGAAGGAAGACATGCCATGCTAGTACCCCTTTCCTGGCTGCGCGAGTATGTGGATTGGACCCAGTCCACGGCGGAACTGGCCGAAATCCTGACCCTGGCGGGACTGGAAGTCACAGGCCTGGAGCGCCTGGGCGACTGGTGGGATCGGGAAACCCTCAAAGTCGGTGAAGTGGTGGGTGTGCATCCCCACCCGGATGCGGATCGCCTGGTGCTCGTGGAGGTGAATGATGGGGCCGATGTACCCGAGCAGGTAGTGACGGGAGCGCCCAACCTGTTTCAGTACCGCGGGCAAAGCCATTTGCCGGTCCTGAAAGTCGCCTTTGCCCGGGCAGGAGCGGTCCTGGTGGATGCCTATGCCAAGGAGCAACCACGGCCCCGCAAGCCACTGAAGCGCTCCAAAATCCGCGGGGTTCCTTCGGCGGGCATGGTGTGTTCCGAGCGGGAACTGGACTTGAGCGAAGAACACGAAGGTATCCTGCTGTTGCCGGACGATGCGCCCGTGGGCATGCCCCTGGCCGACTATCTGGGCGAGGAGATTCTGGAACTGGATCTGACGCCGGACATGGCGCGTGGTCTCAGCATGATGGGGGTGGCCCGGGAAGTGGCTGCCCTGATGGACGGAAGCCTGAAGCCCCTGTCCCCGATCCCGCCGCCTTCTGCCCAGTCCACCCCGCCCCTGGCCGAAATTCGGATTGACACACCGGAACTCTGTCCCCGCTATGTAGCCGTTGTGGTCCGGAATCTCGCGACAGGATCCTCCCCGGTCTGGATGCAGCAGCGTCTGTTGCGCGGTGGCATGCGGCCTGTCAACAACATTGTGGATATCACGAACTACGTCATGCTGGAATTGGGCCAGCCCCTGCATGCGTTTGATTACGACCTGCTGGTGGCGCGCAGCCGTGCCGACGGTGCCGCCAGGCCCTGCATTGGCGTACGCACCGCCAGGGCAAAGGAGACCATGACCACGCTGGATGGTGTGGAGCGTGCCCTGCACGAGAACATGCTTCTCATCACGGATCAGGCGGGTCCCATTGCCATTGCCGGTGTGATGGGAGGAGCCGAGACCGAGGTGCATGCAGATACCCGGAGTGTCCTCATCGAATCGGCCACGTTTGACGGCATCAACAACCGCCGGACTGCGCAGGCGCTGCGCCTGCACAGCGAGGCCAGTCACCGTTTTACGCATGGGGTGGCACCCCACTTGAATCTGCCGGCAGCCCTGCGGGCGGCCCACCTCATGTGCGATCTGGCCCGTGGCGAGATGGCCGGCCCGGTGATCGACGCCTATCCGCGTCCCCAGGAAGCCGTCGCCATTTGCCTGACGGCCAGTGAAGTGAACCGACAGCTGGGTCTGGCACCGGCCCTGACGTTGCCCCGGATCCAGGCGGCGCTGGAGAAACTGGACATTACCTGCCTGGTCGTGGACGATATCCCGGCTGACAGTGCGGCCGAGGCCCACTTCGGCCTGCAGCGACAGGTCGGGGAAGCCGTGCTGGTCTGCACGCCGCCGTGGTACCGGCTGGACCTGCGGATACCGGCAGACCTGACGGAGGAAGTGGCGCGTATCGTGGGCTACAGCCAGGTAGGGCTCACCTACATGCATGATGAGGTGCCGTGCCATGAACCCAACATGATTCTGGAAACGGAAGAGAAGATCCGGGACATCCTGAGTGGCATCGGCCTGCAGGAAGCGATTGGCTACTCCTATTCCAGTGTGGAAAATCACGCCAAACTGTACGCGCACGTACCCGGGGCTACAGCCCGGGACGAGCTGGTGGAACTGGCCAATCCGCTGACACAGGATCGCAGTGTCATGCGCCGGGACCTGCTGGTGAGTGGCCTGGAAAACCTGGCCTTCAACTTGCGGTACGAGTCACGCCTGGCCGCCTTTGAGATTGGCCTGGAATTCGTGCCGGACACCGCCACCGCACCGTATCCGCAGGAATTGCGCAAACTGCAGCTGGTCATGACGGGCCCCCGCCACCTTGCGCACTTTGCCACGCCTGCCACCGATGACCTGCTGGATTACTACGATCTGAAGGGGGTGCTGGAAACCCTGTTCCAGCGCCTGGACCTGGAGGAGAGGATCACATACACCGCCGATCAGGACAGCCGGTATGGACCTTACTGCGCCCGTATTGAACTGGATGGTACACCCATTGGCTGGTCCGGTGAACTGCATCCCAGCGTACGAACTGCCTATGACCTGCCGGCGCAGACCGTGGCCATTGCCAATATCGCCATTCCACCCCTGGTATCGCCTGCCTGGTCCGTCCGCCAAATGAACCCCATCAGTCCCTATCCGCCGGTCATTGAGGATCTGGCGTTCCAGATGGATGCGGGCATCACTGCCCAGCAGGTGACGGCCGCCTTGCGCGCAGGTGGAGGCGATGCCCTGATCGGGGTAGCGCTGTTTGATCTGTATGTGGGCGATCCCCTGCCTCCCGGTACCAAGTCACTGGCCTATCGGGTGACGTACCAGTCTCCCACCGCGAGCCTGAGCGAAAAGGCCATTGCGCGTATTCGACGCCGGATTGTCAGCAGGGTGGAACGCGAAACCGGAGCTGTTTTGCGCTCAGTTTAACGCCAGGCACATTTCCTGCTGGCATGGAAGAGCAAACGCCGTGCCCCTGCAGGAATTGGCTTTCCCGGCAGGGGGTTTGCCTTTGCGCCGAGGTATTCACAAAGTTGTGACATGCCTGGAACTTGCACATACCCAGGTTGTGCCCTGCCCAGAGGCTTCTTGTCGGCAATGTCAATCCAGGGCACAGTCAGGCGTTAACCCGGAATTGCCCAGTGACCTGCTCGGGTCGTTACGCTATAAACAGTAATGGGCTTGGCCCTGTGCCAAGTACGCGGAGATGGCGGTGTTGTCTTGCCTCCACGGGCTGTGGCCCCCTCTCGGTGGACCGGCATTACGGTTCTCCCACCAGTTACAGCACAAACATATCCCCGATATTTCCTGTGTTCTGTTTGGTCAACCGGGGAGCTACAGGCTTCGCGTCATGCCCTCCAGGGGGTTCGCCTGCCTCATGCCGGGTGGTCAGGTCTGCCTCATGCCGGGTGGTCAGGTCCCATGTGGCGGGGAATTCATCGGGAGCCATGTTCTCCAGGCGCAAAATGGTGTTCGTCTGCCCTTGGGTGATGGGTACGGGCCTTCTGGTATCCGAGGGCCACACTATTGTGGTAGCAGACGGGAGGTTGGGGCGTGAAACCACATGGGCCTGGCCCCCGCCAATCTGCCCTACCCGTCAACCGGGCGGATGGACAAAGGTGGTTCGCCTGCCTCGTGCCGGGCGGTCATCACTCCGGCTGTAGACAAAATCACTCCGGCTATAGGTTCCGCCATAGAGATGTGCCATATGGTCGGCCAGGATGCGAATGGTGGTTTGCCTGCCACCAATTTCAATTCCCTGTTCAATTCCCTGCTCGATCCCCTGCTCAATTCCCTGCTCAATTCCCTGCTCAATTCCTTCTGCCACGCCACTTTCCTTAATCATGGCGGCAATGTCATCCCATGACATACGGGTGTCCTCCCATTCTTGCAAGGTGATGTTCGTCTTCCCGGCCAGCATTGCCCTTAATCTGTCTGGCATTATATCCCACAACACCACCAGGAAAAGGGTGGCAAAGGCATCATACAGGGTAGTGGGCGCCTTAAGCCTGTCCAGCTGGGGGATGATCTTTTCATCGCCCAGCCGGTAAAGCGCCTGCCTGTCATGCTCCTTGCTTGGCCCGTCGGGGACCTTCCGCATGGCCCAGTACAACTGATACGCCTGCACAAACAGGACCACCAGATTGTTGGTACGATAATCTGTCCAGGTATGTATATCCAATACATGTGCTCCCCGATAGGGCAACAACTGTACCCGCCAGTCGCCGTCGTGTACTCTGCGCCCCGACCGTAACGTAGGTGCAGGACCACGCCCTACATAAAAAATGACAGGCAGGAAATCCAACGGCACGGTCTGGGTTCCGGGACCGGACCCTGCCGACTGTTTCTCCTGTTCTACCGCAGCCATGTACCGGTCCATGCGAAAAGGCATGGTGTGATCCGGGGAGGACTGAAATTCCACCAGGGCATATATCCGGTTTCCCTGCAGGTCCTGCAACAGCCCCCCGCAATCCAGTTCCAGACGCTTCACGGGTATGTCCCGTCTCAGGTGACGGGGGACAGGGAATTGGATGTCCTGCAGGCGGCTCACGAGTTCCAGGGGCGGTGTGGGCAACAGTGGGAGCAGGTGTGCCATCATGACATCGTGCCGGAATATCTTGCGGCACAGGAGATCATGGGGCAGGTGAGGAGGATCCGCTATGGAAATGGTCATACGTAAGAATTGTCTCATGATTAAGAGAACACAAAATATTATACATCACAGTCTTTCATATATACAAGATACTATTTACTCTTATTGATTCTAATTCAACAATTGTTATAAGCATTCCCTATGGTTCTTGCATACAGGCGCGGTCAGGTTCCCCACCTCCCATTGCATTGTGGCAGGACGCAAACAATTCACCGGCGTGCCTGTGAGGATCTGGACCGCCACACACCCGGAGATTCGAACACCTGGGCACAGCCTCCTTGCGGATGGAATGCTGGGTTGCTGGGAACGGAGCCGTGCCACCAGGGCCGCAGAGGTGCAGGCTGGGGGCGTCGGGTTGCTGCTTCCCCTTCAGATCAAGGCCCTGTTGCCCTGAGACCTGCAGGTCCCCAGCTGTTCTCCAGGACCTGATGACTGCCTGGATGTTGGGCCGCAGGCGGGTTCTGCCATCCCTATGGTTGGGGCAGGGATTGGTGTATGCGGTGCCAGGTAGCCAACGCGTTGCCCGTACCTGCCGTCTGTGCTTCCCATACCCCACTGGCATGGCCAAGAATCGCTACCAGATGTCTCCCGGGAACTGTCTCCCCCTGCCAGTCGGGCCACGGCGGGTCATCCGTTGCCTCCGGTTGCGCCGTGTCCCAGCCGTGGGCCTGGATCCATTGCGCCAGCACCTGCGCGAAGGCAGTGTGATCCAGAGCGCGGAACACCTTGTGCAGTGTCCCTGCACTCGGTGTCTTGTCCTGTGTAAATCCCAGGGCACGGACCATATCTTGCTCCTGATTGCGGCCCCATTGGCTGATGGCACTCATGCTGCGGGCACCGCACAGCATAGCCATAACGGCCAAACTCAGGATGGCGCCCAGGGGGTGCCGACGGCCTTTGATGCTTCTTGGATCAGGTACATGTTGCAGGGCGGCAAAGAGTGGTGGGACAGGGGTGGTGGAAGGAGTCGGCCTCTGGGGCGGACGGTTGGGCCGAGCACGCGGTGGCTTGGGAACTGGTGCCGGACGCCGATTCTGCCGCTCCCAGCCCAGAGGCTGGCCTTTCTTGATCGTGAAGTGATCCAGATCCGCCGCCACGATGGTGTCAGGGAACACCGCGCGGGATTCCTGCAGGACTTCCCGCAAGGTATAACGTCGGCCTACATGATGAATGACCAGATGACGCACGCGGGCTTCCTGTGCCAGGCGCGCGGCTGCCTCCACGGTCAGGTGACCGAAGTCCGCGGCCATGTCCCTGTCCCGATGCAGGTACGTTCCTTCAATCACGAGCAGATCCGCATCCGCTACCACAGGCAGCAGATTGTCGGTACGGGCCACATCACTGACAAAGCACAACTTGGCGCCGGCAATGGGCTCCCCCAGAACATCGTCGGGGTGGATCGTCCGGTTGGAGGCCAGGGTCACGGAATGCCCCGCCACCAGCTGCTTCCGTTCTGCCCCAAAGGGAACCCCCAGGGCTTCGGCCTTTTCCACCAGGAAACGGCGGCGGGCCTTTTCCTGGAAGAGGAAACCAAAACAGGGCGTGCCCCGGTGCTGTACCTCAAACGCTTCCACCAGGACCTTGGACGTCTCGAATACAGGACCGGCCTGGATCGGGATCAAATCGATTTTGTCATTGGGTTCCCAGCGGCGATGAAACACCACACGCATCAAGTCCCGTACGCGCAACAGGGTGTCCGGACTGCCCATGATTTGCATGGATTCCATGGACCCCCAGCGGCCGAAAGTACTGGCCAGCCCCCCCAGTCCCAGAATGTGATCCAGATGCCGGTGGGTCAGGAGAACCTTGTTGAGGCGCCGGAACCCCAGGCCACTGCGCAGGATCTGGCGCTGGGTGCCTTCCCCGCAGTCAATGAGGAATCGTTCCGACTCGAACATAACCAGGGCACTGCAGAGTCCGCGCTGGGCCGAGGGCGCGGAGGCAGAGGTGCCCAGAAAGCGGATTTCAAACATGGCGCTGGGGTTGCAGGGGCTGCAGCAACCAGGTCCGGGCTGCCGTGTCGAACAGGCCCCAGCTGGGGTTCCCCAGGCGCCCCATGATCTCGCCTGGATTGAGGAGATGGCACTGGTTCACCAATTCCCCGTGGGGCAGATGGTCGTGTCCGTAGCACACCAGATCGTACCGTCCCGACTCGGCCAGCGGGCGGGCAATCTCCGGATAGTGATTCAGGGCAATCCGGCAGCCGTCTACCTCCAGTTCCACAAACTGGCCATGAATTGTGAGATGATCCCACAGGTCCGCCTGCTGTGCGATAAGGCGGGGGTCGCCATCGTTGTTGCCCAGGACGCCGTGAATGGGCCCGGCAAACCCTTCGCCGAGCTGGGCCATGATAAAGGGGGCCACGAAATCGCCACAATGGAACAACATGTCCGCGTCGGCTTCCCGTACCTGCGCAAGGGCCTGCGCCAAATTCCAGATGTTGTCATGGCTGTCCGACATAATTGCGATGCGGGTCATGTGTGATTCCGTTTCCCTGGTCTGTGACCATTCCCTGCGGGGGTGTCAATCTCTGGGTAGAATTCTAATGGGTGCCCCCTGCTGGCCTATGTTTTTTGCTGCCAAATTCGCCGTTCCTGCCATGCGCATCCCCGCCAGGGGATTGCTGTTGCTGTGGAGCCTGTTGGGGATGGGCGCCTGCCTGGCACCTCCTGAAACCGCGGAGCCAGCCCCGCCTGTGCCCGTGCCGGTTACGCCTACTCCCACCTGGATTGCGGTGCCTACCTTTACGCCTACGCCTGTCATCCGCCTTGTGCCGTCGGCGCCGCCTGGCACGCCGGTACCAACACCCACGCCCCGCAGCCACCGGGTGGTGGCGGGGGATACCCTGATTGGCATTGCGTACCAGTATGGGGTAACGGTAGCCGACCTGCGCACGGCCAATCACATACGCGATGACCGCCTGCTCCAGATTGGTCAGGTACTGACCATTCCCTTCATCGTGCCGGATACGCGGGTGCAAGGCACCCCCACCCCGCTGGCGCATGCCATAGTGCAGGCCTCCGCGACGGAGGACGGGCTGGGATTGTCCTGGATTATGGGGGGTGTGGAGAATCGGGCATCTGTGCCGGTGGAACAGGTACGCATCGTGGCCCGCCTGCTGGACGCAGCCGGAGCGGAGGTGGACCGCGCCATGGTCCTGTCCCTCCGCCATATTGTGCCTCCGGGCGCAATAACACCTTTCATGCTGCAGGTGGGATCAGGCGAGGTGGCAGGGAGTCAGTGGGAACTGTCCGTGGCTTCCAGCCAGCCGGCCCATGCAGGGCAGTACTACCTGGACCTGGATGTATCCGCGCTCCAGGTCCGTCCCTTTGTGGAATGGGCGGTTTCGGTACAGGGACAGGTGACCAACCGGGGACTTGCGTCCGCCCACGATGTGGAGGTGGTGGTGATGGCCATGAATGATGCGGGACAGATCATAGGGGTGCGGGTATTGCGTCCCGTCCCGACCGCATTGGCCCCGGGCGGGGCCGTGCCATTTGCGGGCACCGTGTTTGCCCTGGGCAGTGAGGTGGCGGCCGTGGAAGCCTTTGCCCAGGCCGTAACGGAATGAACTGGTACCACGCGGGCTACCGTCAGCACTGCCGTGGATTCCCACACGGCCCTGGAGGGCCGCATCTGGGATACGCAGGGCTAGGTTTCCCGGCGGTTCCCGAAACGTTGCATCAGCACCAGCACGACGAACCAGGGCAGTCGGATCATGCGCCGCCAGCGCCTGGGCTGCAGGCAAAGGCGGAAGAGCCATTCCAATCCATGTTGCTGCATCCACCGGGGAGCCCGTTGCACATGGCCGGCCAGAAAATCGAAGGCCCCGCCTACGCCCATGGCCACCATGCCCTTCAGGTCAGACCGATGCTGGGCGATCCAGAGATCCTGGCGCGGATGACCGAAGGCTACCAGCAGGATATGCGGACGGCTCCGGTGCAGTTTCGCCTGGATCGCGGGCCAGTCCTGATCGGCCGGGGAACCGCTGTGGGTACCACAGATCTGCAGTGCCGGGTACCGGGTGCACAAGTGCCGGGCAGCCTCTGCGGCCACACCGGGAGCCGCACCCAGCAGGAAGAGGCGCCATCCGTGCCGCGCGGCCCGTTGGGCGATGTGGGGAATGAGATCCGTGCCTGTGACGCGGGCCGACAGCCGGATGCCCTGCAGGCGCAGGGCCCAGAGGATGCCGACCCCATCTGGCACATTGAGTTCCGCGTGTAGGAGCACGGTGCGGAAGGCGGCATTCCGGCGCGTTTCCAGAATAAATTCAGGATTGACCGTACAGACATGAAACAGGGCAGGTGGCGGGGCCTGGATGTCATCCGGTTCCAGCCATTGACAGATGAGGCGCAGGACCGAGGCATAGTCCACCGCCTGAATGGGGATATCCAGGACCTGGTGTGAGGAGATCCCGGCGCAAGCCGCCTTGTTCATGGCTTGTCCTGCATGACCTTGGCGAGCACGGCCAAAGTTTCGCGGGCAGCTTTTTCCCAGGAGAAACGGGACAGATTGCGGTAACCCTTTGCGACCAGGTCCTGGCGCAGCCTTTCATCCTGGCTCAGGCGGAGCATCGCCTGCGCGATTTCCTCCTCGTCTTCCGGATCCACCAGCAGGGCAGCATCCCCGGCGATTTCAGGCAGGGAAGAATGGTGCGATGTCATGACAGGCACTCCACAGGACTGGGCTTCCAGGACGGGCAGGCCAAAGCCTTCATGCAGGGAAGGATAGCAAAAAAAGCGGGCCCCGGCATAGAGGGCCGCGGCCTGTTCCGAATTGACATAACCGGGCAGATGAATGCAGGCCCGGGCGGCGGAGGCCTGGGCTGCTTCCAGGATGGATTGGCTCAGCCAACCCGGTTTGCCGGCCAGTACCAGATCCCAGTCCAGGTCATGATTGCGCCAAAGGCGGGTATAGCTGTGAATCAGGCGTGCCACATTCTTGCGGGGTTGCAGGGTGCTGAGAAACAGGGCATAGGGGCGGGACACGCCCAAGGCGGCAAGATGACGGGACACGGTGGCGGCATCGGGATGTGACATGGGCGGACAGCCCTCGTGCACCACATCCAGACGCCGCGCGTCGGCACCGTACAGGCAGGTCAAGTCCCGCGCCGAGGCGGCACTGATACAGATGAGGCGCTGGGCCCGGGCGACAGCGTACCGGGTGGTCAGACGCAGATAGAGGCGCTGGCGGAGGCCATGTGCCTCCGGAAAATACTCGTAGCCCAAGTCATGGATGGTCATGACCGCCGGAGGCAGGGATGACGGGCGCCACGTGAAGGGCAGAACATGGGCGGGCACGAACAGCACCGCCGGTGGATGGCGTCGTACCTCCTGGGCCAGGGCCCGGTGGGTCCACATGCGCCTGGGTGGCAACACACACACCGAGACATGATCCGGTTGCAGCCAGGGCAGGGGCGCGGGAGGTGCGTTGACATACAGACGCCAGCTATAGGCGGCCGCTTCTTTCAGGCTGACAAGATGGCGCAGAATGTGGTGCGCATAATTTTCCGTACCGGTGGGGGCTGGATGGAAGCAGCGGGAGGCATCAAAGCCAATGATGGGACGTGTCACGCTAGGCCGTTTCGGTGTCTTGCCGGATCGCACGTATGGCCGTAGAGAGCGAACCTTCCCGGAGTATGGTGATCCTTTCCCGGTGCACGGACACGATGGTACTGGGTTGGGTGTCGCGTGTGGGACCCCCATCCACGATCAGAGGGATGCGCCCCTGCAGCTGTTGGTGGACGGCGGGGGCATCGCTGCAATCTGGATGTCCGGACAGATTGGCACTGCTGGTGGCCAAAGGCCCAAACCGGTTCGCAATGGCCTGAAACACGGGATTGTCCACCACCCGTACCGCCACCGTGGATCCGCCTGACAGCAAGTCGGGTGCCAGGCCCGGATGCGCTTCCAGCACCAGGGTCAGGGGACCGGGCCAAAACTGTTCCATGAGGCGTTGCACCAGGGCCGAGGTCACGGGCCGGGTGACCTGAGGCAGGTGCGCCGGGTCACCCAGGAGAACCGGCAGGGCCTTGTGTGGAGGTCGCCCCTTGGCGTGGTACAAAGCCTGAATGGCTGCAGGATCGTTGTAATGGCAGGCGAGACCGTATACCGTGTCAGTGGGCAAGGCGAACACCGCGTGCATGGCAAGGACTGCCTGTACGCGGTGCAGGATATCAGGCGCTGCAAAGGGGACAACCGCAGTATGCACAGCACGGAAATCGCTGTAGGATGGACAGATGTAGGCTACAGGCAGACAATGCGGGATCTGATGTATCCCTGGGTTCCTGTATTGCCACACAGGAATTCAGGGAAGTTCCGTGCGACGGTGGAGTTGCCACATATGCGCTCTGCGGCCTCTGGGCCCACTACCGTGTCGTCACCCGATTTGCGTGAAGGTGAAAGGTTCGCGGTGTCAAGCCGACTTCCTCTCCGCCATGGGCGCCGCGGTGGCGTGTACGTCATGGGCAGGGCTGCGGGAATGGACAGGACTGCGGGCTGGCGGACAGGTTGTTTTCCGCACACGCCATGGCCAACCGCCTGTTCACAGATCCCTGGGGTTGCCGTTGAAGGTGCCAGCGCGCAGAACCGCTGCTACCGCCTGTGCCGGATTGGAGGCCTTCAGGGCAACTTCCAGGACGTCGCCGACACGCGGCATCTCGGCCACGGACTTGCCGGACAAAGCCGCACGGCAGGACTCCAGAGTCTGGGCATCCAGGTAGTATGCAGCCACTTCCAGCAGGGACTCCAGGCGGTCTCGTGCCTCGCCTCGTGCCTCGCCTCGCGCCTCACCCCGTGCCTCGCCCCGGACTTCACCTTGGGCTATCATCTGATCCATGCGTTGTTGCAAGATGTTGGCCTGCATTTCCAAGTCCTCCATATTGGCTATTGTATCCCAAGCGGAATCGGAGCTCAAGGGGATACCCTCCTGATCGTGCACCGTCTCCCACCGGGACAGGGTGGCAGCAGCAAAACGAATCATTTCCCGGTTCAACTCGGGATCCGGGGACTGCTGGACAAAGGACCGCAATACATCCACCGCCGACCAGGGCGTGAGTTGGCGTTCAATGTGGAAAATGGCATGCAACAGGGAGCGGTCAGGAATGTTCTGCTCGTCCATATGGTGCATGTCAAAGTAGAACATCGGCAACTTGACAGCCGCGATAGCCTCCGCACCGGGTTGCAGGAGCTGGGCGAAAGGCTTGGGGGTCCAGGGTACATCACCCGTGTACAGTGACACGACCACCGGAATGGGAAAACCCTCCGTGACCCGGAAGCGTTTCGCTGCATGACCTGCCAACAGCTGGCCCAGAGCATAATGGATTTGCCGCAGGACAAGAACCGGATCGCGCGAGGACTGAAACTCGGAAAGGTACAGCAAGCGCTGTCCCCTGGTGGTCTGGAAGGACCAGGCCAAGTCCGCAATCCTTTGTGTCAGCTGCTCGGAAATGTAGGCCACTGGATGGGATTCGAGAGAATTCGGATCCACCTCTCCCATGTGCAGCTGGTGGCTGACAAAGCGGGCCCAGTTCAGGATGACGGCCTGCAGCTGGTGCAGTTTCCTGTATCGACTGTCGTGCAAACCCATGACAATTCCCGCGGCCAACTTCCCTGTGGCCCCTGCGCCGTTCCGTCGCACTATCCTGCCAGACAGTCCGGAAGGATGCAGACAACGGGCCAGCACAGCCGGGCCATGCTGGTGTCACCACGTTCCGCGAAACGCTCTGGCATCACGTGCTGACCACAAATTATATGACATGATTGCGATTGCCGTGTCTGTACGGGGTTCAATGTTGTAGACTGAAGACAGGTCTGAATTCCATGGAACCTGATTTCCTGCATCTTTCCCTCTGCGAGTCGTATGTTGCCGAAACATTCTCGCCTGGCTGTCCTGGGACTTTCGGGATCCCTGGTGGCGGCCGGCATTCTCCTGATTCTCATTAATCTGGGAGCCCTGAACTGGGCTTCACCCCGCCTGGAATACTTCCTGTCCTTGCTGTTGCTGGTCGGGGGCGTGATCTTTGCCTGGTTCTTCCTGAACAATCGCACCAACTGGTGGCAGCTGATCCCCTCCTTTACCTGTCTGTCCCTGGCGGCGATGCTCTACGTGACCACCATTGACAAGTTCCCGCCGCGCATCAATGCGTCGTTTCTCCTCTGGGGCATGGCCCTCAGCTTTCTGCTGGCCTACATCATCGATCCCCGGGAGCGCTGGTGGGGGCTGGTGATGGCAGGGCTGATGTCCGTGCTGGGCGCCAACACGGCCTTGAGCAGTACCGTAGTCTCCATTGAGAAGCTGGGGGCGGTGATGTTCGGAGGCCTGGGCATCGTCTTTATCCTGCTGTTTCTGCAGGGCGACAAGACCCGCTTCTGGTGGGCCCCCATTCCCGGCTTTGTGCTTTGTCTCTACGGCGTGTTCGCCTATATGGATACCCGGACGGACGACTGGCTCCAGGACTGGCAGACCTGGTGGCCAGCGGTGCTGGTGCTGGCCGGGATTTTTGTGGTGGTGAGTGCCTACCTGTTTCCGCGCCTGTATCGTTTTTCGCCACTGACGTCGGAATCCGCCGATGCGGATGCCCCGGAAGATGCCCCGGCTGTCCGCAGTACACCGGATGTCCTGCGGGAGATGGAAGGCCGGGTGCCGGGTTCTACGACTGTGGTTTTGCGCGACGTACAATATGATACCCGACCCACGCACTCATGAACCGCCTGACCATATCTCTCATCCAGATGGACTGCCAACTGGCGGATCCAGAGGCGAATTTCCAGGCCGCGTCCCGCTATCTGGCCGAGGCCGTCACGGCGGGTGCCCATCTGGCCGTGCTGCCGGAACTGTGGCATTCCGCCTACGCCCTGGAAGCAGCCCCACAGTTTGCCTGTTCCGTGGCCGCCCGTCCCGATGCGGGAGGCTGGTTTGGCCGCATGGCCGCCCTGGCGGCCGACCACGGGATCGCGGTGACTGGCTCCTTGCTGGAGAACGATCAGGACCACATCTACAACACCATGGTGCTGTACGATGCAAAGGGCGCATTACAGGCTTCCTACCGCAAGCTGCATCTTGTCCCGATGCTGGATGAACCCCGATTTCTGGCGGCAGGCGAATCCCTGCAGGACCTGCAATTCCTGGGACATCCCACGGGATTGGCCGTCTGCTATGATCTGCGGTTCCCCGAGATGTTCCGTCAATACACCCTCCAGGGATGCCAGCTCATACTGCTCTGTGCCGAGTGGCCCCATCCCCGCAGCATGCACTGGCAGACGCTCCTCCGCAGCCGGGCCATTGAGAACCAGTGCTTCGTGGCAGCGTGCAACCGCGTGGGATCCAGCGCCGGTGTGGACTTCTGCGGTCACAGTGCCATCATCGATCCGTGGGGGGAAACCCTGGTGGACGGAGGCGAAGTGGAGGGAGTCTTCACAGCTTCCCTGGATATGGACATGGTGTCCGACATTCGCACCCGGATCCCTGTCCTGGCGGGACGCCGCCCCGAAGTATATGGAGACAGTGGGGCGGGCCAGAGGCCGTAGGCGGCACCTGGCATGGTACGTCGGCAAGACCATCGGATCCGAAAACGCCTGGCAACCGTGATGGGGTGACCACACTGTATGGCAGGGCACCCAGGGGATCTATTGCCAGTCGGTAATCCAGGAGGGTGCAGCGTTTCCGCCTCTCATGCCCAGTCCCTGCGGCAGGTGACAGGGGGAGACAATTGCCATAACCGGCTCCGGCGGTTTGTCGGCTTTCCAGAAGCGGCGGTGGCCAAGGCTACACCCAACGCCATCCGGATGCCAGGGGAGTGGAGAACTTCCCTCGCCTTCTGTAGGGATAGCGGTGCATGTCCCCTGCCCTCAGGCGCGGCACCTCCCCGAATCGGCAATATCACGCCAGGACGCGGAAACTGCAGGTGCCCACTAAGCGATGTTCGTGGGTTACAGGCATGGTTACGGTCTTGTCAGGCGGCTATGCGCTAGCGGTCTTCAACACCACCCGTTCGCTGTCTTGGGCAGGAGGAATATGCCCTGCGGCAGGAGTCAGAACCATGTTGCGGCTGGCCGATCACACGCTTGACCCATCATTCGGTTTCACTGTCCTTCATCTTGCAGACGATTTCCCACTGGCCACGCTGGCAGACTTTCCCGTCCTGATTCAGCACTTCCACCCGGAACTGGATCACACCGCCGGCCATGCGCCGCATCGTGCGTTTTTCCTGTACGGTCAGGCGCGTGCGCACGGTGTCGTTGATGAAGACCGGGCGCCGAAACTGCCAGTCAAGTCCCAGAAAGGCCACCACGGTGTCATCCAGAAAACCCAGGCGGACCATCTGTCCGGAACTGATGCTCAACACCAGCAGGCCGTGGACGACACGCTGGCCATAGTGCTGGTTGCGGGCATATTCGGTATCGGTGTGGATCAGATTCCAATCCCCCGACAGGGCCGCGAAGTTGACCACATCGGCTTCCGTGATCGTGCGGCCGTAGCTTTCGACGGCATCATCAAGGGCAAAATCCTCATAGTAGAGGGACGAAGGCGGGGACAGGCGCGATTCATTCATAGGGAAATCCATATTCTTCCAAGGATCGGAAAGGGCGAATGCAGTATTCGTCTATTGTATAATCTGTGTGGCACGGGGTAATGACCATCGGTCCTGTTCCCTGTGCAGGATTGAGCCGGATACCTGACCAAGGGGCCAGTACGGAGAGCCGATAAATGGCAGCGGTATCGCTCAGTGAGGCAGGCACCCGGAACGGGCCCGCCTCCAGCAGATGGTTCGGGATGCGTGAACATATTGTGGGCTACCTGTATGTTCTGCCTGCGAGCATTCTGCTATTCTGCTTTGGCCTCTTTCCCGTGGGCTATGCTTTCTATATGAGCCTGCGCCGCTGGCGCGTCGTGGATCGGGGGTTTGTGGGCATAACGAACTATGCCAAGGCCCTGGGCGATCCCCGGGGCGTCCTGCTGTTTGTCGCAGGTTTCCTCGGCCTGGTGTCGGCCTATTATCTGTGGACACGCTGGGGGCATCCCCGCCATCCGGCGTATCGCCTGGCGCGGGGCGCCAGTCTGTTGCTGGTGGCGGTGTGCCTGGGCCTGATACCCCAGGGCTGGCAAGGGATGCTGCAGGCCGGCGATGATCGATTCCTGAATTCCATTCCCATTACGTTCTATTTCGCCTTTGGTTCCATTCCACTGCAACTGGTCATTGCCCTGGGCCTGGCCTATGTCCTGTACCAGAAGATTCACGGTCAGCAAGCTTTCCGCATGATCTTCTTCTTGCCGTATATCACGCCCGTGATTGCCACGGCCCTGGTGTTCCGCAACATCTTCAGTCCCCGGGAATTCTCCATCGCCAATCGCTTCATCACGGCCCTGGGTATTGAGCCCCAGCGTTGGCTCTTTGAACCCGAGCGGGTGGCCAACCTGCTTTTGGGCACGGCATTTGACAACTTCCTGACCGGGCCCAGCCTGGCTTTGGTATCCATCATCCTGTTTGGGATCTGGACCTATGTCGGCTACAACACCGTGATTTTCCTGGCCGGACTCGGCAACATTGACCGGGTACTGTATGAAGCAGCTGAAATCGACGGGGCCAACCGCTGGCACCAGTTGCGGTTTGTCACGGTACCCCTGTTGTCGCCCATTACCTTCTATCTCTCGATCATTGGGTTTATTGGCACGTTCAAGGCGTTCAATCACATCTTCGTAATGATGGAACCCTCGGCGCAGGCCACGGTCACCACGACCAGTGTCAACGTCTTCAACACCTTCTACAAGGGCAACCAGTTTGGCTATGCGTCAGCGCAGGCGGTACTGCTGCTCTGCATCATTCTGTACCTGACGTTCGTTCAGTCCAAGATCCTGGGAGAACGGGTGTTTTATGGCTAAGGTGGCGAAGACCCTGACCCCGTCGGCACTGGACCTGCCGGTGGTCCAGTCCACGCCCCAGTACAGGATCTGGCTGGGACGCAGCTTTCTCTATCTGCTGCTGCTGGGCGGCACCTTCATCGCCCTGGTACCGTTTGCCTGGATGCTCTCCGCCTCTCTCATGACCCTGGGCGAAACCATTGTGCGCAAATGGGTACCCGCCGTACCGCAATTTGCCAACTATGTGCAGGCGTGGCAGGAAGCCAATTTTTCCCGCTATTTCCTCAACAGCGTCCTGATTTCCGTCTCCATTCTGGCCGGCCAGCTCATCACCTCCATCCTGGCCGGGTATGCGTTCGCCCGTATTGCGTTCAGGGGGCGCAGCCTGATCTTCGGGATTATGCTGAGCACAATGATGATTCAGGGCATGGTGACGATGATCCCCAATTTCCTGGTCATCTCCAACCGTATTCCCTTCATTCCGTTGCCCGGAGGCTCCTGGCTCAATTCGCTGCAGGGCATCACCGTGCCCTATATGGCCAGCGTCTTCAGTATCTTTCTGTTGCGCCAGTTCTTTGCCCAGATTCCCTTTGAATTGTGGGATGCGGCCCGTATTGACGGGTCGGGCCATAACCTGTTTCTGGCGCGTATCGTACTGCCCATGAGCAAGCCGGCCATTTTCACGGTGACGATTTTCGCCTTCATCAATGCCTGGAACGACTTTCTGTGGCCCCTGCTGGTCACCACGACCGAACGCTGGCGGCCGCTGATGGTGGGATTGTGGCGCTTCTCCCGCGAAGCCGGCCCCCAGATGCATCTGCTGATGGCGGGCTCCGTCATTACCATCCTGCCCATTCTGGTGCTCTATTTCCTGACCCAGAAGCAGTATACCGAGGGCATTGCCCTGTCCGGCCTGAAAGGGTGAAACGGGTGGCCCCTGATGCATTCCCCTGTGCCTTATCCAAGCAGTTGGTTGTCTTTTTTCGCATGCATTGCACGTAAGGAGAGAAAGTTGAGATGACACATCGAGTTTTGAAATGGCCCGTATTGCTGATGGGAGCGGTCCTGCTGCTGGCGGCCTGTGTGGTGGCCCCGCCGGCCGAAGCTCCCGCCGCGGACTCTGCCGCCATGGCCGAAACGGAAGGAGGCGCGTGGGACAACGTCGATCCCGCAGGCCAGACGATTTCGTTCTGGTACCAGCATTCTGGAAGTCGGGAGGAGTCCCTGCAGGAGATCATCAGTGAATTCAATGCCACCAATGAGTGGGGCATAACGGTCAACGGCGAATACCAGGGCGGTTACGGCGACATCTTCAACAAGATGCTGGTGGCCGGTCCCGAGGAACTGCCCAATCTGGTGGTGGCGTACCAGAACCAGGCCGCGACCTACCAGCTGGGCGAACTGCTGGTGGACATGCGCGAACTGGTGGACAGTGAAGTATGGGGCCTGAGTGAAGAGGACAAGAACGACTTCTTCCCCGGTTTCTACAACGCGGATCTGTTCCCTTCCTTCGACAACGCCCGGCTGGGTTTCCCGCCCAACCGGTCCATGGAAGTGCTCTATTACAATGCCGACTGGCTGACAGAACTGGGCCACGACGCACCGCCCACTTCGCCCGAGGCGTTCAAGGAGATCGCGTGCCAGGCCGCGGCCAATCCCTTCAGCGGGGCGACCGGTGAGGCCTCACCGCTGGGATATCAGCTGGATCTGGATGCCTCCACGATCGCCAGTTTCACCTTTGCCTTTGGCGGGGATATTTTCGATTACGACAATGTCCAGTATGCCTATGACGATCCAGCGGCGGTCGAGGCCATGAGCCTGCTGCAGGCCCTGTTCAGCGAAGGATGCGCGGGTCCCGTGACCGAGCGCTATGGTGACCAGACCGATTTCGGGAATGGCACCCTGCTCTTTGCTATCGGTTCCAGTTCCGGCTTGCCGTATTTCGGGGCTGCCGTCAATGACGGTGCCGGTTTCAATTGGGGCGTGGCCCCTCTGCCCCGGCACACGGAAGATCCGGTGATGAACATTTACGGCGCCAGTGTGAGCATCGGGCAGTCGACGCCGGAGAAGGAATTGGCTACCTGGCTGTTCATCAAGTACTACACGGGTGCGGAAGCGCAAGCCAAGTGGGCCATGGCCAGCAACTACTTCCCGGTACGCCAGAGCGTGGCGGAGGGACTGGCCGACTACTTCGCCCAGAATCCCAACTATCAGGCGGCGTTTGACCTGCTGCCGTACGGGACCACCGAACCACCGGTGCCCGGCTATGACTTTGTGCGGGATCGGGTAGAGGAAGTGATGGCGGCCATTGTGGATGGCGCGGATGTCGCGGAATCCCTGAGTGCCCTGACGACAGAAGCCAACGAGATCCTGGCGGATCAGTAGCTGCCAGGCGTCTGTGGCGCCAGACACAGAAGACAACGGAGGGGGCCCTGGCCTCCTCCGTTTTGTTTTGTCCCACGGGGAACGGTTTGGCCTTGCCCCAGCCGCATGTCCCGGGTGGCTGGCAGTATGCTGGGCCAGCGCTACCCGTCACCGGCAGAAGGATCATGGTACAGGGCTGGGAAGTTCCCTGAAAGATGTTTGCCGCGGTGCCGTCTTGTACGGGGCCTGTCCCCGCCCATGGCGGTGACTCCGTGCTGTAACGCCAAACGTTTCCCCAAAGGGCCCCTGTGCCAGGGTTCAGGTCGCCTCACGCCAATCCAGCGCCGCGCGTGCGTTCCGAATATCGGGGCAGGGCTCGGCATCGGCGATCAGGTACAGTCGATCCCGGGCCCGTGTCATGGCGGCATAAAGGCGTCCCTTTTCCAGAATAAGGGCCTCTTGCTGTATCGCATCTGTCCGGGAGTCCCCAGGCGTCCCGGAGTCAGACAGGTACTCGCGGATGTCCGGGAAATGGGCGTGGGACAGGTAGGGGATGAAAACAACCCGAAACTCCCAGCCCTTGGTGCGATTGAAAGACCCCAGGTGCACACCGGTGCCCAGGGGCGTATCATTCTTGGCGATCAATGTGCAGTCCATGCCTCTTTGTTGCGTCAGATACGCCATCATTTCCTGGGCCTGGCCGTAATGGCGGGTCAGGATGCCAATGTGATGGCCCTCACAGGCAGGATCCTGCAGGAGTTTTTCAATTTCGGTACCGACGAATTGCGGGTCGCCATTGGGTTCTACCCGAATGAATTGGGGCAGTTCCCGGCTGTGCAACTCGGTGTGCACCAGGGAGTGGTCTACCTTGTTGTCCGTCACGCAGTCTTCACCGCGCACCTGCCTGGCGGCGTCATAGATGGGCCCGGTATTGCGATAGTTTGTATACAGCACCCGGGAACGGTCGGCAATGTCAATGCCGGCCTCCGCCAGTGAAAAGCCACCGGGAAAGATCTGTTGGGCCGCATCGCCAAGGAGCAGCATACTGTCCGTCGGCAGCGGATTTTCGGGAGCACCGACAACGAGGGACCGGATGAATTGCAGGGCGACGAGAGGCATGTCCTGTATCTCATCCACAATCACAGACCGGTAAATGCCTTGCGCGTTTTCCTGGACGATATCTCGTGCTGCCGGGAGTCTGTCAACGTAACGGGGCGTGTTGCGTTGCTTCAGGTTGCTCTGCCAAGCCGTGTGGAGGGACCAGATATGCCGGCGTGATTCCGGGGAAAAAGCATAAATGCGTCCCCATCTTTCCAGGTTGCGGTATTCTTCAAAGTTGCTGATGCCACCACCCATAATGACGGATTCAATCTCGTCACGCAGGTACTGGCTGGGCAATGTGGCCAATTCCGTGCCTTCTATGGTGTGCTGGTAGGCCTCAGCAAAGGCCTGATCTACTTTGCTGTCCACCACCCATTGGGAGAGCCATGAGCCAGCATTGGATTCCGTCACAATGTCGTAGGCGAGTTTGTCTACATGTATGAAATCGACGTTGTCAACCTGGGACAGACGCCGGAACCGATTGTGGAATTGTGTCAGCAAGGCAATCCGTTTGGTCGTGAACAGGATCCTTTCCCGGGGATAGCGGTGCGCCAGCGTGGCGGCATAATGCAGGCCGATCACTGTCTTGCCGGTACCGGCCGCGCCGTCAATACAGGCAGGTCCTGCCCACGTTTTGTAGGCCAGGTATTTCTGTCCGGGATACAGGAACTGTGTCCACGCTTCGAAATCCCCGCGGCGGGCATGCTCCAGGACATGCGCTTCCGGATACGACTCTTCCAGGGGAGCCGCCAGGATGGGATCGAAGTCATAGTACTGAGCCTCCGCCCACTCTTGCATCGCATCCTGCGCACCGGCATTGGCGAGAACGCAGACGCCCTCCTGCTCATCCTCCACTTCATCTATCGCCAGGACAATACGCAATGTCCCGGCGGTTGCGGCAGGACAGTACGTATACAGGTTGGAGTCCTCTGGTCCCTCCAGGTGTTCCAAAGCAGGCGACTGGCGGGTTTCCCGGAAATTGCGTACGAATTGCGCTGCGGCGGTCAGGCACAGGGCCTGTTGCGCTTCAGGCAACGAACTGGTGTGGGGATTGAGGGCCTGACTGAATTCGCGACTCCATCGAAATTCATATGCGAAGTCTTCTTTCAAGTGGGTCAAGTTCTTCATGCCGCAGGGTCTCCCAAGCGTAGCCAGGTCCGGTCACGGACCACAGTGATTATATGATCAGACAACGCACAGGGCACCGATGGCAGACCGTTTGGTGCTACAATGGCCGTTACCCGTGTCACCAGGGGAGCATGTGGTTGTGGTGGCGCCATCCCGGTGCTGCATGCTCAACATGGCACTGCGGGTTTTTCCGGTTGACCCGATACGGCATGGTGGCGGGCGGACGCTGGCGCAAAGACTGTACAGAGCGATGTTGCAAATTGACAAGAAACCCAATCTGAATCTGGCAACGCTGGCGGAAGCCATCAACATTCTGCGCGCTGTACTCCGGCGCTATGTAACCGAAGATTCCCAGGCTACGGATGACCAGCTCCTGAGGGTGATGGAATCATCCGGCAGGTTGCAGGACGACAAAGGATTTCGCAAGGAAGTCGACGCCTTCAAACTTGGGAAGCGGGATATTGAAGACCTTGTTGATATCAGTATTGTTGGGCGGATTGATCCGGGTCTTGTCGAGAGATATATTTCCGGCGAATTCTGCCTGCGTTTCAGGGAGATCAAGCGATCAACGGCGAAAGTCACGGATTGGCGCAACAAAGTGTGTCATCCACCCTTTCGGGGGATATCGGATGGCGATCTCAGAACGGCGTTGGACCGGATAATCAACCTGCTGGAGCGCATTGGTGCCTATGACCAGGAACTGCGTATCGTCAAGTTGCTCCGTGAGAAGCCGTTTACGCAGATTCATTACCGGGAAGCAAGGGAAAACAGAGATTTGCAACATCAGGTTGCACAGTTGCGAGCAAGTCAGAAGTGCTTGGCCCAGTTGAATGCCGGACACATTGAGGAACTGCAAGCCCGCGAGCAGAAAAAGACGGTACGCCGTGACAAGAAGATCGCAACACTGGAGTCCGAGCTGACCGCGGCCAACGAACGTACGGATCAGGAACGAGAGACCCGGCAGGCGGCGGAAGCCCAGGTTGTCCAGCTTGACGCCCATGCCACAAGTCTGGAGTCCCAGCTGACTGCAGCCAAGGCGCATACGGATCAGGAGCGGGAGACCCGGCAGGCGGCGGAAGCCCAGGTTGTCCAGCTTGACGCCCATGCCACAAGTCTGGAGTCCCAGCTGACTGCAGCCAAGGCGCATACGGATCAGGAGCGGGAGACCCGGCAGGCGGCAGAAGCCCAGGTTGTCCAGCTTGGGGAAGAGGTCAAGGCACTGGATGCCCGGCTTGACCACGAAACAGAAGCGAAAAACCAATACCACAGACGGGCAAAACGGCGTGGGGTGGCGGGGACTTTGGCTTTTGTGACTGCATTGGCCATGGTGTCACTGTTGGCTCTTGCCATATTCCGGCCCGGCACTTTCCTGCAGGTGCTGGCTCCCTTCCAACCGGAGCTGATCACCACGACCGAAATAGTGGAAGAGCTGATCGCGATTCAGTCTGTGTTGCAGGCAAGAGCGGATGAGTTGGCCTCTGTGCGGTCTGAGTTGCAGGAAAGGGAGACGGAATTGGCAACCGTGCAGACGGAGTTGGCGACTCAGGCAAGTACAGCGGAAGAACTCCGGGTGGCTCAGTCCCGTCTGGCCAATACAGAGGAAGCGCTGACAGCAGTTCAGGTGTCTCTACAGGAGGCCGAAGAGGCACTTGCCGTAGCCCAGGCTGCGGTGGCGGCCCAGCCGGATACAGTGCTCGCGGTACCAACACGTGTGTACATCGGTCCCGGTACAGAGTACGAAAGCAGATGGGTACTGCCCGCTGGCGAACCCATCCGGTTAACCGGTACGGATAGCAGTGGTGACTGGTATCTGCTCTCGTCGCGTTACTGGATTCTTGGTGCGAATATTGAGGGGCAACCTCCCGGCAACTTGCCGGTAAGGACCATTCCCTCTGTGCTGGCAGATGTGGCCAATCTGCGCGAAGAGCCCACGAACAATGCGCCTGTGGGCGGGGTGGTCCCGGCAGGACAAACGATCGTTTTGGTGGGACAAAAGGAGGGCGGACCACCGGCGGGAACCTGGTATCAATTGGATTCTGGCCTTTGGATATGGGGTGATTTGGTGGCGGACGCTCCTTCGGATCTGCCGGTTCTGCCGTAACGTGCCGGGGCCGCTTCAGGGCAACCGCATACGGAGTGCAGTACCTCATACGTGGACGGCTGGATCGTCTGTTGCAGCCTAATCCCATGCCCTGCGGACCGTTAGTGCCTGTCCGGGCCTGGACACTGTCACCTCGGTGCCTACAACGTTGCACGACTCACTGAGAGTCCCAATGGCAGTGTGATGGCAAGGCGGAACCAATACCTGACCCACAATCCCTGTTGTCAGACAGCTCCTGATTGGTAGCGGTACAGGATGACCGTACCACCAATACTTCGTTATGACTCTTTCCGGTCGGGTGCAAGAGATGATAGCGGTCGTCGTGGAGATGATTGCCATAGCGAAAACTTCTGCTACTCCGACGGTAGAAGCCAACTCGGTCCCCAGGAAGCTCCAGCAAACTCTCGCGGTTTTGCCAGAATTCCCAAGATGTGGCGAAGCTGGACGCGTAGCTCTCCCTGTCCGGTACAGGCTGTGTCGGCAAACTCCAGTCCATCTTTACCGGACTATGAAACCTGCGGGGATGGTTCCGGATTCCATACCGGCAATATGATTTTCTCCTGGACAGTTTCTGTGTGAGCTACGCGGGCCCTGAGTAGGTCCCTCGCCAGTTTCCGCTGCACTCCAGGATCGCTGGGAAAGGGGCATGATGCCTTGGCCACACCGAAAACCGTACCACCTGTTGTGATTGCCGAGCCCGTATGGGACTGCGAGTGAGCGTGAAGGCAACGCAGGGAACTGGGGAGATCTGACCCGTCCCGATGCTGTGAACAAGCTCGCTGCGCATCAGACTGTCCCTGTGGCAGCGACTCAGCACACAGGGCCAAGGGTGGATGCAGGACTTCACTGGCCATCGGGGGGAAACCCGGGGCGGATGCTACTGGGAATCAACCCGGCGGAAGTCCAGACGATGCATGCTGCCTTCAATGTGGGGTGGTTTCCCGGAGTCTGGGTCGTGCACGAAATTCAACTGGAAGGCCATCACGTCCAAGCCGCGACTGGCGTATTCGCGTCCGTAATTGCGCTGTGCGCGCTGCCGTTCGGCATGGATCAGGGATCCGTTGTATTTCAGTTCAAAAACATAGATCCGGTGCGGCAGGAATACGGTCAGATCACAGCGACCGGCCCAGTTGTGCGTCTCTGCCACGCTGTCATCAGACAGCAACAGGCAGAGTGCCTGCATGACGAGGACGCAGTCGGATTCGTTCTGCAGATGGTCATAGGGCATCCGGTAGAAACAGGAGGTCAGATCATAAAGGAAATCGTCGGTCTTGCCATCGCGCAACGCTGCCGCCAATTGGCCCTGTATCCGGGATGTAGCTGGCAAGTCGCAGGCTTTCAGCAGACTGCGCGCGTAGGCGCGTCGTACCTCACGGTTGGGGTAATCAAGATGCAACTGGTCCGGCATACCCCGCAACGTATAGTAGCCGGACTGCAGCATCAGGGTTTTATAGTCGGGACTGCGCAGGCTGTAGATGGGATCTGGCGGGAATTCATCAAGGTCGTTGTCATGGTGCAATACACCCTGGCGCCGCACCAGATCGTGCAACAATTCCGGTGTGCCCGAATCGGCCCAATGATGGGGCCAATCCATGTCATGGACAGGCCGTGTTTCCGGCCGTGCCAGCAGGTCGTGCAGGCAGGAAGTCAGGGTAAAGGGATTACACACTGTCGGCGTGTCCGCCGGTGCGGCGAAACGGTACCCGTTGTAATGGTCGTATACACGATCCAACAGGTCTGTTCCACCCTCGGGCCACTCGTGTTGGATCTGGGCCAGATGGGGACCCAGGTATCGGGCCACTTCAGCACGGGTGAAACCACACAGCGCGGCAAAACGGGCGTCCCACGAGATGTCTTGCAGGTTGTTGAGGGCAGAAAAGAGATGGGTGTGACCGAAACGCGTGATCCCGGTCAGAAACACGTAGCGCAAGTGGGCCTCGGCGTTTTTGAGGGTCTGAAAGAACGAGCGCAACACGTCCATAAGCGGCCGGGTCCGGGTATGTTCCCATCCCACCATACGCGTGATGGGGGCGTCGTACTCGTCGATCAGAACTACGGTGGTCGTGCCGTAATACTGGGCGAGTCGTTCGATCAGGGCTTCAAGATGGCTTTCAGCACTCTTCCCTGGCACAGGTGGCAGATCAATTACCCCGCTGGGATCCAGGTATCGCTCCGCTCCTGTATCTATCCCGCGCTGGTACCATTCGGTATACAACTTCGACATCGTTTGCAACAGCGAAGCTTGCAATTCGAACACTGTGTCGCCGGTAACCCGGGCCATGTTCAGGCGGATGACGGGATGGAAGGAGGGATGTGAGTTGACCTTGAGGATGTCCAACCCCTGAAACAGTTCTTCGGTTGTGAACCGCTGATGCAGCCAAGAGGAAGGTTGCTTCTCAACTTGAACCTCCGGTTCCGGACGGATAAGGGGCAAATGGCCTTGAAACCAGGCTTCCCGGGTATGGATCAGCAAGGTCTTGCCGAAACGCCGGGGACGTATCATGAAGTGATAGGCGGGCAACTCGTCTGGGACAATGAGCGGATGTTCCGGGGCCAAGAGGCGGGTCAGAAAGCGAGTCTTGTCCACATACAAGCCTTGTGTGGCTCGAATCCCCACGAAATGGGCAAGGGAAGGATGAAGAGAAGCCAGTCGCGTCATACCGTTCATCCCCTGCACAATGAACACTGCGTCGAAAGTTGCCGGTAGGGTACGAGTTGAGTAGTGTAAACACCTATCGGCGTGCCAACCGGTTTTTGACAGCGAACATTGCCCCTGTCCCACGGTATTCTACTGACGCGGATACGGCAAATCACAGGCATGCTGGACTCTGGGGTGTTCACGAAAACACCGATGTGTACTTCACCTGACCAATAGGCCTTGATTAGGACCATGGAGCCCAACCTCACTTAAAATTCTGTGAGCAAAGATGGAATATGCTGCATCCACATTCAGATAGCAGTTTTGCTTGGTCCGGTTGTGTGGTGATTTATCTAATACTACAGTTGCAATTTGACAATTGTCTTCGATGGATGTTGTACCGTGGCGGACTTGAAGTCTGGAATCGGGTCTGAATGCCAAGAAATCAGGGATGATTTCCCCATGGCAGGTGCTTGGGGGATCCGGTCCTGTTCATTGACTGATACACGCTTGCGCCGTTTCTAGGCGGATGATGGACTTCTACCCCTGGCTTCTGTCCGGCCCTGACAGCCCCGGGACGACGGCATTTCTCATTGGCCATCCATTTTCTTCCCAAGCGCAAGGTGCAAGGCAGATTCTCACTATAGGCAACACTATAGCGTTGTGTTATGTACAAGATCTGTGAACGGATGCTTCCTTACTGTCTGGTTGTGGCTCTGACAACGTCGCCATGGCAGGCAGGGGCCTGCTGGTCACATGTCCAGACTGGAAGTGAAAAGGCAGAGAATGAGAAAGCAATCGCTCTGCTCGCCCATGGCAGCACCGACAGGGCTAAACAGTTCAGGGACAGTAATGAAAGAGAATTATGTACTTGGCTGCCGAGACAGTTTGTGTAGCATGGGGTATGGCAACCGCAAAGGACCCCGAAAATGGCCGATGCCGCCCCCGGCAAACACGGCCGCGATGGGATTTCCCTGAGCGCACTGGCGGCTATGTTCCCGGATGAACAAGCCGCCCAGGACGGCTGGTAGCCCAACGCTGGCCCAAGGGCATTGTACGCCCCCATTGTGGGCATGAGGCCATCCATAGCGTACCCCGTGCCAATCCGATGCCCTTCCGGTGCAAGGCGTGTTGGAAGCATTTTTCGATACGGACAGGTCCGTGTTGGCCAAGTCCAAGGTTGCACTGCGTACATGGGTATTTGCCATCTACCTCTGTTCTACCCGTCGCCAGGGGGTTCTTCCATGCAATTACACCGGGACTTGCAGGTGACACAGAAAACCGCTTGGTTCATGCTCCACAGATTGCGGGAAGCCTGGCAACAGGGATTGGATGATTTCCCAGGACCGGTCGCCTTGGACGCGTCTGACTGCGGGGATAAGGAAAGTCACAAACACAAACACAAGAAGCGGGACGTGGACCGTCGGCAAGCTTGCGGTAGTCGGGAGCAAGGACGGAGACACGAAGCAGATTCCGGCCAAGGCAGGGAATGCCACTCCCCAACAGACACGCCAGGACTGCATCCAACAGCACGCAGAAGCTGGGGGTCATTGTCTGCACCGAGGAAGCCCGTGCGTATCCGGGTGGGACTACTGTCATACAGCGATCCAACATGCTCCAGGCGAATACGGGAGAGACATAACCCGTACCAGCGGGGCAGCATCTTTCTGGGCTATGTGGAAACGAGCGTATGACGGCCCGTTCCACTATAGCCGCAAACCACTCTGGCCACGTTACGTGAATGCGTTTGCAAGACACAAGGGGGTCCGGGAACGGGACATAATCCAACAGAAGGGCTCCAGCGTGGCCGGTATGGTAGGCAAACGTCTCATGTACCAAGCACTGATAGGCAAGGAGACAACATGACGACAGAAAATCAGGACTTGGCCGGCGCTGCTCCAGCGACACGGGCCCAATCTCTTTTCCCGCAGGTTCCGGCCAAGAAAGAACCGGAAAGACTACCACCCCCGTACCCCAGCTCCCCTGACAGCAACTGTGTTGCAAGTCAAGTCCCCAGCCTCGTCCCCTGCACCCGAAGATGCTCAGAAAGATAAGGACTCAAACAGAAATCCTTCGGGACCAGAGTCTGTTCTCACTAATTGCAAGGTTGCCACCATCAGCGCTAACTGGACAAAGGCCCGTATATCACATCCCGCTTGCCCAACCGGATAAAGACCCACCGGTAGCCTTGCAGGCACCGGCGCAGGGGAGACTTTGATATTACCTCGTGGCACGGGCTGGAAGGGGGCGATGCGCTCGGATGGGGCTTGCGTGAGTTCCCTCGGGCTTCGCCTGTTGGAGGCGTGGAATCCCGCTGCACCAGAGCCTTCCGTATACCATAATAGCGTGAACAGGCCCTGGCGGAGAGCCCGGCTAGGGGTTGGTATATAATCCTGTTAGGAACAAATGTAGCCCCCTACAGGAGAGTTGATACTTGGAAGTTGACACACGCTGCTCGCTCTTTCCCCTTGGGTAGCAAGTACATCCCATGTCCGAATTTTCGTTGCATATATTCCCGTCAAACAGTGACTTTCTGGCCCGGCGCCAGGACAATCTGCTGTATGTGGACAAGACCGCCCAGATTGTGGACTTCCTGGCCGCCGACCAGTTTCAGCTTTTCACGCGTCCCCGCCGCTTTGGCCAGAGTCTGTTGCTGTCCACGATTGAGGCGATGTACAGTGGGAACCCGGACCTGTTTCGTGGAGATGGGATCCGTCCGGAACTGGCCGTGTACCGGGACGGGAAGTGGGATTGGCCCCAATACATCGTGTTGCGCCTGAACATGCTGACGCTGGAGCCATGGGAAGGCAGTCTGAACCCGGCTTTGAATGGGTTGGTGGCTTGGGCGGCTTCTGCATTGCAGATGCGGAGTCGCTATGATCACAGCCCTGAGAGCCCGGCGTAGTCCCTTATCAACCTGGTTACCGCTTTGGGGCAGCAATCCCAGGAAACCCTGGGCACTGCCAGGGTTGTTGTCCTGGTAGATGAATATGACGCCCCCATCCTGAATCAGATGCACAGTCCCCGGGGACAGGTTGTCCGGCGGGAACTGGCCAGCTTCTACGGAGCTTTCAAGTTCCTGGATAGCCGCATTGAAAGATTGGTCCTGACTGGCGTGACGCGGTTTGTCAAGATGGGTCTGTGGGCAGGACTCAATCAGGTACGGGACCGATCGGAAAATCCCCGATTCCATGATCTGACAGGTTTCACGGATACGGAACTGGATGTCCTGTGGAACCAGGTGCAGGACCATGTACCGACACATTCGTCCCGTCCGGGATGGCCATCCCTATCCCGGACGGCGTGGCGCGAGTGGTACGATGGGTACCGGTTTTCCCCAGACGCAGGGGAAACCCTGTACAACCCCTTTGCCATCATGTGCAGTCTGGACGAGGGGATCATAGGCGAGTATTGGTCTCAGACGGGACATCTGGATGTTGTAGAGGAACTGTTGCAGGCTCCCTGGCGCAAGCTGGAATCCCGGGACCGGGTGCCCCTGTCCCTGATGCGCCCGGTCCCGGTACACGACTACAACCTGCGTCTGGACTGGCTGGACAACATCCAACCCGGTGCCAGCCCCGAAGCCGTGTTGGCCCAGTGGCAACCGGCCCAGCTGGTGCCGCTGCTGTACCAGACGGGCTATCTCACGCTGACCCCCACCGGGGAACTGGCTCCTCCCAACCGGGAAGTGGCTACATATCTCAGCCGTGTTCTGCTGGAACCCTGGATAGCATCCCGGGAGATCACACGGGCTACCGGATACCATGCGGAGATGGTAGATGCTCTCCAGGCGCTGAATTTGCCGCGTATGGTGGAAAAGTTCAATGCTCTGCTGCATTTGCTGGCGCATCAGCGTTTCCACGGGGCGGAACACAGTACCTGCAATCTGGCTCTGGACCTTGCTGTCATGTTGTCCCACGGTCGTATCCGCTACCACGAAATGGAGAAATCCGGCTTGCAGGGGGATGCGGATACCACCATTGTCTGGGACGATATCTCCATGGTGCTGGAGTTCAAGACCGGCACCCATGCCCAGGCCCGGACTGGACAGCGGCAGATCCAGGACAAGAATTATCTGCTTTCCCTGCCTTACGACACCCGTCTTTACCTGGGGCTGTCACTTTACACTGCAGGCAGGTAAAGTAGTGGCCTGGGAGTGCCAGGGGTATGCTCCGAACGGGGAACCGGTGGGAACCTCCCTTACGGAGCAGGATGTCTGGCCTGCCTGCAAGGATGCGTTGTACCAGCGGTGGACAGTGCATGATGAGGACCTGCAGGAGCCACCGGCCCCGTATACGGACGGCTTCCCGGATACTTCCGTTGCCTGAAACCCGCTGACAATCAGCAGGCTGATGCGAATTCCCGCGATCCGTGCTGATTCAATTTGCAGGGCGTCCCAGACAACCAGGTTGCCACCCTGACCGGCGACTGACCATTTCCACAGTACCGCAAGCACCACCGTACATCCAAAGCTGGATTCGGCCAGCGGCACCAGGGTGCTGCCCCATTGAATGCCCATTGCGATGTCATTTGGCATCGCTTGGCTGAGAGCAGACCGGGTTGGCACAACCCGGTCTGCTACAACGCTGTTCTCCGCCCGTCGTAATTGCCTTGGGACTGCCTGTGATGGATCGGGAAACCCGGGACTGAGTGGAGAAGCGACGGGCCTGTTCCCGCCTGGAGATCTGGGAGTACTGGCTGTGAGACTTTGAGCAGGGGCCGATGCTGTGGATATTGACGCTGGACCCGGTGGCGCACCACATGGTGAGCGTGATATGCCAATAGCAGCCCACGGCCTGGCGCACTTCCTGTACGTCCAGGTCTACTTCGCCCTTTGCCATCGGGAAGCCACGCTCGATGCTCCCGCAGGTGTCGGCCACCTGCACCAAGTGGCCAGATAGGTGTTCCGGGAGGCCGCCTACACGCGATAGACCTGCACGACTGCCTGGGGACATCGCAGGTGGTGTCTCCAGGGCCCAGTACTGCCCGTTGTCTACAGACCCGCGGCTGGCACGCGGTAGCGGGGCGCGTGACCGTCAACGCCTGTACCTGCCGGGACTTCATCTGGACATAGTCACTGGCCGGCACCGCCAGCCCATAGGATTGCGGCCGGACTTTCAGCCTTTGTGGCAACGCGGAGGTGTAACCGTAGGTAGTCACTGTCTCCTAAATGATCCAGACCGCTGGCACCCCGGCAGTGAACGGCTGGAGCAGCATCCACGGTGCCTGTTGTGGTTCAGCGGCCAAGGGCGTGACCATCCGGTCGGGGCAAGAACTGCCAGATGGAGGAGTTTCGGGCCTATACCAACTCACACGCGTTGCGGAAAGTAAGGGGACAGTTCGTGTTCTGAAATCCGATAAAATGGCTCCGTTATCCGTTTTTCAAGGATATAAGGATATGTTGATCGCAGCGACCTTGGCTCTCCTTTCCGTGTACATGGAACACGCATTCCCAAGGGGCGGAATCGAGATGGGTCGATAAAGGCGAAAAATATTCCTGAATATGGTGATGACGTAAAAGCCAATAACCCAAAGCAGTGCTACCATGACCATGAGGGTAGCCAAATCACCGCCGCCTGTCGCAATCCCTTTGGACCGGGAGCCCAGGCTTGGTCTGGTTTGTCCCGAAACCCTTGGGTTCCGCCACGTGGGCTGTGCTGGACGGCGGCTTGTGGGCAGTCCGTCACGGTGGGGTCAACGGGTTCTCGGTACCGTGCACCGCTGCAGGTCTGGGGAAGCTGCATGTCCCGTCATTGTCTTGTCCCCATGGAGTCCGACATCCCAGTGCCGACGGCGATTCGGGACGAGACCAGGAGGCGTCTGGCCGGGCTGATGGCCCGAGTCAATGGCGACCGGGACTACCGACTTTCCGACCCGGGCAGATCGATCCAGGGCGATGGGGGACCGATGATGCCTCCGACTGTCGGCCGGAGCGGGATGCGTGCAGTTTGATGCAACTGCCATGCAGGGCGCCTATTCAGCGGGACCGAACACGGCCCAGCGCGGGCTGATGCAGGGGTTTGGGTGCTCTATGCTCCAGAACGGAAGACGCGGTCAGCCTGGGGAGAAACCAAGTCTGCAGAAGGAGGCAGATCGCCTTTGCCGTAGGCCGGAACCACGAGGATATGCGGTGTTTGCGGACTCAGGAGGGCATGTCGGTCATCATCCTTGGCGGAGAAGACTCTTCGCCGGGTCCTGCGATCACTGGATTGGCCTGAGCGACTGTCGCTCACACCAGGAAATTTTTGCGCTGGTTGCCGCCTTATTATCCCAAATCCACCCTTGGGGAAAGGGTACTGCTTCATGGTCTCACCTATGGATTTGCTGTCCACCTATAGTAAGATCCATGCAACCCCTGACAGTTTTGTAATCCCTTGAAGAGGTGAAATCATGTCTGTGCATCTGAGACGATCCACCCCCTGGTTGGTCGTTATGATCTTGTTGATGTCCTTGGGGCTGGCAGCGTGCGGAGGCCAGCCCGCGGCGGAGGAAGAAGCCGCAGAGCAACCCATGGCGGAGGAGGCGGCCCAGGAAGAGGCAATGGACGATGCCGTGGCCATGGGACGTTTCATTGATGATCCCCATTCCGGCCGGGACTTCAATCTGGCTGACTATGAAGCGGAATATGGGGTAACCCTTTCCGCCTTCAGTGAGTCACCCATGCTGGCGGAAATGGTCGCTGCCGGTACGTTGCCACCGGTAGAGGAACGATTGCCCGACAATCCCGTGGTCCAGATTCCCCTGGAAGACATCGGCAATTATGGAGGCAACCTCCATTGGGTGGAATACACCATTGACTACGATCACTATATCCGTCATCTCAACGAAACCAATCTGCTGGAATTGCGGCCGGCCAAGGGCACCGCGCGCTACAAGTGGATGGGTGGTGAACTCATGCCCGGTGTCTATGAAGCCTGGAGCAAGTCCGATGACAGCACGACCTTCGAGTTCACGCTGCGGGAAGGCTACAAATGGTCCGATGGGGACGATGTAACCACGGAAGACATCCGCTTTTACATTGAGGATATTCTGCTTAACGAGGATGTCACCCCCAACGTGCCTTCGTGGCTCAAGTACCGTGGTCAACCTACCGTCTTCGAAGTGGTAGATGATCGGACGGTGCGGTTTGTGTTTGCGGAACCCAACGGCTTCTTCCTGCCCCAAATGGTGAACTGGGCCTGGAGTTCCAACCTGCGTCCTTCCCACTATTTCAAGCAGTACCACACGGGGTATACCGATATTGAGGAATTGATGCCCCTGATGGCCAAGGAAGAGTACACGGCAGCTGAGGATTGGGGCCGCTGGTTTGCGGGCATTCAGACCAATGTCACGGGGGGGAGCTATTCCCGCCGCACGCCGGATTACCGGAGTATGCCAGTCCTGCAGCCCTACGCCTGGGACAGTGAACCCCAGCAGGGCGAGTTCATCATGACGCGCAACCCGTATTTCTACAAGGTGGATCCTGACGGCAATCAGCTGCCGTACATTGACTCCCTTTCCCGCAGTCTGGTGACCGACCTTGAGGTCGAAAACCTCAAGATTATCTCGGGCGAGACCGATATCCAGGGCCAGTTCATTCGGCTGTCCGATTACCCCATGTTCTCCCAGAACCAGGAAGCCGGCAACTATCACCTGATGGCCCTGCCCGCGTGGCAGGATCAGCTCCTGATTTTCCCGTTCAACTTCGATCCGGCCGATCCCGTGCTGGGCGAGATTATCCGGGACAAGCGCTTCCGGCAGGCTCTGTCCCTGGCCGTGGACCGTGAGGAAGTCAAGAAGTCGATTTTCCTGGACTTCGGCGTGCCCAGTGCCTTTGCTCCGGTAACCGGCAGCCCCTGGTACAAGGACGAGTTCCGTGATGCCTATGCCGAATTCGATCTGGACAGGGCTAACGCGTTGCTGGACGAAATGGGCCTGGCGTGGGACGATAACAACGAATTCCGGCTGCGGCCGGATGGCGAACGCCTGGTTCTGCCGATCGATTACTACGACGTGACGCCCCCGGCGACCCCCGGCGGGGAACTCGTCCGGGAATTCTGGGTGGAAATCGGCGTGGATACCAAGGTCGAGCAGGTCAACGGCCAGTTCTACTGGCAGAAGCGCGGTGCCAATGAGACGGTGGGTACCATCTGGTGGGCCAATGGTCTGTCACCGGCGGATGCCGTCTTCGTGAGCAGTTTCCTCATGACCCCATCCTGGTGGACCTGGTACAACGCGCAGGGCGCAGATGGTACGGAACCCCAGGATCCCGAAGCCGTTAAGCTGGTGGAACTGTTCTGGGAACTCCAGACGGCGACCACGGCCGAAGAGCAAACACGGCTTGGCATTGAAATCTTTGAAAGCCACAAGGAAAATGTGTGGAACATCGGCACGGTGGCCAGTGCACCCCAGCCTTTCGTCTACAATCAGGGCCTGGGGAACATTGCGGTAGCCGAAGATCGGGAGTACTACCACATTTCCCTGATGGAATTGTCGGAACAGTTTTACTGGAAGTAAAGTAAGTGCATAGCAGCCTGGGGGGCATGAGAGTACGTACTCTCATGCCCCCCCCAGGTGTGACTACGCAACCCCTTGGCAGCGGCAGAGACTTGACCTGTGATCACCTACACCCTGCAACGGTTCGTGTACATGGTTATACTGCTGCTGTTGCTGAGCGTCACCACATTCGTCATTATCCAGTTGCCTCCGGGGGATTACCTGACCATGTACATCACCCGGCTGGAGGCCAGTGGTGAGAAGGTCGATCAATCCGAGATCGATTCCCTGAAGCGCCAGTATGGTCTGGACAGACCCATATATGTCCAGTTCCTGCGCTGGTTTGCCGGCATGTTCCGTGGCCATTTCGGCACGTCCCTGCAATGGAATCGGCCGGTGACGGACATCATTGGGGATCGCATGGCCCTGACGCTGGTGGTAAATCTGACGTCCTTGGTGTTTGTGTATTTCCTGTCGATCATCGTGGGGGTCTATTCCGCCACAAACCAGTATTCCCTGGGCGATTATGGGGCCACCGCCGTGGGCTTTATCGGCCTGGCGACGCCGCCCTTTCTCCTGGCTTTGCTGGTCATGGTCTTCTTTCACACCCAGTTTGACATGAGTGTGGGAGGCCTGTTTTCCAAGGAGTACGCCCATGAACCCTGGAGCTGGGACAAGGTGGTGGACATGATCAAACACCTGCCGGTGCCGATTGTGGTCATCGCCATAGGCCAGACGGCCGCCCTGATCCGCGTTATGCGCGGGGTGCTGCTGGATGAACTGGGCAAGCAGTATGTCATCACGGCCCGTACCAAGGGCCTGACCCGGCGCAAGGTGTTGTTCAAGTATCCGGTCCGCGTGGCCATCAACCCGGTAGTGAGTACCGTGGGCTGGGTATTGCCGGGGCTGGTGTCAGGCGGGGCCATCGTGGCCATCGTTCTGAGTTTGCCCACCGTGGGACCGCTCCTGTATCGCGCCTTGCTCAGTGAAGATATGTATCTGGCGGGGACCCTGGTGCTTTTTCTGGGTATCCTGACCATCGTGGGGACGTTCGTTTCCGATCTGTTGCTCATGGTTGTGGATCCCCGCATCCGGCTGGACCGCTGACGGGCCGCAGGATAGTTTGGTATGACAACACAGGCCCTGACCCAGAACCCACCCCGAACCCAGACGACGGCGCAGGACCGTTTCTTCATGGCGTCGCAGGGCCAGCTCATGTGGCGCAAGTTTGTGCGCCATCGGCTGGCCATTGCGGGTGGCTGCATTCTGATTGTGATGTATCTGAGTGCCCTGGTCTGCGAATTCGTCGCGCCCTACGACGTACACCGGCGCAATTCCGACTATATCTTTGCGCCGCCCCAGGCTCCCCGGTTTCGGCACGCCGATGGCCGCTTGACCCTGCGTCCCTTCGTGTACGGCTACACACAGGAACGGAACCAGGAGACCTTTGCCCTGGAGTTTGCGATGGACCGGGAGCAGGAATTTCCCTTGCGCTTTCTCCATCGCGGCGATGAGGTGAAGGTGTGGGGGCTGTTTGCGACCAATCTTCACCTGATAGGCGTGGAAGAGCCGGGCTATGTCTTTCTGCTGGGTACGGACAAGCTGGGGCGGGATATCTTCTCGCGTATTTTTTACGGCGCCCGTATTTCCCTGACGATTGGCTTGGTGGGCGTCGCCATCAGTTTTGTCCTGGGTTGCCTGTTTGGCGGCATTTCGGGGTATTTCGGGGGCGTATCCGATACGATCATTCAGCGCCTGGTAGAGTTCCTGCTCGTGATTCCCACGATCCCGCTCTGGATGGCGCTCTCGGCCGCGATCCCGCGGGAGATGCCCCAGCTCCAGGTATATTTCCTGGTCACTGTCATTATCGCCCTGGTCGCCTGGAGCGGCCTGGCCCGTGTAGTGAGGGGCAAGATCATCAGTCTGAGGGAAGAGGATTATGTGCTGGCAGCACGGATTGCGGGGGAGACGGATATGAAGATCATCCGCATCCATATGCTGCCCGGTTTCATGAGTTACCTGATTGTGAATCTGACCCTGGCCATCCCCGGCATGGTGTTGGCCGAAACCGCGCTCAGTTTCCTGGGCCTTGGTATCCGGCCCCCCCTGGTGAGCTGGGGTACCTTGCTCAATGAGGCGCAGCAGGTGCAGGTGGTAATTCTCTATCCCTGGTTGCTTTTTCCCGGTCTCGTGCTGGTGATCACGCTCGTCGCTTTCAATTTCCTGGGGGATGGTCTGCGCGATGCCGCCGACCCCTACAAGTGAAATGGCCCATCTGCCGGAGATGCTGATGTACAGGACACAGGGGTGGGCTGCTTGCCCCGTAACATCCACCATGGGCCTGGCCCGCGCCAGGCCCATGCGGGCAACCGTTTGAAACGCAACAGGGTTTGGGGCCGTGGACGATATCACGCTGGAACTCCGAGACGTAGAGACTCATTTCTTCCTGCGCGAAGGCATCCTGAAAGCGCTCAACGGCGTGAGTTTCAGCATTACGCGGCATAGCACCGTGGGGGTGATTGGCGAGAGTGGCTGTGGCAAAAGTGTCACGACCCAGTCCATCCTGCGCATCGTGCCCTCACCGGGCCGCACCGTAAATGGCACGATTATGTTCACGCATGCGGATGGGGAAGCGACCAACCTGCTGGATCTGGAACCGGACGGTCCGGCCATTCGGGCGATTCGCGGCCGTGAAATCTCCATGATCTTCCAGGAGCCGATGGCCAGTCTGTCACCGGTGCATACCATAGGGGACCAGATCAGCGAGATGATTCTGCTCCATCGCACGCAGGACCGGGACGAGGCCAAGGAGATCACGATCGATATGCTGCGCAAGGTGGGCATTTCCAATGCCCCGCAGCGCTTCGATGAATATCCCCATCAACTGTCTGGAGGCATGCGGCAACGGGCCATGATTGCCATGGCGCTGTCCTGCAATCCGTCCCTGCTCATTGCCGATGAACCCACGACGGCCCTGGATGTCACGGTACAGGCGCAGATCCTGGATCTGATGCAGCAGATGCAGGCCGAGATAGGCATGTCCATGCTGTACATCACACATGACCTGGCGGTCATCTCGGATATCGCCGACGAAGTAGTGGTCATGTACCTGGGGATGGTGGTGGAACAGACCGATGTCCATGCCTTGTTCAAGGAACCGCTGCATCCCTATACGCGGCTGCTGCTGAAATCCATTCCCCGCGTGGGACGGAAAGTGCGCCAGCGACTGGATGCTATCGAGGGTTCGGTGCCCATTCCCCTGAATCTGGCGACCCAGTGCCCGTTTGTGGAACGCTGTCCGGAGGTGATGCCCGGTATCTGTGACGCGGCCATTCCTCCCCTATATGAACCGCAGATCGGACATCGGGTGCGGTGTTTTCTGTACGAAGACCAGGATACGGCCCATGCAGAATCCGGTTGACCGCAAACCCATGTTGCGCGTGGAAGGGATCAAGAAATACTTCCCCATTGAAAAGGGGCTGTTCCGGCGCGTGGTGGGGCAAGTCAAGGCAGTAGACAATGTGGAACTCGAGGTCAGGGAAGGGGAAACACTGGGCCTGGTAGGCGAATCCGGCTGTGGCAAGACCACGCTGGGCCGTTGTATTGTGCGTGCCATTGAACCGACGGAGGGGCGCATTCTCCTCCGCCTGGAAGGCGACCGGATGACCGATCTCCTGCAGCTGGAAAAGGAGGAATTGCGGGCCCAAAGACGCCATATGCAGATGATCTTCCAGGATCCGTATTCTTCGCTGGATCCCCGCAAGACGATCCTGGACATCATTGCACAACCCTTGCGCGCCAACCGCATGGGTTCCACCACGGATATCGAAGACCGCGTACGGCAACTGGTGGACTTGGTGGGACTCAATATTGAGTCCCTCATACGGTATCCCCATGCCTTTTCCGGGGGGCAGCGCCAGCGCATTGGCATCGCCCGGGCCCTCGCGACCAATCCACGCATTGTGATCGCGGACGAACCGGTATCGGCCCTGGATGTCTCCGTGCAGGCCCAGATTTTGAATCTGCTGCAGGACTTGCAGGAGGAATTCAACCTCACCATGCTGTTCATCGCCCATGACCTGAGCGTGGTGGAGCATGTATCCGACCGGGTCGCCGTCATGTATGTGGGCAAGATCGTGGAAACAGCCGAAACCGAGGAGCTGTACCTGCATCCCCTTCATCCCTATACGGAAGCCCTGCTGTCGGCCGTCTCCGTCCCCGATCCGGATATAGGCCAGGACCACATGATCTTGCCGGGTGAAGCGGCCAATCCCGCCGACCTGCCTTCCGGGTGCTATTTTCATCCGCGCTGCCAATATGCCGAAGACCGTTGTCGCACGGAAGAACCCGCATGGACGGAAGTCAGACCCGGACATTTCTCCCGCTGTCATTTTGCCGGGGAACTGGAACTGACGGGTGTGGATGCGTAAGCGGCTGGACCTATGCTTCTCGTTCTCTTTGCGCTTGGTTTTCTGATTTTTATCGTTCTGTTCACACTGGCTGCCATCCAGGGCACACGCATGGCAGGCCGCGTAATGGGAGAACGCATCAATGCCCTGCATCAGGCGGCCGAGAGTATCCTGGAGACGGAACGAATCCCGGATGCATGGCTTGAGCCCCCACCGGCTGACACCAGACGCAGGGAGCGCTGGGCACAGCGCCAGCAGCGCCGGGCGGTCCGGCGTGTCCGCAAGGTGCGAACCTACATGGAGCGTACGCCGTGCATCGCCGATGTCGAATCGCGGGAGTATGTTCTGACCGAATTGGACCGCATTCGGGACCAGTGGCGGACCAGCGAACCGCAGCAGCTGGTTACCCCTGACGCCAACCCCTCCATGGCCCGTACCCGACCCTCCCCGGCGCCTCCTGGCTGAGGCAGAGGGGATACCGGTATCCCACCCCTTCCCGGTGACTGCCACACCCGTTGTCAGCCTGTTCCCGGACCATTGGTCTGTACAAGGAGTTTGTGATTCCATGTCAAATCCCCAAGCCTACAATGTTGTCTGGCATGCCCCCAGTCATGATGCCCAGGGCTCGGTACCGCTGGGCAATGGTGAGATTGGCCTCAACGCCTGGATATCGAAGCAGGGCGCGTTGTGCTTCTACATCGGGCGTACCGATTCCTGGGGGGACAATGGACGGCTGCTGAAATTAGGCCGTGTCCGCGTGGTCCTGGACCCGGCCCCCAATCCGTCTGTCATGCAGCAAACCCTTGATCTGCCCACGGGCACCTGGCAGGTACAGTTTGGCCCCTGTGCAGATCATCGCCTGGATACCCGGGTTGACATTCGGCTTTGGGTGGACGCCCATCAGCCGGTAGTCCACGTCAATATCGACGCCACGACGCCCATTGCGGCCACGGCGCATATCGAACTGTGGCGCACCGAACGGGAAGAACTGGAGGAACTGCAGGTCAGTGACATCATGCTGGACCGCAGCCGTCCGGATCAGAAACATGCGGCCACCATCATTGAGCCCGACACGGTGTTGCAGGATCGGCCGGACTGGATTGGCTGGTATCACCACAATACGAAGTCGGTAGGCCCGGCACTGACGGCGGAACTCCAGGGGCTTGAAGGCTTTGACCGGGGAGATCCCCTGCTGGACCGGATATTCGGCGCGGCCATCCTGACCCGCGATGGAACCAGGGTCCACGATCGGGAATTGCGTTCGGAGGCGGGGACATCAGGTGGCGTTCCAGATCCCCGTTCTCGTCCTGCATCCTGCCTCGCCTGCCACCTGGCTTGCGGCCATGGAAGACCAGATCGCCACTGTACGCCAGGCCGATCTCGCCTCGCACAGGGAAGAGCATGTGCGTTGGTGGCAGGCATTCTGGGACCGGAGCTGGATCGAGATTTCGGCCCCGGAGGCAAACACAGCCCGCGAAGCCGCACTGGTCAGCCGTTCCTATGCCCTGCAACGGTATGTCCAGGCCTGTGCCGGCCGGGGGCGCTACCCGATCAAGTTCAACGGATCCATTTTCAATGTGCCGTATCCGGGCAAGCAGGAGGATGCCGATTACCGGCGCTGGGGACCGGGCTACTGGTGGCAGAACACACGCTTGCCGTACTACAGCATGTGTGCGGCCGGGGATTATGAGATGCTCAGGCCCCTGTTCCGGATGTATGCCCAGGATCTGCTGGCCCTTTGGCGCTACCGTACGCAACGCTACTTTGGATACGACGGCATCTTTTTCTCGGAATGCGTGTACTTCTGGGGTGACGTATTCACCGAAACCTACGGTTGGACCCCCCTACGCGGAAAGAGAGGATCCGCTGCAGGAGAGCCGTTACCACAAGTGGGAGTGGGTGGGGGGCCTGGAACTGATCTTCCTGATGCTGGATTATTTCGACCATCAGCAGGATCTGCCATTTCTCCAGGAAACACTCCTGCCGTTCGCCAACCTGACCCTGGAATTCTTTGACCATTACTATCCCACCAATGATCAGGGCAAGCTGGTCATGCATCCCGCCCAGGCCCTGGAGACCTGGTGGGACTGTACCAATCCCATGCCGGAGATTGCGGGCTTGCGGGCGGTGGCCCAACGTCTGCTGGCATTGCCTGCGGAAGCCACTACCCCACAGCAACGCACGACTTGGACCGAGCTCCTCCGTAAAATCCCGGATCTGCCCACACGCGAGGAAGGCGGTGTCCGCATGCTCGCGCCCGCGGACGCCTATGCCTGGTGCCGGAACATAGAAAATGCCGAACTCTACGCTGTGTTTCCCTTTCGTTTACTGTCGTTCGAAAAGGATGATCAGGAACTGGCGCATGCGGCCCTGCAACATCGCCAGTTCCTGGGATATTATGGCTGGCGGCAGAACGATCTGTTTCTGGCCTATCTGGGATTGGCAGACAGTGCACGGGATGCTGTGGTCAGCCGGGCCGGCAATCAGAATCACGACTGCCAGGGTATTGCCGAACCCGCCAACGCCATGCAGAATTTTTCCCGCTTTCCCGCTTTCTGGGGACCGAACTTCGATTGGTACCCGGACCAATGCCATGGCGGTGTGCTGAATACCGCGCTCCAGGCCATGCTGCTGCAATGCGAAGGCAGGAAGATCTACCTGTGTCCGGCCTGGCCCCTGGAGTGGGATGTATCATTCCGACTGCATGCCCCCTGTCCACACCACGATTGAGGGTTCCGTAGTTGAGGGGGAACTGAAGTA
>CAXXOQ010000052.1:0-3088 GCA_963664185.2 Caldilineaceae bacterium | reverse complement strand
ATTCATGGCGGGTGCGCAACACTTCCCCCCCGGCCAGCGTCATGCCCGGCAGGGCCTGCCGCACGCGGGCGTACGCCTCCAGATCGCCGGCATGCACGGGTTCCTCAAACCAGTGGAGATCCAGATCCTGCATGGCCTGCCCCCATTGAATGGCGGCAGCGGCGTCAAACGCCTGATTGGCATCCACCATGAGATAGATGTCGTCGCCCACGGCCTTCCGCAGGGCGGCCACCCGGGCCACATCGTCCTGGCGGGACAGTCCTCCCACCTTGGTCTTCATGCCCATGTATCCCATATCGACATACGCACGGGCTTCATCCAGAAGTTTCGCCGGAAATTCCTGCGCGCGGTAGTACAGGCCTGTGGCGTAGACGGGAATCCGGGCGCGCAAGGCCCCGCCCAGCAACATGCTGACCGGTTGGGCCAGGCATTTGCCGGCAATGTCCCACAGGGCAATATCCAGGGCACTGATGGCACTGCCGCCTATGCCTCCCTGGACGCCGCCATTGTACAGCGCATGGAACATGCGCTGCCACAGGCCTGACCGCAGCAAGGGATCCGCATCCAGCAAGAGAGGAGCCAGATGGGTGTGAATCAGATCACCCGTACCGGGCGCGTTGCATTCGCCCCAGCCACAAATGCCGCTGTCCGTATCAATGCGGACCAGCTGGAGTGACCGCGTGGGGGTCCATGCCTGTGACCAGCCAAAAGGCTCATCAATGGCGCACTGGAGATCGTAGGTTGTGATGGAGACGATGCGCATGGTAGAGGGCCGTTCCCACTGGGTGCCTGCGGGGACTCATACGGACCGGCCAGGCAACAGACAGACCGGGGCGGGTGCCTGGGGAAGTTCCCATCTGTGCTGCCTGCCTGTGGGTCCCATATCGTGTGCAGTTGCCACCGTGCCTGTCACCGGTCAGGTGAAAGTGAAACTGTCGTTGTCAAAGGCACGGCCACTGACGGCATCCAGAATCAGGTATTGGCCGCTGACCAGTTCGTCCATATTGCCTTGCGCTTCGTATATGGCAGCCACCTCGGATTCGCGCAGCCAGGGCAGCCGCCATTCGATTTCGGCCTGGGGCAGCGTGGTGATGAAACCGGCACACGTGGAGGCGGTCGGCAGTTCGGCCTCCACAATTTCCTGAATGATCAGGATGTAGTCCTCCAGGTTGGCGCCGGAGGGCAAGGGATCATGGCCGTAGCGCAGGCATATGCCCTGAATGCGGGTGCGCCCCACCCCCTTGCCCGTGACCAGAGGCCTGACGACGCGGCGCACGGTCATCATGTTGGTCGTCCCGGCCAATCCGATCACGGACCCGGAGGTGATGACCACGCGATCGCCTTCTTCCACAATGCCGGAATGCAGGGCCCGATCAATGGCGTCCTGGTGTACTTCATCGGTGGTATAAAAGTCGGCGGCCGACATGCCGTAAACACCCCGGAAGAGGGACAGCTGGCGCTGCACGCGGGGCTGGGGCGTCAGGGCAATGATGGGCACCGGCGGCCGGAAACTGGCCAGACGCTTGGCAGTAAAGCCGGACGCCGTAGGGGCCAGGATGGCCCGGGCATCGACCTGCGTCGCGACATCCACCGAGGACTTGGCGATGGACACGGCAATGGGATTGTCCCCGTACAGATTCGCATCCATGTTGATCAGATGCGGTGCCAGGTTGGATTCCGTGGTCTGCACAATCGTGGCCATGGTCTGGATGACCCGTACCGGATCCTGGCCCACCGCGGTTTCGCCGGACAGCATAAGACTGTCGGTGCCATCGATCACGGCATTGGCCACATCACTGGCTTCGGCCCGTGTGGGCCGGAGATTGGTGATCATGGATTCCAGCATCTGGGTGGCGGTGATGACGGGAATGCCCCGGGCGTTGCAGCGCTGGATCAGATCTTTCTGGATCAGGGGCACCTGTTCCGTACGCATCTCAATGCCCAGATCCCCCCGGGCCACCATGATGCCGTCGGCCAGGTCCAGAATATCGTCGATGCATTCCAGCGCGCTGGGTTTCTCGATCTTGGCCACCACCGGCATGGGGATGGCCTGCGTGCCCTGGTGGAAACGGATCAGGTCCTTGACTTCCTGGATGTTCTGGGGGGTCTGCACAAAGCTGAGCGCGATCCAGTCGACCTCCTGCGCCACGGCGAAGGCCAGATCGATCCGATCCTTGTCCGTCAGCGCGGAAATGCCCGTGGGCGCATGCAGAATGTTGATGCCCTTGTTGTCCTGCAACTGTCCCCCGTGGATCACGCGCACCCTGGCTTTGGAATCCTGGACCGACTCCACCCGGAATTCCATCAGACCGTCATCCACCAGGAGGGTGCTGCCGTTACGCACCAGACGAAAGACCTCCTGCGACTGCACGGGCACCCGCCGGGACGTGCCGGCCTGCGGCTCCATATCGAAGATCAGGCTTTCCCCATTCTGCACCACCACGCCCCCATCCTGCATCACGCCCATCCGCAGCTTGGGACCCTGCAAATCGGCCATAATGGCGACGGGGTGGTCCAGTTTCTGGGCCAGTTGCCGCACCGTCTGTATGGTTTGGGTATGACTTTCGTGCGTGCCGTGGCTCAGGTTGAGGCGCGCTACGTCCATCCCCGCCTGAATCATTTGCTCCAGGATATCGGGTTGACTGGACGCCGGGCCCAGCGTACAGATGATTTTGGTGCGACGCATACGGGACATACCCATCATGGCTTGCAGGATGTTCAGGCGGAAAGCTGAGTCAGGTCCAGGCGGCCTTGCTGGAGCAAGGCATGAAAGTGGGAAGCGGTGGAGGCGATGCCCTCGGCCAGCGGGGTGTGGGGTACGGACGCAATGATGCGGCGCAACCCCCTGTCGCCCAGGTCATGCGGGTAGGGCAGGGGACTGTTTTCCGGGTACGTGAGCTGGGCTTGCGGAAACTGGTGCTGGACTTCCGCCACAAAGTCGGGTACGGAAACCACATCGTTGCGCAGGTTGCAGGCCGTGGCGCCCTCGAAACCGGAACGGGCACAGGCGATGAAGGTGCGCGCCACATCCGCGGCCAGCTGCAGGGCCACGAAGCCGTCGAACTTGAGATGAAAGGGCTGATCGGCC
>CAXXOQ010000051.1:0-7316 GCA_963664185.2 Caldilineaceae bacterium | reverse complement strand
CTACTCCGCGAATTGCTCAAGGAACCCGGGATTCGGTCTGTCACAGGCCTTGACGTTTCACACCGGGCGCTGGAATTGGCACACAACCGTTTGCACCGCGATACCCTGTCACCTCAGCAGCAGGAGCGCATCACCCTGCTGCACGGAGCGCTTACGTACCGGGACAGCCGACTGGCCGGCTATGACGCTGCGATTGCCATGGAGGTCATTGAGCACATAGACCCCTCTCGCCTTGCAGCCTTTGAAGAGGTAGTGTTCGGTGCGGCGAAGCCGAAAGCCATCCTCGTGACCACACCCAATGTGGAGTACAACGTGCTCTTCGATCGGCTGCCAACGGGAGCGTACAGGCACAGGGACCACCGCTTCGAGTGGACACGAGAGCAATTCCAGCGCTGGTCGCGCCAGGTTGCGAGCCGACGCGGGTATGAGGTACGTTTCCAGGCTATTGGCCCTGCGCATCCCACTTACGGCGCACCTACCCAGATGGGTGTCTTTACGCAATGAAGATCACGGTACCCGAGCTATGTCTGGTCGTGCTCATCGGCCCGACCGGATCCGGCAAATCCCACTTTGCCGCGCGGCACTTCAAGCCAACCGAAGTGATTTCCTCGGATGCCTGCCGGGCGATGGTGGCCGATGATGCCAACGACCAGGCCGCGACACCAGAGGCTTTCGCCGTACTCAATTTCATTGCGGCCACGCGCCTGCGCGCCGGACGGCTGACCGTCATTGATGCTACCAGCGTCCAGCCCAGAGCCCGCAAGTCACTGGTGAAACTTGCCAAGGAGCACGATTGCCTGGCCGCGGCTATCGTGCTCAACATGCCCCAGGCCGTGTGCCGGGCGCGTAACCAGCAACGTGTCGACCGGTCGTTCGGGGCGCACGTTTTGCGGCAGCAGTCAGCTCAGCTCAGGCGTTCACTCCGCGGGTTGAAACGGGAAGGATTCCGGTACGTATTTGTGCTCAACTCCCCGGAAGACGTGGAAGCCGCCACCGTGGAACGCGCACCGATGTGGACGAATCGCCAGCACGAGCATGGGCCTTTCGACATTATTGGCGATGTCCACGGGTGCTACGACGAACTCGTCGCCCTGCTTGAACGTCTGGGATACCGCTTGGAGGCCCGTGACGCGCCAGACGCGGGCCATGGCTTGTCTGTCATCCATCCCCAGGGGCGCAAGGTCGTCTTTCTGGGCGATCTGGTCGATCGGGGTCCGGGGATAGTCCAGGTCCTCAAACTCGTGATGGCAATGGTGGAGGAGGGCGTGGCGCTGTGTGTGGCGGGCAATCACGATGCCAAACTCGTGCGCCAGCTCCGGGGCCGACGGGTGCAGATTTCGCATGGGCTGGCCGACTCCCTCGCCCAGCTGGAGAGGGAGTCTCCCGCGTTTCGGCAGCAGGTCATGACGTTTCTGGACAGCCTGATCAGTCATTACGTACTCGATCGCGGTGACCTGGTCGTGGCCCACGCCGGGATGAAGGCGGAGTACCAGGGCCGTGCGTCCGCACGCGTCCGTGATTTCGGACTCTACGGTGAGACCACCGGGGAAACAGACGAGTTCGGGCTCCCTGTCCGGGTCAACTGGGCAGCCAGCTATCGTGGCCAGCCAAGGGTGGTCTACGGACATACCCCGGTCATGGAACCCGCCTGGGTCAACCATACGATCAATATTGATACCGGATGTGTATTCGGTGGCAGGCTTACTGCCCTCCGGTATCCGGAGCTGGAGCTTGTTTCGGTTCCGGCCTCCCGGGTCTACTATGAGCCGGCGAAAGCCCTTGGCCGACACCAACACCTCCTCAGCCCACCTCCGCCCGGGCGGAGGCACGCGCTGCACACCTGCTTGACATTGATGACGTGCTGGGGAAGCGCGTCGTGGCGACTCGCCTGCGCGGCAACATTACAGTGCGGGAAGAGAATGCGACAGCGGCACTGGAGGTGATGAGTCGTTTCGCCCTGGATCCCCGCTGGCTTGTATACCTCCCACCCACGGTATCCCCATGTGACACCTCAGATCTCCCGGACCGGCTGGAACACCCGGCGGAGGTGTATTCGTACTTCCGCCGGAACGGCGTGTCGCAAGTGGTCTGCGAGGAGAAACACATGGGCTCACGAGCCATTGTCGTGGTGGGGCAGGATCCTGCCGTCATCGAACGGCGGTTCGGCATCGCGGGCGAGGGTATCGGTATCTGCTATACGCGGACGGGACGAAGGTTCTTTGAAGACCGGGCGCTTGAGGCCCGGTTTCTGGATCGCGTCCGCCAGGCGCTCACCGGCGCCGGCGTCTGGGACGAGTTGGGGACCGACTGGGTGGTGATGGATTGCGAACTCATGCCCTGGTCGGTCAAGGCGCAGGATCTTCTCCGTGAGCAGTATGCCGCGGTTGGTACGGCCGCCCATACCAGCCTCACGGCCACCAAAGAACTGCTGGAGCGGACGGTGGCCCGCGGTGTGGATGTCAGTGCGTTCCTGCCCAAAGTCGAACGGAGATTGCACCTCGCGCAGCGCTACAGAGACGCGTATGCCAAGTATTGCTGGCCGGTAACTTCACTCGCGGACATCCGCCTCGCACCCTTCCATCTCATGGCAAGTAAGGGCACCGTGCACACAGACAAGGACCATCTGTGGCACCTCAGCATCGGCACACGCCTGTGCCAGGCTGATCCGGCGCTGTTTCAGGCTACCGCACACCGCGTGGTCACGTTGAACTCTGCGGACGAGATTGAGGCTACACGCTGGTGGGAAGAGCTAATCGCCCAAGGCGGTGAAGGTATGGTCGTCAAGCCCTTGAACTTCATTGCGGCGGGCAAGCACGGCAACGTACAGCCCGCGGTCAAGTGCCGCGGCCCTGAGTATCTGCGCATCACTTACGGCCCCGAGTACACCTTGCCCGAAAACCTGGAACGGTTGCGGAAACGAAGCCTCTCGGCGAAGAGGTCGCTCGCGCTTCGGGAGTTTGCCCTGGGCATAGAGGGCCTCACGCGGTTTGTCGAACAGGAACCACTGTATCGGGTACATGAGTGTGCCTTCGCTGTGCTGGCACTGGAAAGTGAGCCCGTTGACCCCAGGCTGTAGCCGCTTGCATGGGTAATGGATCGAACCCACTGACTTTAGCGTTGGCTGGAGCCAGAAGGATCCCGAGCGGAAATTCTGCAGTTTCGCGTTTCACGACCGTGTTTTGCTGGAGAGCTTTACCGGAGAGCCCACAGCCTATTGCCAGAGCAATGGGGAACCTGCCCCGATTCAGGGCGGCCCCAAAGGCAACCTGTTGATACCCATGTTCGCCATGGGACATTCCTACGGGAGTTCGGTCCATCATGGCCTGCGAAACTTGCTGAAGGCTTCCAGATGCGCTGGAACCCGACATATCGGTACAGGGAGTGCCCGATGCGTATCGGGCCCTGATGGAAGCACACCTGGTGGAGAGTGCGGAAGGCAAATTGTTGCTTGCCATCAATCGTTCAGGCTTTGATTGGGAAGTCACGATCCGGCCAAGAGGTTACCAGGCCATTGCCACTACAGTTGTAATTCAGGATTCGGAACAAAAAGTGCGATAGCAAAGACATGCGTCATGGGAAATCATTCCTGATTTCTTGGCATTCAGACCCGATTCCAAGCTTCAAGTGCGCCACGGCACAACATCCATTAAAGACAATTGTCAAACTGCAACTGTAGGATTACGCTGCAGTTGCCGCACTATGGTGCCCAGTGCTTCCGGGTTCAACCCCATGACAGACCATAGACAGCACGGAGGATGGGCATTTGCAGTTCGGTTTCCCGGCAACGCAAGGGCCGAGTCCCTGCATGCGATCACATCCGGACATTGCACGATGGTTGCCAGGATTGGCCTGGTGCCAGCTACCATCTGCATGCCATCCTTCAGGCTTCAACCTCCAACCCCAGCAGACGGGCGACATTGCCTCCGAAAAAGAGCGATTTGTCTTCCGCGGACATGAACTCGGCATGCAAGCGAACATAGTCCATCGCCTGTCGGTAGGTAACGCTCCGTTCGGCGGCCGGCATATCGGAGCCCCAGATCAGCTTTTCCGGTCCCAGTTCGTCGTACAGTTCTCTCAGCATAGCCTGTGCCCACGGAAATGGGTACTCGGTGTCCGGCGCCATCAAGTGCAACATGACTTCCAGACACATGTTTGGGTTCCGGAGGCAGGTCAGTACCTCCGCCGGAATGGCGAAGCGCTCGCCTGGCGGCCGCATGACGATGCTCTCGATGCCGTGGGTGAAAACGCAACGAATATCCGGATGTGCCCTGGCCCACCGGTCCAGCCGCACGACCTGTTCCAGGTAGTTGCGGTACCGATCCCTGTGACTTGTGTAGAGGTACCAGAAAACAGGAATGTCCAGGCGGCGCACGGTCTCCCACAAGGGTTCAAACTTGACGTCGTCCAGGTGATCGACCCAGTTGGTGAAGGCCAACGCCTCCACCGCGAAATAGAGTCCTTTCAACCCCAGGTTCTCAACGGCGTGCTCCAGTCTGGCCTGCTGGACCTCCTGATCGGCCTCCCACTCACGGATTTGGGCCAGGGGGAGGAACCGTCCCGGAAACCGTTGTGCACAGTCGCTCAAGATCTCATTGAGGCTCCCGTAGATATGGTCGTGCTGCAGGATGGCCATATCCACACCCAGGTAGTCCATGTACGCGATCATCAATTCGGGAGGCGCTGCCATATCCCGAAACCAGCAGGGATACCACTGCAGATAGTATTCTTCGCCATCTACGGTGCACTCCAATTGACCATGCCCAGGCAACGCGGAGACTGACATCAGGCATATCTGCAATGCCATCGCCCGCCGGTGTCAGCAAGGATTCATCCGCACGGGAACCGTCCTGACGCCGCCGCCAGCCCTGGGTATGGAACTGTACGTGATGCTGGATTATCTGTAACTGCGTCTCCGCCGTTTGCTCCCCTGAGTCGGAGCCCAGACGTGGGAAAACGTGGGCATGGGCATCGATAATCATGGGACTTGAGCCTCCTTTGACGTGGTCGGTAAAAGCACACGCATACGCAAGACATTCCAGTCTAGCATGAAGGTTGCAGCCAAAGATCCCCCGTCTTGCAGGGGCGAAGACAGAATACAGTCAGGGCAATCGCATTATGAATGCCCGTAGTGACTTCGTTGCCATTTGACATAGCGGGCAGACAAAGTCACCGGCTGGAATGTTACGGTACACGGTAACGGGTGCGACTTTCCGGCCAAATCGCATGTAGCATGGCGGCCAGTTCCATCCTGCGGACATCCGTCAACCGGGACATCTGCTGCAGGCGCCAGCGTATGGCAGGCATTTCCGCGACACCCTCCACTTCCAGGAGGGACCAATCCGGGGTGCCGTGAGTGAATGACAACAGCAGGTCTTGATGGTGCCTGGGCATCTGGAGACTCATGGTTCGTTCCAGTTCCACCAGGGCACGTTCCAGGGCGGATACCTCAACCGTCCGCCATGACATATCCTGCAGGGATTCCCATTCGACATCCTGCACGGGTCGATGGTTCGGGCACAGCATGTGGGCGAAGGGCTTGGCCTGTGTCAGCAGATTCACCACAAAGGCGGTACGCACCTCAGGCGTGATGGCCTCCGCGTCCAGAATGATGCGGGTGTCGAACAGGTCCCGGACATGCTGGCGCGTCAACGCGGCATTGAACTTGCCGGCGCAGGTTTCCGCAAAGGACAGCAACTGCAATGACATGTCCGGAAACATGCCCAAGGCCGCTGGTTGCGTCCCGCGCCGGACAGGGGCATAGAGACTTTCCCTGTGGACTGGATTGACCTCCAGTTTGACTTCGGTTCCCTCCAAGGCCACCAGGAGCTTGCCGATGGCGCTGCTACCCGGAAGCGGCATCTGCCTTATGGCGGCAGCGGGATAACGGCCTTCTATGCGATTGCGTATTTGGCGCATGGCCAAATCGGTCCGTCTGAGGAATTCTTGCCTGGACACACGGGGCAGAAACACCAAATCCAGATCCACCGACATCCGGGGGAAGTTGAACCAGAACACATTGAGTGCGGTGCCACCCTTCAGGGCGAATTCGGATTCAGGTTCCACCAAGGGGCAGATCCCTGCCAACAGGCGGGTCTGCCTTTCCACCTGTTGGCGGCTAGAAAGCAGTGTTGACGTCATCCCGGTCCCAATAGAGATCCCTGGGCACCGTCAGATTGAACGCGGCGCAATAGCGACCCTCCGTTCCCCTGGGCACCAGATGCAGATGCCCCGTCCCCATCGGGATCTGCGAGAGGTCCAGTTGGCTCCGCCAGGTCAGCTGATTATAATCCGCCATCCAGAGGAACAGGCGTATGGCCTTCTGGTTGTGACAGGTGCTGAGCCAGTGCTGTATGGCCGTCGGTTGGGGAATAAGGGATTCGCAAACCTTCAGCGGATTGTCGAATTCTTGGCTACTCTTCCCCGTCAACATGCCCCACATTTCCAAGGCAGCCCGTTCCTCCGCGGCGACAACCAGGGGCCAATCCCAGGTCCCCCAGGCCAAACGCACAAATCCATCGGGAAGCCGCGAGTCGCGCCAGTCCCAGGCCTGCGGGCCGTGGACGCCATGGCCGACGGGAGAGGCGTCAGGCCAGAATCGAGCGCTGTTGAAGCGCCGGAATCGCCCATTGCAGGGGACATCATGCACCCATGAGGGCAGGGGCCGGGGACTGTATAGATACACGGCTTCCCGCCCCCGCAAATTCAGATAGTGACGGTGCCCCTGAAGATGCAGCGCCGTTTCCCCTCCGACGGCTACGGGGAAGTTCATGAAGGTCTGCAATGAAATGACAACATGCTCCCACCGCAATTCGGGGCCCGGCCGCCGGTATATGCCATAGGCGGGACTTACCAGCCAGCCCTGCCGTACATACCGGGAACGCATGGAGGCCGAAATCCCCAGATTTTCCAGCCACGCCGCATCCACCAGAAGACCTTCAGGCAACCTGTATTGCAGTTCCAGCAGGGCCCGTCTTCCCATGACTACTTTCCCCATTCAGTAAAAATACTGATTTATTATATACTATTTTACAATATCTAGTATAGTAATATACGGAAACCGCGTGAATCCCAAGTGCCACACCACCCGTGTTGCAGGAATGACATACCCGGAACGAGATGCTTCCGCTCCCGCCTGAAAACAGCAGATCAGGGAGATGGGTACAGATCGGGAAGAACGGAATGCGTGTCCGTGCACGGCAAGGCGATCCCCGTGTCCATTGTCCCGGGTGACCATATGAGGCTCTGGAATCTCCTCACAATACCCGGGTTATGAGGTACCTGTCCTGGTTCCGCAGCTTCCCGATTGTGTTGGGCCA
>CAXXOQ010000050.1:0-5997 GCA_963664185.2 Caldilineaceae bacterium | reverse complement strand
CACGCGCCGGGCCGCGGAAGTCAAGCTGGCGGCCATGGAAGCCCAGGGCACGGCAGATGAGACCGACCTGGACGCCATTCTGACGGCCAGCGGTATGGCCGCACTGTCGGGCCTGCTCCTCCTGTCCCTCGCCGCAGGTGACCATGTCATCCTGGGTGACAGCATCTACCGGGTGACGAAGCTGTTTGCCGCTGACATACTGCCCCGGCTGGGGGTTGAGGTCACGACAGTGTACCCCTGTGACATCCCCACCATTACCGGAGCCTTGCGGCCCACGACCCGCCTCATCCTGGTGGAATCGCCTTCCAACCCGTTCAACCTCTGTGTGGATTTGCGCGCCCTGGCCGCCCTGGGACGGGAAAGGAACATCATTACCGCCGTAGACAGCACGTTGGCCACCCCCTTCAATGCCAGCCCCCTGGCGCTGGGCATTGATTATGTGGTGCACAGTGTCACCAAATACCTGGCGGGCCACAACGATGTCCTGGCAGGGGTGATTGTGGGTGAAGCATGGAACCTGGCCAACCTGCGGCCCATCCAGACCCATCTGGGGGCTGTGCTGGATCCTTACAGCTCCGCCGCCATCATCCGGGGGCTCAAGACCTTCGGACTGCGCATGGCCCGGCACAATGCCAACGCCCTGGCCCTGGCCCGCATGCTGCAGGATCATCCCGGGGTGCGTCAGGTATGGTACGCTGGCCTGGAAGACCATCCGGATCACGCCATTGCCTGTCAGCAGATGACAGGGTTTGGGGGTGTCGTCAGTTTTGAGATGGCCGACCATGCGCAGGCAGCCCGGCTGGTGGACAACCTGAACATGGCCCTGATCAGTGGCAGTTTGGGAGCAACCGAAACCATGGTGCACCAGCCCTGGCTGCTCAGTCATTATGATCAGACCCCTGCCGAACGCCAGGCCGAGCGGATCGCCGATGGCCTGATTCGGGTGGCCTGCGGCATTGAGGACACCGCGGATCTGCTGGCGGATTTCCGCCAGGCCCTGGACAGGGTCGAGACTAGGCCAGCGAATTGAGTTTGTTCCGCAGTTCCACGACACCGGGTTCGGTAAGGACGGAGCCATCCGGAAACACAATGGTAGGTACGGACTGATTGCCGTTGTTCAGGGCAATGACCTTGGAGGCAGCCTCGGGGTTTTCTTCAATGTTGATGTCCTCGAACGCGACATCCATCGCTTTCATAACGGTCTTGGCGGCAATGCAATCCGGACACCAGGTGGTACTGTAGACAACAATGGATTGAGACATTCTGCGGGCGACTCCTTCCTGCGGGATCCATCAGGAACTTCGTGGAACTTGGTATAGGGTAGTCTACATGAACCTTGACATTCAAAACGCGCCGGGGCAACCGGTGGCGGATGCGGATCAGGCGGCCAAACTGGCGGATGTGGCGGCCTCTCTCGGGAACCGGATCGAGGGTGACGTGCGCTTCGACACCTATACCCGGATGTTGTACAGCACCGACGCCAGCATATACCAGATCGAGCCGCTGGGGGTGGTTCTGCCCCGGACCGAAGGCGATGTCCAGTGTGTCCTGGAGCATGCCCAGCAGTACGGCTTGCCCGTCCTGCCGCGCGGCGGAGGCAGTTCGCTGGCGGGCCAGGCGGTGGGGGCGGCCATTGTGCTGGACTTCAGCCGGTACATGAACCAGGTGATCGAGTTGAATGTGGAGGATCAGTCCCTGCTGGTACAACCCGGCATGAACCTGTTCTCCATGAATCAGAAACTGAAAAAGCACGGCCTGATGATCGGCCCCGACCCCGCCAGTGCCAACCGGGCCACCATCGGTGGTTGCGTCGGCAACAACTCGGCCGGCAGCCACAGCATTCTGTACGGGATGATGATGGACAATGTGCAGGAGACTGAGGTTTGGCTCGCGGACGCCTCCAAAGCCTACTTCCGGGACCTTGATCCGTCTGCCGTGCGGGCACACAGCGCAACCGATACCCTGGAAGGCACCATTACCCGGGGCCTGGTTTCGCTGGTGCACACCTACCTGGAGGAAATCCTGCATTTCTGGCCCCGCCACTGGCGGCGCACCAGCGGCTATGCCCTGGACCGCCTGGTACCCCCCCTGCATCCGGGCATAGATCCCGCGCAGCTGTACCTGGATTCCCCGCTCGTGCCCGATGTGGTGAGGCACCGCGAGGACAAGGCCCTGAATTTGAGCCGTCTGATGGTGGGCAGTGAAGGCACCCTCGGCGTGGTTACGGCCGTGCGCATGGGGTTGGTGCCTACCCCGGCCTATACGGGCCTGGTAGTCCTGCATTTTGACTCCGTGATTGATGCCTGCGCGGCCGTGGTGGACGTACTGGACGTGGAACCCAGTGCCTCGGAACTGCTGGACAAGCAATTGATGGATCTGGCCCGGTCACAGCCCGGCTGGGATCAGAAGCTGTTTTTCGTGGAAGGGGATCCGGCCGCCGTGCTGTTGACGGAATTCTATGGCGCCGATGAACGCGAGGTGAAGCTCAAGTCGGACCGACTGATCGCCCACATGCGCAAACGCAACTGGCATGGTCCCATCGTCGTCATTGCGGACCCGGCGCAGCAGGCCGAGGTATGGGAGTTGCGGAAATCCAGTCTCAATTTGCTCATGGGCCAGCGGGGACAGCACAAGCCTTTTCCCGGCATCGAGGATGTCAGTGTGCCTACGGAGCATCTGGCGTCCTACATGGAGGAAATCCTGGCCTATTGCCGTTCCCTGCCCGATGTACCATCCACGGCCGTGTATGCCCACGCCTCCGCCGGCTGCCTGCATGTCAGACCCCTCATCAACCTGCATACGGCACGCGGCGCCGAAAATCTGCGCCTGGCCGGGACGCACAGCCTGGAACTGACCCGCAAATACCATGGGGTCATGAGTGGCGAACACGGCGACGGCCTGGCCCGCAGCTACTACAACCAGTCACTCTTTACCCCCGCGCTGTACCGGGCCCAGCAGGAAATCAAGGCCTTGTTCGATCCGAAAGGCCTGCTCAATCCGGGCAAGGTCGTGGATGCCCAGACACCGACAGAGAATCTGCGCTTTGGGGCGGATTACCGGACACAGGGCTGGAATACCGTGTTTGACTGGCGTGCCGATCACGGCTTTGCCGGGGCGGTGGAGATGTGCAACGGGGCCGGCGTATGCCGGAAAATCGAAACCGGCACCATGTGCCCCAGTTTCATGGCCACCAGGGAAGAAAAGGACTCCACACGCGGCCGGGCGAACGCCTTGCGCAATGCCATGTCCGGACGCATTCCGCACGCGGAACTCTGGACGAGGGACATGTACGAAGTCCTGGATCTGTGTCTGGGGTGCAAGGCATGCAAGAGCGAATGCCCCTCTTCGGTGGACATGGCCCGGATCAAGGCGGAGTACCTGCAGGGGTATTACGACCAGAACGGCCTGCCCCTGTTCAATCGCCTGATGGGGGCCATGCCGCAGATACTGCGGGTGGGATCGCGTTTGGGTGCAGGCTGGTCCAGGCTGGCCAATCTGGCGTTGCGTTCCGGCATTGGCCGGGCTGTCATGCAGAAAGCCGGTGTGCACCCCCTGCGCCAGTTGCCTCCTGTCCGCCCTTTCCCATCGTCCCGGTTGTTCCCGAACTCCTCCACGCTGCCGTCAAGGGGCAAGGTCTGTCTGCTCGTGGACACCTGGGCCCGTTTCTTTGATTCCACGGTGGCGGTCGCTGCGGTGGAGCTGCTGACCCGGTTGGGATTCCAGGTGGAAATAGCGGATCGACTTCCCTGTTGTGGTCGTCCCCTGATTTCGGGCGGCCAGGTCAGGAAGGCGCAGCAACAGGCGGATCGGCTGTGTCATGCCTTGCACGATACCGTTGCCCGCGGGATCCCTGTCATCGGTCTGGAACCCAGTTGCCTGCTGACCCTGCGCGACGAATACCGCGATCTGGCTACGGACCGCGAGCTGGCCCGGACCATTGCAGACAATGCCTATACCCTGGAGGAATTCCTGGACCAGTTTGATTGGGAGGAATTCGGGGACAGTGCCGCCACGCCGGGCCCTGTCTGGCTCCATGGCCATTGCCACCAGAAGGCCCTGGTGGGCAACGATGCCACCACTTCCGTGCTGCGGAAATTCGGCTTTGCGGTCAACGTCATCCCCAGCGGCTGCTGTGGCATGGCAGGGGAGTTTGGTTATGTCGAGTCTCACTATGAGATTAGCCAGACCATCGGCGAAGAACGCCTGTTTCCGGCCGTGCGCGCGATGCCGGACAACGGCATTCTGGTAGCCAGCGGCTTCAGTTGCCGGGAACAGATTGGCCATTTCACCGATCGTGCTCCGCTTCATCTGGCCGAAGTGCTCAATCAGCGGGTGTAGCGTGCCGGGAGGCCTGCCGCATCTGCCCTTCCACTGGTCTGCCGACGGGACCCGCCATTCCCGATCAAGGGAGAAGCCATGCAAGCCAGGATTGAAACTTTGCATCCCCAGGGCAAGAATGGGGTCAGGATTGATCGGGCCAAATATGACGCCGTGCGCTTGGCCATCCTGGAAACCCTGGCCACCGAAGCCTGTCACTTTTCCCGGCTTGCCGAGAGGGTAGCCGACCAGCTGGGCCCAGCCTTTGACGGTTCGCCCGGGTGGTATACCGTTGTGGTCAAACTGGATCTTGAGGCCCGCGGCCTTATCCGGCGCGTGCCGGGTACCAGGCCGGAAATCCTGGAACTGCAGACACAGCAGGCCGATACCCAATCCTGACGGCTGTGCACGGTCTCGCCGGGCCAGGCTGCCTCACGGCAGAAGGAGGAGCTGCACAGCACCCGTTCCGCTACCACAGATAGACGACCAGATCCTGGCCTCTTCGTTCCACGCGGAAGTCCCTGATCTTCATGCCTGTGCTGTGCAGGGCGTTGCCCGTCTTCACGTCAAACTCCCACTGGTGCCAGGGACATTTGAGGACTTCCCCTTCGCGCTCGAACGCAAAATCCAGCCCCTGGGAAACATCCACATGGGGCCGCAATCGCCCCAGGCACACGGGGGCACCACGATGGGGACAGACATTGCGCAAGGCATAAAATTCGCCCTTGACATTGAAAATGCCAATCTCGCGCTGGGCGACGGTAACGATCTTGCGTCCCCCTTCCGGGATTTCGTCTGCCCGGGCCACGACGTGGCCCTCGGCTGGCTTACGACTCATCGCCATCCAGGTGGTACATGGCCGCCGCATTGCGATACATGATGCGATCCCGCCTGTCGGCCGATTCGCCCAGCATGAAGGTGGACGGTTCATCCCAGTCCCAATGGGGATAGTCGCTGGCAAAGACCAGAATTTCATCCGCATGGAGCCAGCGCAGGAACGTATCCATGTCGCCTGGACTCGGCAAGGTGGGCATGGGCTGGGATCCATACCTGATGTTGGAGCGCAGGTATTCGCTGGGCAGCCGCTTGACCCAGGGTGTGTAATCCCGCAGGCTCTTCCAGTCACTGTCCATATGCCACATCAGGCCGGGAATCCAGAAGACATCATGCTCAATGAACAGAAACTGGAAGGAAGGGAATTTCTCAAACACGCCTTCACAGATCAGGCTGGTGGTATGCGCCATGGCAATTTGGGGACGCGCCATGCGCATTTCCAGATAGTAGGTGGGATACCCCGCGGCCGTGGGCGGGGCCGAGGTGCCAGAACCTTCGCCCCCAAAGTGGATGCACATCGGCAACTCAAACTCGGTACAGGCTTCATAAATGGGGTGGTACATCCGATGCCCAAAGGGGAAATGGGCGCCGGCCGGCATCATGGCCTGCACAAAGCGGGGATCCGGTCCGAGGCGCCGAATCTCCTGTGCGGCCTGTACGGGATCGTTGGGGGCAATATGAATGGAGGCCCGCAACCGATCGTCGGCCGACAGCCAGTGCTCCGCCGTCCAGTCGTTGAAGGCACGGCACACCGCGGCGGCGAAATCCAGGGTGGGATGCGTGGCATAGTTGTAGGGACCGCCCGTCAGAACCGCATAGTCAATCCCATATTCGTTCAGGTGGTGC
>CAXXOQ010000049.1:0-7324 GCA_963664185.2 Caldilineaceae bacterium | reverse complement strand
GTACCTGAGCTTTGGCACGCAGTCCGGGAACTACGGCCAGGGCCGGGGATTGCCTCCCACCGGGCACATCGAGTCAGACCAGCTCGAAATGGACGAGAACGGGTACTTCGAACTGATACTCAGCCGCAAGCCCCAGGACAGGAACTGGCTGCCCATGAGCCCCGAGACCGGAACCCTGGTGGTGCGCCAGACGTTCCTCGACCGGGATACGGAAACGCCTGCAGACCTGAGCATAGAACGCATCAACTGCCCGGAGCACGAACGCAGGCCCTCCCCTCTCACCCCCGCACAACTGGACGAGGGCCTGCAAAAGGCCTCAGCCCTCGTAGCGGGCGCCCCGCTGCTGTTCGCGAAATGGGCGCGCGACTTCCAGAAACACAGCAACGAGTTGCCCATGTTCGATCCCGAAGTGTCCCTGAAGGCAGGGGGCGACCCCAACATTGCCTACTACCACAGCCACTGGGCCATCGCAAAGGACGAGGCGCTCCTGATCGAGGTCAAGCCCCCTGAATGCGAATACTGGAACTTCCAGTTGAACAACTACTGGATGGAATCGCTGGACTACCGTTTTCACAGGATCCACACCAACAAGCACCTTGCCCGGTACGAGGACGACCACTCGGTCCGCCTGGTCGTGGCCCACAAGGACCCCGGGCTTCCCAACTGGATCGAAACCGCAGGCCATACTTCAGGCACCATGTGTTTCCGGTGGGTGCGTGCAAGCGATCATCCCCCGGCCGCGAACCCGGCTGGTACGATTCGAGACCCTGGACAAGCTGCGGAGCTGAAAGGCATCGCCATGGACAAAAGGCACCTTGCGACTTCCACGGACTACGCAAATCCATACCTCCCCCTGCCGGTACGGGCATTGAATTTTCTTGCAGGCCTGCCGGGGAATTCCGGGCTGTCGAGGCCCCTGAACGGGGAATCGATGATCCGCCGGGCAAGACGAAAGACCGGTCTCGCTGACTTTGGCGGTGACGGATACTTGCCGGCACTGGACACGCTTGTTCGTTCGATCAACGAAGAGGCCAGGCTCACGGCAACCGGGCAGCTGATCCAGAAAGCCCGGCTCACCAGCGCACTGGTCCACCGCCTGCGCATCGAGGAACTCCTGAGAAGGCACCCCGAAATCCATGACATCGAGCTCGGTACGATCATTCTCATCACCGGGCTGCAGCGCACCGGGACCACGCTGCTGCATCGCCTCGTACACTCCCACCCTGAAATCCGCGGCATCTCGGGTGCGGAGGCCATGGAACCGGTACCGGCGCGCAATGCGACACGGCACGGGACGCCCGTACGAAAGCTTCCGGCAGCCCTGGCGCAGCACATGATCTCGTACCTGTCTCCGCAGTTCAGCATGGTACACCCGATCGATTACACCGAGCCGGAGGAAGACGTCATGCTGCTGGACCTGAATTTCATGAGCCAGACCCCTGAAGCAACCCTGCACGTACCGGCCTACTCCCGCTGGCTCGAGCGCCAGGACCACACGCAGACCTACAGGTATTTCCGCAAGGTCCTGAAAATCCTCAGCTGGTTGCGACCGGGGAGACACTGGGTACTCAAGACACCGCATCACATGGAATATCTCGACGTGGTCCTGAAAGTCTTCCCCGAAGCGACGATCGTGCAGACCCATCGGGACCCGCGAAAGGCATTGCCTTCCTTCTGCAGCATGGTGGCCCACGGGCATGGCATCTTCAGCAATCACGTGGACCCCCTGGAAATCGGCAGTCACTGGAGCCGGAAGACACGAAGGATGGTGGAACACACCATGCAGACACGCACCGGGCATGACCCCGGCCGTTTCGAGGACGTCTCGTATTACGATCTGGTCAGGGATCCCGTCTCCGTGCTTCGCCGGATATACCGCAGGTCGAACATCGACTTCAGCGACGAGGCCGTCCAAGTCGCACAACGTTACCTCAAGGCACACCCCCGGAACCGTTTCGGCAGGCATGTCTACCGGCTGGACGATTTCGGCTTGAACGAGGAAATCATCGAGGAAAGCTTCTCGGCATACCGGGAAAAGCATGCCATCCCGTTTGAATAAGCGGGTACCATCCAGACATCCGAACCCCTAGGATCATCCGAGACAGGCAGCATGGCACGACCACCCAGGAAAACCGGCGACGGCACCTTTGTCCACGCCATCGTGCGCGCAGTCCGGGAACTCAGGGGCCCAAAGGCGGCAGAAGTCAGGCCGGTACCGGACAGCGTGAGGATCGACGGCAAGACCTGCCTGGTCACCGGGGCCAACAGCGGCCTGGGCAGAGCCGCAGCAGTCGAGCTGGCAAGGCGCGGCGGGAACATGATCCTGGCCTGCCGGCCCGGACACGCCGGCACCCGTGATGAAATCCGGCGGCTGTCCGGTTCCCAAAACGTGGAAATGATGGAGGTGTGACCTCGCGGACCTGGAATCCGTGCACCGGTTGTGTGACCGCATGGCCCGGCGCAGGATCCGTGTCGACCTTGCCCTGCTGAATGCCGGGCTGATGCCGAACAAGGCCAGGAAAACTCCGCAGGGCTACGAGATGATGTTCGCGGTCCATTTCCTATCGAACCGGGTCATGATCGACCGGTGGCTGCAGGAGGGCGTGATCCACCCGTCCGGCAGCACCGGCGAGACCCCGCGCATCGTATTTGTCGCCTCCGAGGCACACCGCTCATCCCACGCCGTAGACTTCGATCATCTCGGTGCGTTCACCCCGTACGGCATGAACGACAGCCTCAAGTACTACGGCATCAGCAAGCTGGTGCTGTGCACCTACGCAACCGAGCTTTCCCGGCGCCTGAACCCGGGCAAAGAAGTTGAAATCGCGGTGCACGCGATGTGCCCCGGCGGGGTTGCCACGAACATTTCCAGGGATGCGCCCTCGCTGATCAAACCTATCCTCTACCCGTTGTTGCGGCATCTCTTCCAGTCTCCGGAAGAGGCCATCGGGCCTGCCATCTACCTGTGCTGTGCGCAGGAGGCAGGCAAGTCTACCGGGATGTACCTGCACCTGATGCAGCGCAAGCCCGTATCCCCCGCGGCATCGGACCCTGCAAACGGGGCCATGCTGTGGGATGCCAGTGAACCCCTGGTCGCACGATCGCGCACATCACCCGGGGCCTGACGGGAACATGCCACACACCTTCACCAAGGCCTTCAGCCATCTTGGAAGGCTGTTCACCCCCAAGCCTGTCGCCCAGGGAGTGGACATGACCGGGCGCCATGTCATCGTGACGGGGGCCTCGCCCCGTTCTCTCGGGTACGAGACCGCACGGATTCTTGCCAGCTGGGGAGCCCGTGTCACCGTGACCAGCCGGCATCACGTCGAACGGATGGAACGTTCGCTAAAGGCCGACCTGCAAGGAACCGGCGGAAATGGGGCGAACATCGATGCATCCCCGCTCGATCTTGCCGATGCCGAAAGTGTTCGCCGTTTCGCAGCGTGGTACGCGATGGAACATGACGGACAGCTGCACGTACTGGTCAACAACGCGGGCATCCACTGGAACATTTTCAGGTCCCGGGAAAAACCTTCCCTGACCCGGGACGGTTTCGAGGCACACTGGCGCATCAACTATCTCGGTGCATTTCACCTGACGAGCCTGTTGCTGCCTCTTCTCAGGAAATGCGGCCGGGAAAGCGGGGATGCCCGGGGTAGTCAACGTGAGTTCGCACCTGCACGACCGGGTGAAAAATGAAAACCTGTTCCGGGACAGCCGGCGATACCACTCCTGGGATGCCTACGGCTTGTCCAAGCTGGCGTTGATTCACTTTTCATTCGAAATCCAGAGACGGTTCGCAGCACGGTACCGCCTGCAGTCGGTCGCGCTGCACCCGGGATCCGTCCATACCAACCTCACACAGGCCAAGGACCTGGAAGGAAAAATCGGCGGAGGCGTGCAGCGAATCACGTCCAGGCTCGCATCCCTGGTGCTGCTACCGTTACACTATGGCGCACAGACCACCGTAATGTGTGCCAGCCAGCGCCCCATTGAAGGCGGGAAGTACTATTATCGCTGCAGCATTGCCGAACCGTCCGTGGACACCCGGGATGCGTCCGTTGCGAGGCGATTATGGGAGGAGTCCGAAGCCTGGGTCAGAACCCTGGCAGACTCCAGAAGGAATGAACATGTGCAAGCTTGAAGTCCGCGTCGACCGCATCCTGATTCACGCACCGGTTGGGCTGGTTTGGGACGTGCTTACCCGGGTGGAAAGATACGATGAATGGAACCCGTTCACACCCCAGGCCCGCACGGATTTCAGGATTGGCTCACCCGCGCAACTCAGGGTGCGGATGGGTCCTGCAAGAATGAAAATCACCGAAACCGTGTGCGCCATTCGAAAAGCCCCGGCTGATCGCCTGGAGCAAGGTGTTCGGGACACGCTGGCTGCTGTTCGCCGTGCGCGAGCAACACCTCGAGCCCCGGGGCGACGGCCGCTGCACGTATCACAATACGGACCGGCTGACCGGTGTACTGGCCCCGCTGGTCTGGCTGGGCTTCGGGCCCTACATGCGCCGCGGCTTCAGCGACGTGGGCACGGCCCTGAAACGCCACGCGGAATCCCTGTACGCACAGAACCGTCCAGGCGGCACTCCCGGCTAGGCCGGCTGCATTCATCCCGTCGCTACTGCCGGAGCAATCCTTCCGGTTCGGACCAGGCCGGTACAGCCCGTCTGGTGAATTCAGTTGGCCCGTGCCCGCGGGCAGGACCGGTTATCGATCCCGGTTCAGAACCTTCTTGAATAGCTTGCCTCCAGCTCAAACTGGCTCATCTCCACCTCGACTGCTTGCGTGGGATCGAACGGGCTTTGACCCCGCTGCCTGCCTCTCGGAGAGTACATCACGGAAAAGTTCAGTTCCCGTTCCCCAGGCAGTTTCCTGGTCAGGCCCAGCGTATAGTGCTCTTCTGAAGTGGCCGGTGCCAGGATGTTGAACAGCACCTCGCTGCGCTGGATCGGGTGCTCGGTAAAACTGGCGCCTGCACGCAATTCCAGGTTTGGAGACACCGAGTACTGTACGCCAAGCTTGTACACTTCCATGTCATCCCAGCCGAACCCTGCCCCGTTCTCGCCACCCAGGCAGCTCTCGGGATCGGTTCCGCCGAGCGCCGGACAGTCGAACAGGTTCGAGAGCGGATTGGCCAGCGAGTCAATCTTGCTGTACCAGATTTTCTGGAAGTCGAACACGAATGTCCAGCCGCTGTCCGGGCGCAGGGCAAGGCCCAGTGTCATGGTCGGTGGCACATCAAAATCGCCGTCCTCTGCCAGCAGGCTTGCATAATCGTCGAATTCGCTCATGTAGATGCGTGACTGGTAGGACCCTCCCAGTGTCAGGTAGGGGACAGGGCTCCACAGGATGCCACCCTTTACTCCGTAACCGAACGACAGTTCCCTGCCCTTGTCAGTGAGATCATCGGGCAGCACCGTTCCTGCGCTTCGCACGAAATCCTCGGTGTACCCGGCAAATGCAGACAATCCCTTGACGCGAACATACTGAAGGCCGAAAACAGGACCCACACCATACGAGAAGCGCTCATTGACTTTTCGGGAATAGGTCAACGCCAGGAAATTCTGGGCCAGGTCCACGCCTGCCGTTCCCGCTCCGTAGGTTCCCGGGAACGTCCCGGTCAGGCCAGGGCCCGGTCCGTCCGGGTCATAGCTTGCGGTCCCGCCGTGCCACACCGTGTTCATGCCTCCATTGGCAAACGACGTGATTCCGAGCGAACTTCGCGAACCCAGCGGGTGGTTATATCCAATATGAGGGACCAAGAAAGATTTGCGGTCACTCTCGATATCGTTGGGCCCGACAGTAAACGCACCCCCGGCACCATTTGCCAGGCTTGTACTGCTTTCGTATTCCCGTTTCGGGGTGAACAAGGCCAACCCGGCATCGAGCCTTTTCCCGAGGTGAACCATGCCGGCTGGGTTCGTTGCGGCAGTGATCGTGTCTTGCGGCAATGCAACCCCTGCACCGGACAGGCCCTTGTTCTTCGTCCCGTACCCGTAGACAAAATAACCGTTCGTGGCCATCGCAGACGGGATGAGCAATGTGACCAAAAGGAAAATTGAAAAAGAAACCAATCTGTTCATGACGCAGTCCTTTGACTAGAAAGTTAATCCTCAAATGAGCCCGGAAAAGTAAATTTCCGCAATGTCATGCCGCACACAAGATGGTGGCATGGCATGGCAGTATCAAGTGTCCCGTGACAGGGTGTTACGGGCCTCGATACACCAGCGAACCTTCAGTCCTTCAAATCCTGTAACACCGATGCAGTATATATTGGGGCATGTCCGGGCATTTCAAGACTCTGGCAGAAACACCACAATGAAGAAGAATGAGGCCTGAAAGGCAGGAGCATGATGAGGCCGGCCTTGCAGGACTCTCGGCCACCTGCCGGCCTGTGAGTGCACGACGTGGACCGCCAGATTCGCATGCGGGGTTGGGGTCAGCAAGGGGTCACCTCCACTTGAATTTGCAGAATCATTTTTTACCAATTAGCAGATAGCCGCTGCAGAATTCTTTATATTTAACCTACCCGATTTGAATGTATTATGTAGGTTTCAGTGGAACACTTTTGTCAAGCCCCCTGAGTATGTACCAGGTTTTGTGAGAGAGTTGAAACGATGGTTTCCGGAACGGGCGGCAGGTTATCCAGTGATTGATGAGGTCGGATGTGGTTGTACTGATGCACCCATGGTGCAATTACGGATCGTGCTTCGTTCAATGAGTAAAAGGCTTCCGCATTCAGCACACTCAGTACCGTGAGTGCGCAATTCAGTCGCCTGGCGATCGGTAGATCACGTTCTTCCTCACCGCCCCGTCAATGATCTCCGGTGTTATCAATACGGTACAGGACATGGTCAAAGCCCCAGCAGCGCTGAGAAACATCGAGAACGCGGCTGCCTCCTCTTCACTGGGAAAATCGGCAATCAGCAGGAGGTCTTCATTCCCGAAAGCGTAATAGAAGCCTTCGAGCGTACCACCCAGCCCCTCCACGGTTTGCCTGAGAGCATCCCGGCGTCCTGTGCCGCCCTCTTTGATCAGACCTTTAACGCCTGCCTGGGTGTAACTTGCTCGAAACAGATACTTAGCCATTTCTTCTCCGCTTACCAGTTTACGATACGTAAATGATGGGTGCTTGCGTCAACTCAGTCAAGGTGTTGTGTCCTGCCCCCCTAAACTTGATCCAGATTCAGGTGTAAAACTCGCATAACCGGAGGTCACCCCTTTTTAGTACCACGCCGAATGCGAATCTGGCGGGTTATGCGGCTTTCAACGCCGCGTACTCACTGGGCGACAGGTGGTTGAGAGCCCTGTGAGA
>CAXXOQ010000048.1:0-10831 GCA_963664185.2 Caldilineaceae bacterium | reverse complement strand
GGTGCCCCCATATGACTCCCCAACGCTTCCTGCAGCTCCTTGCCTCCATCAAAATCTGGCGCCGGGGCCAGGAACGAGCTCCGCATAAGCCCCTTTTGCTGCTTCTGGCGCTGGGACATCTCCGCCAGGGGCATCCGCGCCTGCGCCCCTATCAGGACATTGCTTTTGAGTTGCGGGAACTCCTGAAGCGCTTTGGGCCTCCCCGCAAAACGCATCACCCGGATCAGCCATTTCTGCGCCTGCCCGGGGATGGCTTGTGGGAGATCCAGGGGTTTGCAACCTCACCACCGGAATCGATCAGGAAAGTTGCGTCTCCACACGTTGAACAACAGTGAAGTCAAGGGAGGCTTGCCGGAGGAAGTATTCCATCTGCTGGTGGCGAATCCAGGCCTGCTCCGACAGGCCGCCGAGGTATCTGCTGGAAAGCCATTTCCCTGAAAGCTTTCACCAGGATCTGCTGGAAGCGGTGAACCTGCACGAGATTCAGCATCCCCTTGCCCTGCACGAGACGGTAACCAGCAAGATTGTCAGACCGCGGGATCCCCCGGTTTCGCGTCAATGTGATCCAGGCATACGAATACCGATGTGCCATTTGCGGTTATGACATTCGTATTGACGACCAGCTGATAGGGGCTGGAAGCCGCACATATCCGGTGGCACGCCAATGGCGGCCCGGACGAAGTGACCAATGGCCTGGCGTTGTGTGTGATCCATCACAAGGCCTTTGACCGGGGCGGCATTGGCCTGAGCAACGAACTGGAACTGCTGGTCTCGACCGAACTGCACGGCCAGAATGAAGCCTGGGGACTTCTGGTTTCGGAAATATGAAGGCCAAATCATTCGCCTGCCCCGGCAATCCCGCAATGAACCGGAATCCCGGCATCTGGCGTGGCAACCGCCAACAGGTCTTCCGCGGCATCCGGTAGATCCGCTCCCGTCTGGTACCCATCAGGGCCATTCGCCCTGCTTCCGGGCAGACAACAGATTCAATTTGCCCCACGCATATTTGTGTGTCAGGGCCTGCAAAACATTAGACCTTGCAGGAACATCCCCACCATAGCGTGGAGACAGCTTGTCCTGCCACAGGAGAGACGGAACCCATGTCATTTGCGCTCAGCCCCTGTCTGTACGAGTCCCACATGCACACCGAACTGTGCAAACATGCAAAAGGCACACCGGACGAATATGCAGCTGTGGCGGTCCAGCAGGGGACTTAAGGGGTATGACCGTCACCTGTCATTGTCCCTTGCCCGATGGGTATCAACCCGAATGTGCGCATGCGGCCGGATCAAATGGAGGAGTATGTGGACCTTGTGATGGCCACGGCGGACCGCTGGCAGGGACGCCTGGATGTGCGGCTGGGCCTGGAAAGTGACTTTGTGCCGGATTTTGTGCCCTGGCTGGAAGAACTGCATGCCTCCCAGAATTTTTCCTACATCCTGGGCTCTGTCCATCCACAGGCAGACTATTACCGGGGACGCGTTTCTGCAGGACGACGTGACGGAATTCCGGCGCGGCTACTACCGGCATCTGGCCGAAGCGGCGGAATCCGGACTCTTTGACTGCCTCTCCCACCCGGATTTGATCAAGAATTTTCGGCACCGGGAATGGAGCTTTGCAGAAATTGAAGCCGACCTCGCCCACAGCCTGGATCGGATCGCCCGGACCGGACGTTGCCATGGAACTCAACACCTCGGGGCTCTACAAGCACATCCGGGAATTCAATCCGGGCCGTACCCAACTGGAGATGATGTATGAGAGGGGTATCCCCGTGGTGCTGGGCGCGGACGCTCATGTCGCCTCACGGGTAGGAGACCAGTTTCCCCAGGCTCTGGAAACTGCTGCAGGAGGTGGGATATACACAGGTTGCCTATTACCCTGGACCGGCAGAGACAGGACCTGGACATTCAGGAGGTACTGGCCTCGCTGCTGGCCGCGCCGACGCCGGTTTGACCGTCTCCGCCATCCCCGATCGTCATCGTGATCCTGCAAGAACGCACTGTTGCCACCCACCTGGGGGACATATCACTCCTCACTTCAGGTCCGGCGAACAGTGCCGGCACCCCGCTGGTGCTGTTGCATGGCATGCTGGCCACCAAAGAGTTCTGGACGCATCTGATCCCCCATTTGCCAGCCCACTGGCAGATTTTGGCACCGGATCTGTGGTCGGTGGCCCGTGATGCCGATACCGGTACGGAACTGGATTTCCAGCATCTGGCCGAAATCGTGGAAGCGTTCCGGCTGGCCCTGGCCCTGCCGCGCATCCATCTCATGGCCCAGGACCTGGGGTGCCTTGTCCAGTTGCGTTTCGTGCATGCCTATCCGCACAGTGTGCAGGCGGCTGATCTGGCTGAGTCCGTCCCTGTATCCGGATCTGAAATTGCCCCGGTGGCCTCCAGTGGTGGCGGCGCCCCCCTGATTGGCCACCTGATGTCCGGGCCATTTCTCCAGGCCAGTCTGAGTCGCTACTACGTGCAGGGCACCGTGCAGAAACAGCAGGCGGCGGCAGTTTGCCACCAGGCCCGCGGCACCTTCCAGGCCAGGACGGCCAAGTCCTGCTTCCACCGCTGGCTGCACTGGGGGCAACCCGACAGCCTGTTCTGGGATCATCCCGAGATGATCCGCGCGCATCCGGCAGGCTTCCCTGGTAGTATACGGGGACTTCGAACCCCTATGTACACTACAGCCAGGTGGAGCGTCTGGGACGCCATCTGGAGAACGCCCAGGTACTCATACTGCCCGATTGTGGCCATTTCCCCACGCTCGACCAAAGCCAGCGCGTGCTCCGGGAAGTACCGGGCTTTCTGGACACCGACTGACTGCCCTGTTCACTGCTGGAGCCAGAACACATTATGACTGCTGCCGACAACCTGAAACTGCAGGCCGCCCAGTTTGCCCTGCAATTCATCGCTTCGGACATGGTCGTGGGCCTGGGTGGAGGCAGCACCGCGGCCCTGTTCATTGCCGCCCTGGGCCGTGCCCTGCAACAGGGAGTCCTGGACAACATAGTCGGTATTCCCAGTGCCAAATCCGTAGGGCAGTTCGCGCACCGGCAGGGCATCCCGCTCACCGAATCTCGATCACCACCCCCATATTGATGTTTGTGTAGATGGGGGCCGACGAAGTGGATCCCCGGCTGGATGTCATCAAGGGCGGCGGCGGTTTCCTGACCCGGGAAAAGATTGTGGCCCAGGGCCAGCGCCCGTCTTGTCATCGTGGTGGATGCAAGCAAGCTGTCCGCGTGCCTGGGTACCCTCTGGGCCCTGCCCATAGAAGTGCTGCCCTTCGGCCTGGAGACCCAGCGCCGGTTTCTGCAGGCCCAGGGCGCCCGCCAGGTGCAGGTCCGGCAGGCGGCAGATGGCAGTCCCTACCGGACGGATCAGGGCAACCTGATTCTGGACGCGGACTTCGGTCCGCTGGCGGATCCCGCCCGGCTGGCCCAAACCCTTGCGGCCCGGGCCGGCATTGTCGAACACGGTCTCTTTCTGCAGATGGCCACGGATCTGGTCACGGCGCATGCCGACCGCGGCATAGTGCACCAGATCCGGTGAGGCAGAGTCCCGCGTATCTGCGGCACCCGCGACAGGTGCCGGTGTCATGACCACACCGGCCGGCAGTGCCGCCCGGGGGTATCCGGCCCGCATGGCCCGGGCCCGAACCCTATTGCATCTTGAGGACTACGCGGGCCTTCTGCCAGAATTCTTCCAATTCGTAATGGGCGCGGCTTTCGGGCGTGAAGAGGTGCAGGACCACGTCGCCGTAGTCCATCAGGTGCCAGCCACTGCCATCGGCGGGCCGGCCCTCGATGCCCTGCGGGCGCACTTTCTGTTCCCGCCGAAAGTCGCTCAGGATATCCTCCTCTATGGCCCGGGCATGGCGGTCATTCACCACGGTGCCGATCAGGAAATAGTCGGCAATACTGGAGTTTTCGCGGATATCCAGCAAGACGATGTCGGATACCTGTTTCGCTTCCAGCCAATCCACCAGGCTGTGGGACAATTCCAAACTGTTCATGCGCTTCCTGCCCCTGCTTCACTCCCAAATCCAGGGGTCGAGAGGACGTTCCCATGCCACCAGATCGTCACCAAACCACAGCGCGATTTCGGTCGCGGCAGTGTCCGGGCCATCGCTGGCATGGACCAGATTGCGTCCTATGTCAGACCCAAAATCGGCCCGGATGGAACCGGGAGTGGCCTCGGCCGGATTGGTCGCTCCCACCATGGCGCGCACCAGCTGGATGGCATGGTTGCCTTCCAGAACCAGGGCGACCACGGGGGCACTGGTGATGTAATCGATCAAGTCCGCAAAAAAGGGCCGCTCCCGATGCACCGCATAGTGCTCCTGCGCCAGGGCTTCACTCACGTGCTGCAGGCGCAACTGCACCAGTTTCAGGCCCCGCCGTTCAAAGCGGGCCAGAATTTCGCCGGTCAGGCCCCGCTGCACGGCGTCCGGCTTCAGAATCACAAAGGTCCTTTCCTTCATTCCCTGGTCACTCCTGCAAATACAGACAGCGCAGCAGCAGCTCATTGGATGCTGGCGCCTCCAGTTGGGGTACGGTACTCCCCGCTGGTACAAATTCAAACCCCAGCATCTGCCGGGTGTGGGAACCGTCCGGATCCAGCATGGTGATATAGGTCTGGGCAATCGCCTGGTCCGCCTGGTCTCCCACGACAGACAGTATATGCCAGCACGCCAGCAGATACCGATTGCGATCCACCAGAGATCGGGCCATCGTCCAGGCTTCTTCCCGCTGATAGCCCCGCCACAGGGAAATCAGCCAGGCCAGGCGCCATTCCTCCCGCTCGGGAAAGCGGGCGCTGAGTTCCCCAAACAGGGCCGCGGCTTCCGGCCAGTGCCGGCCGTACATGCGGAGAAACCCCAGGGCGGGCAGGTCCAGCTCCAGATTCCCGTTCACCGCCAGCCAATGCTTGCGGATCTGCAGGTCCAGCGGTTTCAGGTGCCAGACCGTCTGCCACAGCCGGGTCGTCTTTTCACTCCGGGGTCCCGTACGCTGTGCCGCCAGCGAAGCCAGCACCGTATAGGCCGCCAGATTCAGGGGATCGGCACTGAGCAGGCGCAGGGCCATCGACTCGCACTCACGGAAACTGCCCATCTGCCAGGTCACGGACAGGGCGCGCTCATAGGCCGGAAGATGCAGGGGCCGCTGGGCCAACAGGCCGCGCAGGACAATGGCAGCCGCTTCCAGACGCCCTTCCGCCAGATGCAGATCCAGGACTTCCATCCATTCCGCCAGCGACAGCTGCCGGTTTTCCCCTGCCGGCAGCTCCGATGCCGACGCCGCGGCTTCCGCTCCCGCCATGGGACTACGCCAGATGCCATTGCCTGGCCAGCCGCCCCAGCAAGGGCGCGATATCGGTTTCCCTGGTGCCCGAGGCACCGAAAGGATCCAGCAGTCCGTCCTGGTCCAGCAGGATCCGGGCTGCATTGTGGACGCCGTGGGCCAGCACCTCCAGCTGGTAACCGCCTTCCAGCACCAGCACCAGCTTGCCATCACAGAATCGTTGGCTCCATTGCCGGAGCGTCTGCACGATCCAGGCATAGCCTGCCAAAGTCAGATTCATGTTGGCCAGGGGATCCTGCCAGTGCCCGTCGAAACCGGCGGACACCAGAATCAGCTGCGGTGCGAAATCCGTGACCAAAGGCAGCACAATCTGCTCCATGGCCTGCCGGTAGCCGGTGTCACCGGTACCCGCAGGCAGTGGCACATTGCAGGTTGTGCCCGCGCCTGGACCGCTGCCGGTTTCATGTTCGTAGCCGGTCATGGGGTACAGGGGACTCTGGTGCAGACTGACAAAAAGCACCCCGGGATCGGCATAGAAAACGTCCTGGGTGCCGTTGCCGTGGTGCACGTCAAAATCGAAGACCAGGATCCGTTCGGCTCCGGCACAGGCCTGGGCCCAGCGGGCCGCCACGGCAATATGGTTCAGGAGACAAAAGCCCATGGCCTGATCCGGCGTGGCATGATGCCCGGGCGGCCGGACCAGTGCGAGACCATTCGCGGCCTCCCCTTGCCATACCGCCGCCGTCACCTGGATCACACCGCCGGCCGCGACCTGGGCCGCCGCAAAACTGTGCGCATTGGCGTATGTGTCCCGGTCCAGCCATGCCGTCGCGCCCGGGTCCGGGGTCTGGGCCAGACGCTCCAGCAGCATCGGCGAGTGCACCCGTGCCAGATCGGCCTGCCGGGCCTTGCCGGACGGCAGGTGATGCAGGCGATCCCATATCCCGGCAGTTTGCAGAAGCCGGACGGTGGTGCGCAGGCGGCCCTCGTGTTCGGGATGCCCGGACAGGGAGTGCCTCAGGTTGATGTCATCGTAGGCCAGGCATGTCGGTTGGCTGCTCATGCTCCCCGCGTGTTCTCCTTCCGTGTTTGTGCCGCATGTTTTGCCCGCCACCGGGTGGGGGGCCGGGACAATTGCGTACCGTGTGGCAGACGCCAATGGGAGCAGGCTATGCCTGACGACACGCCTCCAGGCTCCACGGTCCCGGCCAGCCAGCCCGTCTCCCGGTCCTGGCGGTAGCCTTCCGGCATGCGTTCCGCCCCGGAAAAGCGTGGCGCCCGGTATCCCTGTCTGCCACATCGCTCTCATTATAGCGTGACCGGCTATATGCCCCGGACCGCACGGGGCAGTCGTCCGGCTTATCTGCCGGTCCGTACGTGCGACCCGGGTCCTGCGTGTTCCCGCACAACGCCCGATCAGCGATAATACACACTGCATTGCGTGAAACACTGTACAGCCTGCCGCCTGCACATGAATCTCCTGTCGCTCTTCTCCATTCCCCTGCAACAGACGCCGGACAAGCCGGCCCTGGTGGTTGAATCCGGGCAGCAATCCCTTGCCTGGACCTACGCCGAGCTTGAGCGCCAGGCGGTGGCCATGGCGGGGCATCTGCATGGTCTTGGGGTCCGGTGCGGAGACAGGGTGGCCCTTTACGCCGGCAATTCCGGACCATGGGTGGTGGCGTATCTGGCCCTGTTGCGCCTGGGCGCCATTATGGTCCCCATCAACCTGCGCTACCGGCAGCGGGAGCTGGAGCACATTCTGTCCGATTGCACGCCCCGCATGGTTTTGACCGACAGGGCCAATGCCGTACACCTGCACAATCCCGACCTCCACTGCATGCAGGACATTGCGTGTCTCCTGCTGGAGGATTTGTCCCGGACGCCGTCACAGCCGGCCCCCTCCATTCCGGTTGGCAGTGACGATACCGCCCTGATTATGTATACCTCGGGCACGACCGGTCACAGCAAGGGGGCCATGATATCCCACAACAATATCGTGGCCACCGTCACGGGACTGCTCAGTGCCTGGGCATGGCAACCGGACGATGTGCTGTTGCTCGCCCTGCCCCTGTTCCATGTACATGGCCTGCTTGTGGGCTTGACCTGCGGACTGGCCCGGGGCGCCACGATTCTCCTGCACCCGTCCTTCCAGGTGCAGGCCACCCTGGATTGCCTGACCAGCGGCGTACCCACCCTGTTCTTTGCCGTGCCCACCATCTACTTCCGCCTGATGCAGGCCCTGGACGGGCAGAGAGAGCAGGATTTTCGCCACATGCGGCTCTTTTGTTCGGGCAGCGCGCCCCTGGCCGCGGAGGATCACAGGCGTTTCCAGCGCCTGACCGGTCATGTCATTCTGGAACGCTATGGCATGACAGAGACCGGCATGAATTTCAGCAATCCCTACGTCGGCCGCCGCCAGCCGGGAACCGTCGGCCTGCCCCTGCCCGGGGTTTCCGCCCGCATTGTGGATCAGGCATTCCAGGATGTGCCCGCCGGCACCGAAGGCCAGCTGCTGGTACGAGGCAGCAATGTTTTCAGTGCCTATTGGGAAGATCCGGAAGCTACCGCCGCCAGTTTTGTGTCGGATCAGCTGCAGCAACGCTGGTTCTGTACCGGTGATCTGGGCATCCTTGATCCCGAAACAGGCTACTTGACCCTGCTGGGCCGCAGCCATGAACTGATCCTCAGTGGCGGCTTCAATGTGTATCCGCGCGAGATAGAGGAAGTGCTGGTTCTGCATGCCGGCATTCAGGAAGCCGCGGTTGTCGGCCGGCCGGATCCGGAATGGGGCCAGGTTCCCGTCGCGTATGTGGTGGTGAATGATCACTTTGACGCCGAGGCCCTGGAAGAGCACTGTCGCCAGCAGCTGGCCAGTTTCAAGCTTCCCCGTGCCTTTCACGTGGTAAATGTACTTCCCCGCAACGCCATGGGCAAATTGCAGAAATTTCTGTTGCCGTCTGATTGAGGTACGAAAAGAGGTACGCAGGCAACCGATGTACAGGACCAGTCTCTCCTTGATAGTCGGGTGACTGCTTCAAGGAAAGCAAGCCCCGTGCTCCTTTCTCCCCAGTCCGGTATCGTCCAGGCTTAAGGGAAACATTGTTGGATGAAGGTATCAGGTGTTTCACCATCTGGTGATTGCCCTGGCATGGACGACAGATTCGCCAGTCATTGTCTCCCCAGTCGTGTAACATACTCTACACTTTTGCGAAACCTGCCCAAGCGGCATCGAACTTCTGCCGAACAACCAGTAGCATGCCGCCGTGGAGTTGGAGGATACATTTCCGCCGTTACCGCAGAGCCAATAGATGCGCAGAAGGGAAGATCATTATTTGATTCATCGTGGTGACAGACATGCGAACCTGGGACATTGCCAAAATCCTGCTGAATCATTGCAACTCACCCGAAGCCGTAGACCAAGTCCTGATGACGTTGGAGGACCCCTCAGAGTTTCGGAACCTGTATGCAATGCTGCTGCCGTTTGCCACCCAGAGGCATGAATGTTTGCCATCTGGTCGTGCACACCCATCAAGTGCAGACAGGCGCGCATCGGGTCACCACAGCGGCAAGTTGGCACGCGCGAATCTTCCTGAGCCGTTACCCAACCAGCCTGTAAGCGCGGACGCAGTTGCGCGGCTGGAATCTTTGTTCAGAGCCGACCGCATGACCAATGCGCAGGTCCAACAGTGGATGAGTACCCACTTTGACAGTTCAATCCCAGTGGGCAAGGGATCCCTGCGCAATTACCTGTCAAGGGTCCTGAATAGAGCCGACACCGCTACGCGCAACAGAATTTTCGCTGCTGCCCTTCGTCTAGGCAAAGATTCTCCTGAACTGGACGATTTAAGGAGTTACTGGGATCTGCTGGATAAGCGATTCAGTAAATGAAGGCCAATGCCGCTTCCAGATGCAGCGAGTTTCTGCCGATCGAGAAAGAGGTGTTTGATCTTGCGGCAAGCACCTCCGCAGAGCATCTCCTGCACGCGTTCAAATGCATGGTTACATGGTTCAGACTCATAAATGAACTGCGAGCGGAGTAACTTCAGTTCCTCATTTCGTCGGCCCCGTGCAGGGCACCGAGGGAAATGCTGGGGGTCACAGCCTGACCTGACGAGTCCCCCTTTCGATGCCGATACCCTGGAAGATCACTGTCGCCAGCAGTTGACCCGTATCACGCGTCCCTGATCCTTTGCCGCCAAGTTGAGGTACGTATCTGCTTCTGCCCTGATCTGGGATGCGCGGAGGGGAACCCAGACCTCCATGCAGGGACCTTTGCCTGACCCCGCCGCATACCTGCCGGCAAGTGTCGGCCCAGGATCATCAGGTCCAGGGATGCATTGCGGCATGGGATTCCTTGTCCAGTGTTACAGACAGAATTCGGCCTTGCTTGCCCTGCAGTGGTACTCCATGGCGAAGCAGTTTGGCAGGCACCGCCAATGGAAACAAGGCAGGATCCGTTTGCGGCCGGTTACCACCAGCAGAAGGCAGCAGCGCTGCCGACGCCAGCTTGCGGCCATGGTCAAGTCCCGGCCAAACCCCGGGTCCGCTTGAACGCTGCCAGACTGCTCGGTCCGGCAGGCTTGGGAGTGACAGGCGGCATCGGCAGGGAAGCGGCACGCACCACGCCCAGCAGAGCCAGTGCCCACAGGGCCAGGATCATGTGACACTCCCAACCGCGTGCCTTGCGTACCTCGTAGTCCTCCAGACCTACTTCGTCCCTGGCGACGCCAAAGGTCGACTCCATGATGCTGCGACTCTCCACAACCCGGACCAGGGTGGCAGAGTCGCAGCTTGGGGGAGCAAATGCGACATAGGCCTGCCAGGCACCCGGTTTCTGCCGCTGCCGCCGGAACAGCAGGTGACGCCTCCAATCCCCCGCCACCGGTTCCTCCAGTACCCGGACCTGCCAATCATATTCGCATTCGTCCTGACTGTCCGTCCCGCCACCGAGTTGGTGCCAATCCTCTGCGGCCAGCATCTCATACACTTTGGCTACGACATGGGATTCAGGACCGGTACCGATCGTTTCCTGCTGGGGCACAGCCAGCACATACGCCTGACTCCGGGCCTCCAGCCAAGCGCGCAGGTCCGGAGAATGACTATCGCCCATGTCTCCCATGACCCAGGCGGCGGAAACGCCGGCCGTCCCCACGCGATCCAGCAGCTGCTGGGCCAGTTCCGGTTTGGTGGCGTAGGGGGTATCGGGTGCCAGGCCCACTGCCTGCAACCGATCCGGGGCATTGGTCCACGGGTGCGGCAAGTAGAGAGCCGCATCCAGCAACGTACAACCCCGGGAGCCAGCATGGGCCAGAAACATCCCTATCTGGCAGTTCTCCCTGCGCCCCGCGGTGTTACAGTACTGCCGGGCCACCCCCGCCGAGTGGGTGCCTTTCTTCACGAACCCCCGTTCCGCGCAAACCAGTACGCCCTGTGGATCCTCCAGATGATCCCGCACGTAGTGGCACAGGGCTTCCCGGGCACCGGCTACCGACCAGCGGGCCCGACCCAGCAGGTACTGAATACCGT
>CAXXOQ010000047.1:0-7881 GCA_963664185.2 Caldilineaceae bacterium | reverse complement strand
ATCCTTCACCTGTTTCAGGCACTCGCTCAACAGATCCTTGAAATTCCGGTCCACCAGCTTGCGGCCATCGGCATAGGCCGCCTTGGCATTCATCATGCGGATGAAAGGCAGATATTCCTGCAGCAGCTCCTGGGGCTGTTTCTGGCCTTGCGGCTGGTGAACCCGCGTGTCCCACATGACCAATTCATCGTAAAACCGGCGGAGTTGGGTAGTCTTGTTCCGGCCACCACTGGCCTGAGCAATAATGCGGGCCGCTTGGCTTGCTGTCTGGTCAAACAGGTCCACGGAGGGATCCGCCAGTTTGATGCGTGACAAGAGATCCTTGAAGCTTTGGTTCTGGGGGTTTGGTCTTGACCTTCTGCCGTTGCTCATTGTGCTTTCACCTCCTGTCTCGGTGGTTGTAAAGATAGGGGAACAGGGCAATGCGAAAATGGCTGCCGAAGCATTCAATGCCCTGATCAATCAGGAGCGCGGCTATGGCGTCGTGCCACTCGCGCCGTTGCGCCCCAGTCAAGATCCTGCCTGGCTTCCAACGCGCGTGCGGTCCGATACATGAAGAGCGAGCGCCAGCGGGCCGCCCGTGGCTCCTTGTGCATTCTGTCTTTCATATCGATCAGTTCCTGCAGGCCATACATGTAGCCCGTACTGAGCTGGCTGATGTACCGGTCATGCTGCAGTTTGTGTGCCAAGTCCATCAGGGCCTGAAAATCATCCCAGGCCACAGTGTGTTCGAAACAGGTTACCGCATTTTTTCGTCTTGCCTTTCGATACATGTGCTTTCGCTTCCTCCAGCGCTTCTTCCCCCTGCCGCGCCATATAGCGTATCGGCACACTTGGTTTGGTAACGACCAGGCCCGTAGAGAAGTGGATGCCGGGGTTGTGTCCCACGTAACGCTGAAACTCGTCTCGTAGCCGGCAGGCCAATTCCATCTGCTGGCGCCAGGGACCGATCAGGAAAAAGTCGTCACCTCCCGCGAACACGGTGTAGGTTTCGGGAAATTCCTTCCTGCACAACCAAGGCAGGTAAACAGCAAAAAAGGCATTCAGCTGGCGGGACAGAGCCGCTGTACGCGAGAAACTGGGAGCCTGCAGTCCGCTCTGGAAAATGCTGCCCAAATCGTCAATGTCCCCCTTGACGGTCATCAGCGCGTCGGTCCCGCGGGGCGGTCCTCCAGGCGACGATGGCAGAAGTGCCTCTTCCGCCAATTGCTTGAAATCCTTGAAGACCTGGCCCGTGGCTTCCGCTTCATCAAAACGGGGGACATAGCTGTTTACGTGCCGCCGGGCCCAGCCCCGCCAGGGCCTTGCTTCAGGATCTTCAGAATCGGTTGCGGGCAGGGCAATATCCCAGGCACGCACCAATTCCCGAGGTTGGGCACGCCGACCGAATTCCTCCTGCAGCGAATCAGGATTCGTGAATCTGACATGAAAACCGAAGAGAGGAATAGTCAGCCGGAAGCCCCTGATCTGCAACGGTGTACGCGATATCACCAATACGTCCCTGGCTTTTTCTTCGTCGCGTTCTGGCTGGGTCAGGATACGTCCCATTTCGATTTGGTCATGTGTCAGCCGACTGATGTTACCGTCGTTGCCCTGTATCTCTGCAGGCAGACGACCGTCTATGGCACATGGTTCCCCCAAGTGAAATTGCTTCAGATATCCCGAGAATATAGCCGGGGGTGGCGTATCGCCACAGAGATCAAATCGTCTCAGCTTGGTTTCTTCCAGACCCTCTGCGAGACGCCTGGTCAGTTCGCGGTAGGCACTTCCCGGGCCGCTGCCTGTCTGCAGATCGTTGCAGCAGGCGGCTTCCCAGGCCAAGCCAATGCCTACCTGTCCATAGGTGTGTTCCAGACACCAGCGATCCAGTTCCTGCTGTACGCTCTGCAGGGCTGTTCGGGTCTGGTCCGTATTGGGGGCCACGATGAGGAACTTGCCCGCCGCGTTGATGATCTGGCTGGTAGGCGGCAGGGAGAGCGCATCCAGGACCTTGAGGGCTGCGCATTCTGTCAGCAGACTCACGTAGAAGGAACGACCCCGTAACAGCCGGGCAGCATGCTGCTGGATCGGGCCTCCCGTAGCGAAAATGAAATCCTGAATGCCGAACAAGTCTCCCTGTACCAGCAGCAGCTTGGATTCATTCCAGTCGGATCGATCCTGCGCCATGGCGCGGCGCGCGGCTTCCGGATCGTCCTGCCGCTCATGATGATAGCGCCACAGGGCGGTCGCCAGCGCGGTTACGGCCTTGGTATGGTCATACAGCGACACGTCTGGTTTGGTCTTGAAGGTAGCCGCCGGGATGGCATGGGTGAAGAGCATCCAGAGCGTGTCGAAGTGATCCAGCCACAGAGCCAGGTTTCCCATGTGTGCCAGCGGGATCTGGTGAATCGCCTGCTGGAATTCCTCCCACAGCTGCCGGTATTCGGCCTGGGCCGCCTTCTGACCGGCACTTTCACACTCATTGCGCAGGACCGGAAAGATGGAATCGGGAGCAAACCGGCGGAGCGGATAGCACCACTCGGGAGAGGATGAGACAGACGTGTGACCATCGACCTGAATGCGCTCGAACAAAGTCCACTGACGCGTCGTGTAGTGATTCAGGCTGGTGCGTTCTTCTTCGTTGTATTGTTTGAAGCGTTCCCGGTCCAGACCAGATGCCGTGCGGTCCGCCGTAGCCACGATCCACTGCAGGAATGTCTCGGGACGATGGTGTTTGGCTGCCGCGTTGAGCAGGGAATCATCGGCATTGGACTGGCCCCAACTGGCAAAGGGAAACATTTCCTCACCCACCAGGTCCGGAAGGGTCTGTTCCAGTTCTTCTATCACCAGAGCCGAATACGCCGCATGAACATGGGAATAATGTGTCTGAAAGCTGGGGCAATAGATGTTCTTGTGTGTGTTCAGGCGGTCTGGGTCTACCTCGATCCGTGCCCTTTCCGCAAACTTGCCGATGTCATGCAACATGGCAGCCAAAGCCACACGTGAAGTGGCCTCAAGCAGGTTGTAGGAGGAGGATGGAGATTGAGAGGAAGTCATGGCCATAGGTGCTGAAGTATTCCAAACCAGATCTGTCAATTCGTCACCGGCCACGCCGGGTTGCAATCCCTGCCAGGAAGCTGCAGAAGAAACGAAGATCCGCCAAGCTCAAGGCCACCTGGCAGCCACAAACTGCGCCTGTGCGTTCCATGACACTGCCCGCCACAGCAAGACTGCCCAAGTCTCGGCACCAGAGTGGCGGACTGTCCAACAGGTGAAGCCATGCGGATACAACGGCTGACTTGCTGGATAGACCATACAGTGTTGAACAAGCTACCTGCAATGTCAACATTCCAGGTCCGGATTCAATGCAGGAAGCATCTTCGTTGTCGGAGAGCAAGCAAAACATGTTGCCCATACCTCCGTTTGCCTGTCCTGTTGGATTTGCCTTGTCCGCGTGTCCTGAATCCCCATCCTGCAGGTACCGGAAATAATCCCGCCGACTGTGAATCCCCGGGACTGCGTCATGGTTCTGCAAGGGTATATAGGCTGGGGTCATGGTCCAATAATGCCGTCTGGCTTCTTCGCCAGCCGGAGCCAGACGGGTCACCATGTCCGTTCGCTTGTCCCGTACCGCCAGACTCGGCCCGGTGACCAGTGTCAGGGCCTGCGCTGCGCCAACCGCCCTGTAGACACCAGGCGGCAGATAGAAAATCAACAGCTGTCCCGCAAATGGCGACCAGATTATGGAACGAGTTCGTTGAGTCATGAGACACAGGGTCAGACGATACGATATTTGCCCAGACCGAAACTCGTGCCCTTACCGACATGGAGAAACTCTCCCAGCTGCAACAAGGGGCCAAAGGGTTGCCAATCTCCCCGGAATGTGGCCTGTCCCACCACTCCGCCCGCTCTGACCTGACGGTGCTGGCGGGAAGAATAGCGCTTCCAGTCGTACCACTGTAACCGATTGGCGGCCATGGTCACATGGGCAGCTTCGGCAATCAGGCCGCGGTAGTCCACATCAAGTTCCGTTCCACAGTGAAAATACATCAGATTGGACATACGGCGCAGCAAGGTGCGGCAAAGAATTTGGAATTGCAGGTCTGACACCAAACGCCCTTCATACATAAGGCGTGTCGGTGTCAGGAAAGCCAGGGTCAGCAATTCATCCTTGGGACCGTCATAGTCCAGATCCATCACACTGGTCGGCGTGTAATTGTCGTGCAACACCTGATCCGCCTCGTCATAGATTGGGATCTGCTGCCCGGTGGGGGATTGCCACTGCACTGACATGAGTGTACATCGCCCCCGATCCCTGCCCAGTCCCCGCCGTTCACTGAACTGGGCAAAGGTGTAGACAAAGTAGGGCAGATACGCAATGCCGCGCCCGATCAGTGTGAGATCGAAGAAAAGCATTTCCCCCGCCCGGTATTGTCTCTTGTCTTCCAGGGCTGGCAGTATTACGAAGGGATGCGGGGCTACCGGATACTTGCGCAGGCGCTCTGACGTCTTTGGCACCGGGGTTTCGAACACATAGGGATAGGCGCAGTTGGCGCGCAGTACGCATCGGTCACAATCCCTGTGTGGTACGACACAAACCGTGTCCTTGAACATGGTGCCAAAGGCACCGCGCAGAGTAGAGCCTTTGTAGACCGGCAGACTCAAGGTTTCATCCGCGCGCATATAGAGGCGCAGAGGGAGGTATTCCAGGGCTTTGAGTTGATCGAGCAATTCTGACATGACACACAGGATATAGGAGGAAAAGGGAAACAAACAAGGGAATCAATTCCCTGCCCGGTACTTGCCGCATGGTGGGCCAAACTCTGTAGTCCATGGCAGGCTGGGCAGGTTCCGGTTGCGGCGAACACCGATGCGGCAATGCAATCTGGCGTTTGACACGTAAAGCAACACGGCATCGTACTGAGGCACGCAATTCTACAGTGAGCAACACAAAACAAATGCAAAGTGCCGCAACACAACGCATGATCTGTGTGCCTGGCATAGGGACTCCCACCTGATTGACTTCTGGTGACCTGCGGATGTGGGAGGCCGCCAAGGACAAGGTAGGCCTGGACGAGCGAGTACGAGGTGCATCGTGCTCCTGTCGGGCACTGTCACATTACCCTCGCCCTGTAGGCGAGAGCCTTGCGGATCGGGCGGCGTACTATCACGCGGGACCGGGTCGGCCCGGTGTCATCGGTGTCCGCCCCCACAAGATGCTCGGCCGTCGGGCGGCTTTCAGGCGGTCCCTCGGGTTGGTCACGGCGTGAGTATGCCCGCGATTGGTCGGGGGCTGGGACGGTTGCTGTGGTCAATGTGGCACCGGTACCTTCCTTCCAGGATGATCTGGCCAGTAGGACGAGAAGCACACTGCAACCGACGATTCACAACTGTAGCATTTGGAAGGGATCACAACTCTCTACAGATTCACCGTACAAGGTGGCACAACATCCTTCTGACTTCGTCCGTTCCCTGTGCAGTGCTGCCTGGTCTCTGGACCACACTTGGTGCATATGAGAGCCGAGTATGCAAGGGATATCGAAATTCCGTCTACCTGACTGCCTTGTCAGAATGGTCTTCAGCCAAGTCTCCCTGTCGCCGGGGCGCATGCGGGAGGGCGGGTGACGATATCAAGGGTCAGTGTCGCTCGTACAGGAGCCTTTCCCAGGGCAATCGCATCATAAAAGTTTTCCGCGGGTCAAGGGCGTAACCGGAGCGTCTATCGTTGCCGGTGGCCCCGGAGTCGCTCACATGACGGCGAACGTTACGCTTTCTGCCCCTGCTTTGGGCCACGATGGTCGAAGCAACCGCCGATCTTCGTGCCTCATACATCTGCGGTCATCCCCTGCCTCAATGCTCTTCTACATGATGCGATTGCCCTGGAGCCTGTTCCGTGGTGGATGTCAGCCAAACTCGGCGTGGTATATAATGAGGATATCCCGCTGTGAGTTCCTCCGGGGACATGGGCCAGGTACGCAGACCTGGAGTCTGTGTTGTCTGGAATGGGATCGGAACAGTTCAGACATCACCCAATGCTCAAGATTATTGAGGCGAAGGGCGTGAAAAGAGAAACATACGACGATTTGATTACCGTGGGATTCGAGGCGCAGCAGGCTGCGGTCCTCGCAGCTCATATGCCCGATGTGGATACGAAGCTGGACCAGATGGAAAGCCGCATGGATGCGAAGCTGGATCGGCTGGAAAACCGCATGGATGCGAAGCTGGATCGGCTGGAAAGCCGGATCATCCGCTGGATGGTCGGGATCTTTCTCACGTTTCTGTCGGCTTTTGCCCTGTTGCTTACAGCCGCCAACTTTCTGCTGGGTTGACCCTGCGCGCAGGACTGGCCTGGGCCCAAACCTGCAACCTGCTGGCGTTCGTTTGGAGCCACCAGATAGGCGCCAGCCTCTTCCCAAATCCTAATCCCCATAGTAGATCTACCTGAAACCCCATCGGTGTCGGCAGCACGCTCTGGCCCGCAGCCATGCATGTTCTCCCCGGCAACTGTGGGGGAGCAGCCTCCCGGATCCTGTCAGTCTGCGGGGTACGCTTACTCCTGGCCGGCAAGGAAGGTGGCCGACGAGTCAGAGGAATCTGCAGCCCCCGTCTGTTTGCATCTGCCAACAGGTCACCAGTTCCGCCATGCCTATGGGAATCCACCCCATAAGGACAAACCGTCTATTCCGTCAAACCTGGAGGCTTTGGGTATTTCACCCGCGGTTGACAGAGACAGATGGGTACATCTCGGCAACTCGAGTCCACTGGAGCAATGCCCAGTGTTACCCGGTTTCCATCCATGCCCCATGATCTGCCAAGGTGTTACAGGCGTTATGGATGTCCCCATCCCGTACCACTCGGCATAGACCGTAAATTCTGTCCCCTTTGGTACAGGCCCGGCAACAGGACCGTCCGGGGATCCCCTTGCCGATGTACAGCCCCGAGGGGTTCATGCCTGTGCCGAACCTCTGCACTTTGTTCACGGTACGACACCCAACACACAGACATCGCGGAAATTGGGGATGCGTATCCCAACCCTCTTGTGCGCTTCCGATCAGAACTCATCACGTGACGGTACGGGAACCCCGCTCCCGTCGGTGCGCATCGTTTCTCTGGGCCCAATGACATTCCATTCTCACCTCCTGGACTCCAGGCCCAAACAGGTTACGGCCGGGATAACGTACAGTACAATGGCCTTGCACGGATACAGCAAGCAAAGGCAAAGGCGCCATGACGGTCGGGGAAATAGCGGTGATGGTTCTGGTTGGGGTTTTGGCCTTTCTCTTGGGCCGGGCTACCAAACACACGGCGGCCGAGAGGCAAGTTCTGCAACTCCAGTCGGACCTGCATGCGGCGCAGGCACGCATAGCGGAACAGGCGGATATCGAGCAGAGCCTGCTGGACAAGCTCCAGGTGGCGGCATCCAAAGCCGTGGCCGACAGCAATCACCTGTTTATGGAGACGGCCGCCAACAGGATTGCCCCTCTCATTGACCGGGCCAAGACGGACTTTACGTACAGCCGGGATTCTGTAAGGCAGTTGATAACACCCCTCGCCGAGGAACTCAAGCGCATGGAAACGGCGCGGGCCGAATCCCAGGGCGCCCTGAAACAGCAATTGGAGGATCTCGCAGGTCACAGTCAGGTGCTGGTGGAGGAAACACGCAATCTGTCCAACGCCCTGAAGCGACCTGAAGGTAGAGGGGCTTGGGGAGAGATGCAGCTGCGGCGGGTCGTGGAACTGGCGGGAATGTCACAGCACTGTGACTTTGAGGAACAGGTCAGTGTGGAACTGGCTGACGGCAGCCGGGAACGCCCGGACATGGTGGTGCATTTGCCCAATGGCCGCACGATCATCGTTGACGCCAAGGCTCCCATCAAGGCTTACATGGATGCCCTGGAAGCC
>CAXXOQ010000046.1:0-27968 GCA_963664185.2 Caldilineaceae bacterium | reverse complement strand
ATGCATTCGATTTGCACATGCAGCCGGTCCGTGGCGTTCATGGCTTCCAGGTCGAAGTCCGCCGCGAGGCCCAGGGCTATCAGGGCCGCGAGGCCCTGGCCATTGGGGGGGCATTCATGCAGTGCGTATCCGCGGAAGTTCTGGTGCAGACTGGTTTCCCAGGTGCTCCTGTGCCCGGACATATCCTCGGGGGTAATCCAGCCGCCATATTGCTGTACATGTGCCGCCAGCCGCTGGGCGAATTCGCCTTCATAAATGTAGGACGGTCCCTCTGCCGCGATGGCCCGCAGGGTACGGCCCAGTTCCGGCAGCCGGATGATCTCACCCGGACGCGGCGCCCGGCCCTCCATCAGGAGTTCATGGCCACTGGGTTGTGGTGGTCCCTTGTCCCTGTCGGGTGAGGACCAATCGGCGCTGCGCAACAGTTTGTCGGTCTGGGACTGCCATCCCAGGGCAATCCATTCCGACACCGGGTAGCCTTCCTCGGCATAGCGGATGGCAGGCGTCAGAACATCGGCCAGGGTCATGTTGCCATGCTGCTGGAGCAGGTCGTGCCAACCGGCCACCGTGCCCGGGATGCTTACGGCATGGCCGGTGCATTGCGGCATGCGGGTATAGCCCAGGGCCTGCACGTCGGCAATGGAAGCCGCCCCGGCCGCACGTCCCGAACCATTCAGGGCACTGATGGCCCCACGGCGGGCATCGTAGAAGAGGGCAAAACAGTCACCACCAATGCCGGTCGAAATGGGTTCAACCACATTCAGGACCGCTGCCGTGCCTACCGCGGCATCCGCCGCATTGCCGCCCTGGCGCAAAATCTCCAGCCCGGCCTGTACCGCCAACGGCTGGCTGGTGGCCACCATGCCGTTCCGGGCATGGACATCGCTGCGGCGTGAATGGAATGGATGGGTGAGTGCCATGGGAGTCCCTTGCCAGTTTTCTACATCATAACGGAAGTGGCAAGGGAAGGCGGTAATTGGGAGCCCGTTGCCATCGCCGCCAGGATCCTGTATCCGGGGCCATTTTCCGGGCCTGCAGGAGACGCCGGGGCGCAAGGCCACGACAGGGATTATTGCCTGCATCCATTAAAATCAGGGTATGAGTCTGATTATCGATTACATTGCCAGCCTGGCCCCCTGGATCTATGGGCTGTGTGGCCTGATTGCCCTGTATTACCTCTACAAGGTCCGCACCATCCGGATGGAACGGCGGCAGGCCATTTTTGCGCTGGAAAAGGAACGGGCGGCCCGGGCCATGGCCCATGTTCTTACCCGGGTTACGGGCCTGATCCTGCTTATGAGCGCCACCTACTTCATAAGCGAAGTCATGACGCGGGCGATGGCCGTGAACCAGGAGGCGGAGGGCGACGTGCCTGTGGCCGAAGTGGCTCCGGGCAATGCGGAGGTGGCCGCCACGCCCATCCCGAACCCGGAAGCTGAGGTTGTAGAGGGGGCCGCGGAAGTGGCAGGGGTGCCGGAACTGCGCAGTTTGGCGGCCTGTGAGGACGAAAATGCCGTCATCCTTACCCCCGGCGTGGAACAGGAAATTACGGATGTGGTGGCGATGACAGGTACGGCCAGCCATGAAAACTTTGCGGAATATACCATCGAAATTGCCCCGGGTACCGCGCCCGAGGACAACGACTTCACCTTGCTGGGCATAGGCCGCAACCAGGTGCGCAGCGGAACCTTGCTGGATATTGATACCTCACCCTATATCTCGGGCGTGTATACCCTGCGTATGCGGGTCATGGATACCAATGGGACATTCGTGGCGGTCTGCCAGGTAGTCGTCCGTATCGTTTCCAACTGAGGTCAACGCCAGGACACAGCAGAGACCGCAGGACCGGCGCGGTGCCATCCCCTGGGCGGTGTGCATCGACAGGCCGGGCTATTGCGGCCGGTACAGGACGGTATCGGGCAGGAAGGCCGCCCAGGCGAACCAGAAGTGATCAAACGCGATGCGGGGGGTCAGGGACTGGCCGGCCAGGGGCCCGCTGACCGCCTGCCCGCGGATATTCCAGGTGCTGCCGGTTTGCCGGTCGGCAAACAATCCCTCCCCCGCGGCCTCAAAGTCCAATACCTGATCCGCCAGTTGGCGCTCGAAGACGCCAACACTGCCAATATCGCGGGCATTGCCGATGTCCTGTTCCGACAGCGCTGACGACATGCCAAACTGGTGGAACACCACAAAACCCGGATCGGATTCGTCCCGGGTGTACTGGATCACCCCCGCCGCGCTTACGACGTCGAAGGGAATCGCCACGCTGGAGTTGTCCGGGAACAGAATGCCGACCACGCGGTCCAGGGGAGGCAGGCGATCGTCAGGTTCGCCGGAAAACAGGACCAGGTCGCCCCCACGGCTCAGGCCACTGCCGTAGGTATCGTAGTTCACATAGGGATTGAAACCATAGGAGCGGCTGTAGAGGTCAAGCGGCCGGGCCAGCACGTCGCCGTCCGGGAACAGGTTCCGGAACTCACGGAAAGGCAGAACCTGGCTGGCCAGAAAGTTCAGCTGGGTGGTGCTGTAGGCGCCCGCAATGGCCTGGCCGGTGAATTGCTGCCACCACGATTCGGTCTGGCGGTCATACATGACCAGATCGCTGTTGCGCAGGTTGCCCGTGGTGCCAAAGTCCAGGATGTCTTCGCCTACACGGCGATCAAACACGATGCTGGCGTTGCACAGGGGGCAGAACGTCACCGTGACGGGCCGGCCGGCGACCTCATCGTTGACAATTTCGTGCCACATGAGAATGGCCAGGGGATAGGCCCGGGCCACACCCTCCGTTTCGTACACAATGACCGGAGAGGTATCGGTAAGCCAGGTGGCGGCGTCTTCCATACTTTCGTAGGTCGGCGCATCCAGGGCGGGGATGCCATCCTTGGGCGGCCCCCCCGACCGAATTTCCGCGTAGTCGATCACGCGCTTGGCAAAATCCGTGCGCCAGCCCCGGGTATTGAAGGGCAAGCGTTCGTCCAGGGCCTGGCTGTCCACCGTGCGCGGCACCGCGGGGTCGGCGCCAAAGCCGGCGGCAGCCGGGAGGTCGGGGCTGACGGGTTCCACGGCGGGGGCGGGGGCTTCCGGCGCCGGAATGGTACAGGCCAGGAGCAGGAAGGCCAGCAGGCCGGCGGCAAAAACGGGCCAAACGGTACGTCCGACAGGATGGTTCATGGCAGATCCTCGCGGCAGGAAAGGGATGGCAGCAGGGCCGTTGCCGCGGGAGCAAGCCTGCCCCACGCCGTTCCGGCGCAGCCAATCCGGGATAACGTCAGATTCCAGTCCGATTTCGGTCCGGTTTGAGACCTGTTCCAAGGCTATCATAGTGGCACGAACGGTTTGGTACTCCCCCGTACATTCTTCGCAGTTCCAACACAAGGAGTGGGGGCCAGACATTGGTTCTGTCGCAGACGATCTGGCTATGGCCTATTCCTCCTCTCATGAACTGTTCTCCGTTCTGGAATCCATGTTCCAGGAACTGGCACAGACCACCGAAGCCATGGACCGCTTCAGCGAGTCCAATCTGGTAATTCGTGTAGTGTTCGAAGATCTGGACGCATCGATGTTGCTGGATGGGCGCATAGGGGAAGTGTTCTGGGAAGAACGGCCCGGACGCGTGGATCTGGAACTTATCATGTCTTCCACCCTGTTTCACGAAATCATGATGGATGTGCAGTCCCTGCGAGCCTCCTTCATGGAGGGCGCAATTCGTTCCAAGGGCAACATCTTCCGGGCCTTGCCTTTTGCCGAGCTCATCTCGGTGGCCCAGCCGATTTATCACACGCTTGTATCCTCCCCGTCGGTGTGAGATCGGATATCGCCTGACCCTGATCATGAATGACATTGAACGGATCAAGGACGCCATAGATCTGGTAGATGTGGTGGGACGCTACGTCACCCTGGAGCGTGCGGGCAGCAATTTCAGGGCGTGTTGCCCCTTTCACCAGGAAAAAACCCCCAGCTTCTTTGTTTCGGCGGAGAAGCAGTACTGGCACTGCTACGGGGCGTGCGGCGAAGGGGGCGATGTGTTTTCCTTCCTGATGAAGGCGGAGAACCTGGAATTCTACCCGGCCCTGCAACGGCTGGCGGCCCAGGCAGGCATTGAGTTGCAGTCCGCACGGAAAAAGCCCCGGGTCCATCCCCATGCCCCCCTGTTCCAGCGCATGGCCCAGGCAGCCGCATTCTACCGGCGGCAGTTTGTGGACAGTCCCGAGGCCCAGGCGGCCCGCGCGTATGTGGCGGAACGGGGCATCGCCCCGGAAATCTCGGACCGGTTTCAGCTGGGTTACAGTTCCCGGCGCGGTCAGGCCCTGCTGGATTTCATGCGCCAGCAGCAAGTTGATCCTGACAGCCTGGTCGAGCTGGGTTTGCTCTACCGTGACCAGGACACCGGCCGCTATTCCGATCGCTTTCGGGGCCGGCTCATGATTCCCATCCAGAATCGCCGGGGCTACGTGATTGGCTTTGGGGCCCGGATCCTGGAGGGTGCGCCGCCCAATGCCCCCAAGTACATCAACTCGGCGACCACGCCCCTGTTTCAGAAAAAGCAGGTCCTGTTTGGCATTGACAAGGCGCTGGATGCGATACGCAAGGCGCAGCAGGCCGTGCTGGTAGAAGGCTATATGGATGTCATCACCGCCCACCAGCATGGTTTTGCCAACACCGTAGCCTGTATGGGGACGGCCATCACACCGGAGCAGCTGGAAATTCTGCGCCGCTATACCCCCCACATTGTGTTTGCCCTGGATGCCGATGCGTCCGGTCAGCAAGCCACCATGCGCGGCCTGGCCCGGGCCCGCACCGCCATGCATCAGGGCAACCGGCGCACGGAGGCGCCGAACCCGAGACAGCGCAAGCGGGATCTGCAGCTGTCCATTGTCACGCTGCCCCAGGGCCAGGACCCGGACGAACTGATCCGGACGGACGCCAAGGCCTGGCAGGAACGGCTGGCGCAGGCGGCTTCCCTGGTGGACTTCTATGTGGCGTACGTGTCTCACCAGCACGATCTGGCGCGTCCCGAGGAGAAGCAGGCCGCCGTGGGCTTGCTGGCCGAAGTGCTGGCCGAGATCGAACAGGCCGTAACCCGCGACGAATACATCAAGCGGGTGGCCCGGCAATTGGACACATCAGTCCCGATCCTCACCGGTCTCGTCAACGAGCGACGCGCCCGGATGCAGAATCCAGCGGCACGGCAAACCCCCAGGCGGCAGGCACCGACGCCCGAATCCCGGCCCCAGATTCCGAATACACCGTCCCTGCGCCGCGAAGACCTGCTGCTGGGTGTGCTGTTCAAGCATCCGGAAAGTGTCTGCCTGCGCATGAACTCGACCCTGGACCAGCTCGGGGTGCCAGGGGTGCATGTGGACGATTTCCATCATGCCGCGAACCGGGAACTGTTTGCCGCGCTGGAAGCGATCATCCTGCAGGGCAATGCGTGGGATCGTGACCGGTTTCTGGAATCCCTGGCCCAGCCGCTGGCCCATCATTTGCAGGACGTAGAAAAGTCTGCCGGTTCCATGATGGACAACACCCGGCAGGAAATCAGTTATGCTGCCCTGGAAACCCTGTTTCAGATGCGCCGCGAGAGTGTGGACACGCAGATTGGCCTGGTCAGCATGCAATCCGGATCCCCCACCGGCGTGGGGGACAGTGCCCATCGGTTCAGCCTGTATCAGGAACGGAATCGGCTGGACCGGGCCCAAAAGCAACTTCATATGCACCGCCATACCTGGGCAGATGCCTGAATGTGCCTTGCAGTTACATAGTTATCTCCATCTATTGAGGCAAATCCTATGTCACGAAATCCTGTACAAAACCCATACGCTGGTTCTTCCCTGGCGCTGCATGAAGCGGTGGGCTACAAGGGAGAAGATCAGGACCGTGGCCCTGTCTCTGGCAGCTTTGCCGGCGCGTCGGTGGAACCGCTCCAGGTCTACATGCGGGATGTGGGGCAACATCCCCTGCTCACCGCGGATCAGGAAAAGGACCTGGCTTCCGCGATGTGCGCGGGCAAGGAGGCGGAAGCCCGTCTGGATCTGGCGCAGGACGAAGAGGAGCGCGATCTGCTCATGGAGACCGTGCTGGCCGGCCGCGATGCCCAGGAGACACTGGCCAACTGCAATCTGCGGCTGGTCGTGAGCCAGGCCAAGCGTCATACCAACCAGGGACTGGGCTTTCTGGATCTGATTCAGGAAGGCAATCTGGGGCTGATGCGGGCGGTGGAAAAATTCGATCACACCCGCGGTTTCAAGTTCAGTACCTACGCCACCTGGTGGATTCGCCAGGCCATGAGCCGGGCCCTGGCCGATCATTCCCGCACGATTCGGTTGCCGGTGCATGTGGTGGAAAACCTCAAGAAGCTGAAGCGCAAGAGCAAGAAGCTGCGCAGTGAACTGGGCCGGGATCCGTCCATGCTGGAGCTGGCCATGGTCATGAAGGTGCTGGAACCGGAGATCCAGGAACTCGTGCCGGCCTGTATCCTGGAGACCGATGCCTACCACCTGGTGGAAGACGAGGATGTGGCCCAGGCCTTGAGCAAGGCGGTGGAACAGATCAAGTACATGCTGGGCCTGGACACCGATCCGGTGAGCCTGTATTCCCCGATCCAGCATGATGAAGACAGCTTTTATCTGGACTTGCTGGAAGACGAAAGTGTGCCGGAGCCGTCCGAGATCGCCAGCCATGCCATCATGAAGGAACAGCTCAATGGCGTGCTGTGTGATCTGGAAGAGCGCGAGCGCAATGTCCTGCTGTATCGCTATGGCCTGCATGACGTGGATCCGCAAACCCTGGATCGATTGGGCAAACGGCTCAAGATCACGCGGGAGCGTGTCCGGCAGATCGAGAAGGAAGCCTTGCGCAAGCTGAAGGAAGAGGGGCCGCGCGAGAAACTCCGGGACTTTGTGGTGTGATGGGCCGCACCAGCCAGAATCTGGGCCCGCAATGATTGCTGTGCTGGACGGCAGGATCGTGAATGGTGGTGCTGTGCAGGATGGCGGTGGGTCTGTTGCCGCTGGGTTCCGGTAAACAGGTAAATGCCCATTGACCCTTGATGCCTACGTGTCCCGTAGGTATCTTTGCGGGGGCCTTGCCCGCTCGCCAAGCCCCTGGAACTGTAGGGTCCCCGGAAGTATTTGTGGTGACTCCCGGGAGGCTGAGTGCGGGAGGATCAACCGGTACAGGAACCGTGGGCCCGCGCCCAGACGTTGCCCCATCCAAGGCTGTTTGCACTGTCCAAACAGCTCAATTCGTTGATCGCTTCAACGGTGGTCGCCAAAGGCAGAGCGGCAAGGGTAGCGTGCGCGGTCATGGGGGGAACTCCGCGGAGACTGGGTACAGTACCTCATTCTATGCCTTGCCCCGCAGGAAGCTTTTATGATGCGATTGCCCTGGGCCATCTGGCGGTTTGCCCTGCCCACAGGCCCTGCCTTGCAGTACAATACGAGGCATCGGATGCGTCACCTGAGGTACAGCCATGACACTTTCCGGTCCCTTGCCGCGCCTGCGGGAACAGGAAAGGAAAATCCCGTCTTCTGCCCTACAGGACCTCTGGCACTATGACGCGGGTTATCCCTACGACACGGACACCTACACCTATGACGAGTGGTCCACGACCGACCCCTATTATTTGCAGGATGGAGTCCGTCTGATTGGCAATGTATTCCATGTGCAGTGCCTGGACCAGGCGTTGCCCAATTTCCTGCGTTTCCTGCATGCCCGGCCGCTGGACCCGCAGGGCGCGCCGTTCCCGTGCCTGCGGGAAGGTACCATACGCCACCTGCACCTGCATCTCGGCGACCAGGAGTGGTTCCGGATCGGGGATATTGCCGGTCTGGACCTCAATGTGCTGCTGGAGGCCTGGGACAGGATCCAGGCCCGTCAGGCCGCCGAACCGGATGTGGGGATCTGGGACGGCGATGCCAACCTCCCGGTGCAGGGCGAGATTGCCTGGCCCACGGTGGCCGGCAAACTGCGGATGGTGGTGGAATTTCTGTCGGACTCCACGGCCTTGAAGGATCTGCATGTCAATCCCGTACTGTACTGGCTGCTGGGGGTGCAGGAATACTGGATCTGTGATCCGGCGACGCAGGGCATCTGCCATGTGTGGCGGTTCACGGAGGACGGCCAATGGGCGGATGGGCTGGCAGACCTGCCCCCGGCGTCCGGCCTGGAGGTCTATTCAGAGGTTTTGCGAACCGGGGTCCGCTTTGATGCGGACTATGGTTTGCAATGCCAGGACCCGGACACCGGGCAATGGATTGCCGGTGACTGGCAGACCAATCGCCGGGAAGGCGCGCAGCATCAACACGTAACCCTGGTGATGAACACGATCCACCGTGTGGTGGTGTCCCGGATACCCCCGCATCGTCAGCAGGCACTCCAGGCCCTGCTGATGCAGATCCCCCTCGAATCCCTTCCGGACCCGATTGACCTGTGGACCCATATGACCGCGTTGCCGGTGGAGACGCGGACCGCGCAGGCGGTCCGGGAGTTCCTGGGCCTGGACCAGAGCGGACCGCCAGAGGCTTGAATAGCGCAACGGGAGAGGCCCCCACCAACCTGGTTACGGGTACCCGGACCCACAGCGGGATTTATACAGCCCCTGTGCCTTGGCACACAAAGCCGCCAGCGAACAGAGCAATCGCATCATAAAAGTTTCACGCGGGTCAAGGGTGTAACCGGAGCGTCTATCGTTTCCGGTGGCCCCGGAGGCGCTCACATGACGGCCAACGCGACGCTTTCTGTGGGGGCACGAGGGGCAAAGCGATCGCCGATCTTCGGGCCTCATACACCTGCTGTCATCCCCTGCCTCCATTCCCCTCTACATGATGTGAGGTACACCCGATGGGGATTTTTACGCATGGTGAGACCATCTCGGGTCCCGGCCGGTTTCATCTCCCTTTTGGGTGTGCTGTCCACGTACGGAATGTTATCCCCAAGAGGCAGGGCCGCTCAAGTCAAATCTGTGGTTCCCAGAGCTCAGGGCGGTATTCCGGGTGGGCTGGCGCAAACGGCGTGTAGCATTCACGGGTTGTGGACAGGGGTACCGACCTGCGTTGCTGATTCGGGGAATCTGGCGCTGGAGTGCACAGTCCAGGCCAGGACATGCCCGCGAGCGGGGCCGATCCTGCCAAAACAGGAAGCCGATTTTCTGCCCTTTCCCGGGGCTCAGACGGGCACCATGCGTGGCTCAGGACAGGGAGGCCTGCACGGCACACTTGGACATGGTCGAGTTGTTGCTGGCGGCAGATGAAGTTGGCAGCTGGCATGGCCCACGCCACATGCCCTGACTTACCGACAGCCTTCAGGTTGCCACCATGACCAGCATGTACAACGGGTTTGGCCCGTACCAAATCCTTCCTGTGAAGCCGGAACGGGAGCCAGCACCGCGTCTCTGACGGTGCCTGCCTTTCCGGCTGTTCATACTCCCCGGGCTGGATTCGAACCAACAACCATGCGGTTAACAGCCGCACGCTCTGCCGTTGAGCTACCGAGGATTAACCCACAGGAATCGTACACGAAAAAGCGCTACAGTCAAGATTTGCCCTGCGCATCTTGTCCAAAATCCTGCCTGTAGTGCGTCATACAGGGAGGCCTTTTCCCTATTCTCTGTTCCGGTTGGCCTGGGCCGCCCTTTTTCGCTGCACGCGCTGCAACCGATGTTGCAGTGCGGCCTCCTGGATCTGGGGACCGCCCTTGCCCCTGAAGGAAACACGGACATGCAGGGCCCACCGGGTGTACATTTCGGCCTGGACCAAATCCTTGCTGTGCCACTCATGGTATTTGGCCAGTTCCACATACGGAACGGGCGAATCTTCCTGGGTCGTGCTGAGCCATTTTTCCCACAGGCGGACAGCCTTGGACCAGTCTCCCTGACGCTTGTACCACAGGGCCAGCCGCGCAAAGGCCTCGGCCTGCAGGGCATGTCCGGCCAGGGTCCGGATGGCATGCTGCAACAAGGCTGTCGCCCGCCGGGCTTCCCCCCGCTGCATAAGGATGTGGGACAGGGCGAAGGCATCCTCACCGCTCAATGCGGGTTCCGGAGCCTGGCGGGACAAATTCACGGTTTGCACCATGCGTTCCAGCAGGAAGGTCATGGAGATGATGTCCTGACGGTTGTGATAGAACACGCGGCTGAGGGCGCGTGCCTGCCCGGTATCCAGGAACTGTCGGTAAATGCCCGGGATCTGGGCGCCGTGTACATCCGCATGGGTCCGTTGCCTGCCCAGGACCCGCACTTCGCAATTGGTCAGGGCGCAGCTGCCTATACGCCGGCGCCACAACTTGCGGGCCATGGGTAGCAGATCCAGGGAAAAGGGCCCTTCGTTCCCAAAGGGATCGGCCAGGGGCAGTTCGGGAAAACGAATCAGATGATATTGGTACCGATACTGCAACAGGGGAATGTCAAACGATCTGCCGTTGAATGTTACACAGATGGGGTACGCTGCCACCAGGTCCTGCAGGGCTTCCAGCAACGCGCCTTCTTCGCCGGGGTGCAGGGCGAAGAGCTGTCGGACGACCAGATGGGTGGGTGGTGCCGGCGTTGCCTTACCGGACGGGGGCAAGGTATGGGCCGTGAGCAGGGCGCTGCCATCCGGGCGTGGCAACGGCGCATACAGGGACAGGTCGGCCAGATGTTCATACGTGGCCGTGCCCACCATGAAGGGTACGGACGTGCGGCCCAGTCCGGTCGTTTCACAGTCCACGAATGCACAGTTGTGCAGTGTCTGGTGGGTCAGGCTGTGCCCGGTGTCCGCAATGTCCTGCAGGACATCCAGGTGGGTCGTGCCATGGTCAGCAAAGGACAGGTGCTGCAGTTTCGATGCCAGGGGATAGGCATACGCATGCACATACACGGCCCCGGAGTCATTCCAGACCAGCTCCCCGGGCACTTCCATCCGCAATGACGCCGGGACCTGTTCGTCAGGATCAGGGCCCGTGCCAGGGTCTACTGCCTCCGGGTCCCAATCCCATGTGTGCCAGTCCAATTCAGCGTTCATGAAGGCGTTGCCTGACCGGAAACATGCCCCTCTGCCACCTGTGTGTTGGGGCCGCCACGCTTCAGGGGGCGGGGGGTTCGCCCGAGGTGTGCGGATGAATCGTGATGTCGCCGAAGGGAGACTCCTGGGAAGCCGTCAGTTCCCGGTTACGGACCATTTCCAGCAGGGCCAGAAACGTAAGTACCACTTCGGAGCGGGAACTGCGGGGGCGCAGCAGGGAGAAGAAGGACAGACGCTGTACCGAGGGCAGATCCCGCCAGGTTTGCAAGGTGCCCTGAATGCGGCTGATCACATCCTCGACGGAGAACAGGGGCAGCTGGATCAGCGTGGCCGGTTGGACGCGGGGCAGGGCTTGCAGCAGGCTGTGCAGGGACCGTGTGAGACGGGAAGTGGACTCGAAAGTCCCGTTGCCCTGCGCCGGGGCCACCGGCAGGGCGACGTGCCGCCGGTACGTCCGCGTCTGGTCGTGCTGGCGCAGATGCAGGTCCTCTATGATGTTTCCGTATGCCTTCAGCTGTTCAAGTTGCTCGACCAGGGAAACCGTGTCCTCTTCTTCTTCCGGCCCCACGGGCAGGTTGGGCCAGAGATGCCGGGCCTTGAGGGCGATCAGGCGGGAGGTGACATCAATGAAGGCGCACGCCGACGGGGCGGGCAAGTCTTCCATGTCCCGGATGGCATCCAGGTAGTCGGACGTAACCGCAATCAGGCTGATCTCGCTGATATCCAGGGCCTGCGATTCGATGAGGGTCAGCAGGAGATGCAGGGGCCCCGAAAAGACGGATTGTGCCACCGGGAAGGCGGCGCCCAGGACATCCCCCTCCGGGAAGACAGGCGATAGACGGGACATCGTGTCGGGCTGGGCCTACCAGGTCAGGGTTTCGGGATGCAGGTGCCGGTTGACATAGGACATCAGGGTCTTGCGCCAATGGATCCCCGTGTTCCAGTCTTCCCCCGGACACAGGGATTCCGAACTGTCAATGTCCTTGTGCCCCACTACCTCATCCATGGAGACGAAATACTTCTGCATCAGCCAGGCGATCAGGATGCCGGCCTGTTCCAGCTGATCCGGTGTGGGCAGCAGGGGCGCCGTGAACTTGCCGGCCAGGCAGACGGCGATGATGCTCTCATTGCCTTGCGCCACAGACCGGCAGACATGCACCACGTCGTTGCATTGATCTATGGTGCCGTCAGGCTGGATGAAGAAATGATAGGGTAGGCCCGGCTGGGGCGACTCGCTGCTCCACTGATCCAGCAGCCAGGATTCGGCCAGCTGTTCCGAGCCGATGGCCTTGGGGGCATTGGAATGATGAACACAAATCGTCCGCACGGCCTCCAGGGCACGGACAGGGAACTCCAGTTGGGGATGTCGGGCCAGATGGCCTACCTTGTTCACGATTTGCGGCACCTGCGCCGGGGCCTGGATCAAGGGCTCGGGGGCCGGGGGCGGCACTGCTTCCGGCATGCGTGGGGGCGGAGGCAACACCGGGGCCGGTGAGACTTCAGGCTCCGGTGGCTGTACCTGGTCTGCCGACGAGGCTGCCGGGTGCGGGGCCGCCCTGTATGCCAAGGCTTCCTGGACGATATGCTGCAGCCAGCCATGACCCGACGGCCAATCTTCCGTACCGATACGCAGGGGCGTACTGGCTGCGGGGAGAAGGCAGTGCTCCAGATCCAGGAGCTGGGTATTGCGGGCCAAACGGGCCAGCAGATGCACGCAGGCCTCTGTTTGCTGGCGGGTAGGCCCTGCCTGGCGCCATTCCCCCTGGAGTCCTATGTGGAGAGTTTCCGCATGTTGCCGGGATGTATGGTGGTCAGCCCGGTCACTGCGTCGCGTTTCATAGATTTGGCCCTGGGGGGCAATGACATAGTGATACAGGATGTCCTGCAGGCGCAGCGCATGAATACGCCGAATCTGTTGCAGGGGCATATTGCCGGGCTCATTGGTCGCCCACAGGGTGACACCCGCCCGGCCACCGTGGGCATACCCCAGGTTTTCCCGGTCCGCGGTGGTCAGGTCAAGAGACTCCTGGATCAATTCCGGCACGAGGGGGCGACGTTTCCGGCTCTTCCGGGGGCGCGGCAGCGACTTGCGGGACTTCCTCTTCCTCTTCTGCTGCCGGCAACGGGACGTCCACGCTGGCCTCGGAGGCCACGGGCACGGGATCCTCCTGGGGCACCGCGTCGTCTGCCTGATCTGTGTCGGGCGCTGGCGGCGCGGCGATTTCCTCCTGTGGCAGGACGACAGGCGCCAATGACACAGCCTGGTCAGGGAAAGCCAACGGCCGACACAGCTTGGCAAGATGCTGGCAGAGTTCCTCCAGATCGTCCTGTACGAACTGGCTGAAACCCGGTTGGAGATCCAGGGTGTCGGTACCGACTTCCAATGTGTGTGGCAGCCCTGCGGCCATGCAGGTCCTGAGTACCTGGGCACAGGCCGAGGCTGCTTCCCACAGTTTGGTGCGGGCTTCGTCCTGGTCCTGGGCCTGCCCTTCCAAACCTATCACCAGCGCCAGGTCCATGTTGCGCCGGTAGGAGTCGGGATGACGTTGCGGATCCTGCAGGCGGTACACGGCACCACTGCGGTCAATCATGAAGTGAAACGGGATCTGGCTGGCACCGAACTCCCCAAAATAGGCCTGCATGGCGTCCAGGGGCAGGGTGGCACTCACACCGGTTTCCACGATGATGATCCGGTGCAGGGTATCCAGGGGGCGCAGCGGCTGATCCGCCCGACTCGCGGGCAGAAACACGCTGATATCGTGAATCTCGGGCGCCACGGTCTCGTCTTCCGCCGGGCATCGCGGCCCTCCCCCACGGGGTCTTCCTCGGCTTCCTGTACCGGATCTTCCTCCAACTCCTGTACCGGGTCTGCCATGGCCTCCGCTTCCGGTTCCGGCACTTCCAGATTCTCCGGTTCGGGATCGGTGGCGGTTGGCTCCGGAATCTCGTCCGGGGTCTTTTCTTCGCTTTCCGTTGCCTCTGCCTCTGCCGAAACATGCAATTCCAGACGATGGGCCATGTGTCGGGATGCCGTGGACCATACGAACTGGGCCTTGACGAAGCCCAGATGCAACAGGTAGGTGCCTTCGGTGTCCGGCGCGCGCAGACGCGCTTCCAGGCTGTCGGATTCACCGATGCCGACATCTCCCGGGAGAGGTACCCGCATTTCGCCATGGGCGGGCATGCGGGAGCCGTTTCCGGGCAGCGGAAGAAACCGGTAGCCCAACCGTACCGGATCATCACCGCTGCACAGCATGGGCTGTTCCCCGATATTGGTGAACTGCAGACGGGTCGTGAACATTTCCCCGGGCGGAATGTGGGCGGGCAGATGCACCTGCTCCCACGCAACAGGCACCAGGGCATCCTGGATGCCTTGCCGCTCCAGCAAGGCCAGGGAACTCTTCATATCCTCCAGCAGATGGGCCTTGTCCCTGATGGACCAGGCACTGTCGTCTTCCCATTGGTACAGGGCCAGACATCGAATGGGGGAGAAGTCATGGGTGCGGTTGTAATCCAGGATCTGCTCGCAGGCCAGCATGATCCAGCCGTCGTTGGAGTCATTCCACGGCTGCAATTGGGAAACCGCGGTCAAAAATACCGGCAGCAAGCTGTGATGTTCCGGAATGACGGCAATGAAATCCTGGTAACAGGAAAAACCGGCCTGGCGACCGCTGAAGGGAAAAGCCAGGGTCTCCGTGGACATCAGCAAGGCCGGATCGGCCCCCGCCGTGGCCGTTTGCATGGCGAAGCCATCACACTCACCAGGCTGCAGGGCGGTGGCGATCGCCTGGAAATACAGCACCCAATCCCCACTGGGAATGGTCACGTCCTTGGCATCGTCATTCCACGGGGCCACCGCACCGACCAGCACCAAATCGTGCTGATGGCCGGGCGTGCTCTTGATGGCTTCCCGTACCTGCCGATAGCAGTTGACGTAATCGGCGGGGCGGATCGCCAGGCGGTGCTCCGGCAGTGATGGTGACTCCTGGGGAAACAGAACCGCATGACGTTGGCGGCGGTCGGGTGACACCACCACGTCAAAGGGGCCCCCGTGACTGTCGGACGCCGCCATGGCTTCCGGATCGCGCGGCCACTGGCTGGCGCAGTTCATGGCATCCCCAATGATCCACACATGACAGCCGTGGCTGGCTTTGGCGTATTCCCGGCACTGGTCCGCGAATTTGGGATAGAGAGCGGAGGGAGGCAGGGTCTCGCCACCTTCGGCGTCCCATTCCAGACAGCAAATGGCCCCCATGCCCGCCTGGGTATAGAACCGGTAGTCGTCCCCGCCGAAGACGACACGGTCATGCGCCATGCTGCGGCCAAAGATGGCCCATCCGGGCAGGTTGCCCAATTGGGACTGCAGGCTGGCAATATTGTCAAGCGGGGGATTGACAAGCCCCAACAGATTGGGCCATTTGGAAGACATGGGAGATGTGGTCGGCAGAATGGAGGAATAGCAGGATGGGCTGGATCAATATAGGGTCAGCGGGGCAGAAAGCCCTGGGCCGGTGCAAGTCCCCTGGCTTCACACGTGGCCCGGATCGTATCCACCCACCTGTCATGCTGCACACCGCTGGTGGCCACCAGCCCGTGCGTGATATGAAAGTCACGCTGATTGAACCCTATGGTCTGGCCCCAGCAATCGGTGAGCTGGCCCCCCGCCGCCAGCAGAATGGCTGCCGGACCACAAAGGTCCCACTCCTTGATGCCACGGGAAGCATGAAAGTAGCCTTCCACCTGCTGGGTCACCAGCAAGCCGACCTTGAGTCCCACACTCCCGATGCGTTTGCGCTCCGTGACGCCCAGAGCGGACAGGATGTCTTCCATCAGGGGCGTCAGATGACTGCGGGAAACGGCCGCTCGTGTCTGGTGGGGCGGGGCTGTGGGACTTACCTGCAGGGCCTGCGTCCCATCGGTCCGGGACAGAAAGGCACCCCAGTTGACGATGCCCATGAACAGATCGCCGGTCGTGGGCTGCAGCACGACACCCAGTTGCGGCTGGCCGTGCACGGCCAGCCCGATCATGATCACAAACTGATCCAGGCCCTCAATGAATTCCCGGGTGCCGTCCAGCGGATCAATGATCCAGACCCGCTCACAGTCCAGTCGCTGCAGGTCATCGGTCTCCTCTTCGGACAGCACCGCATCCTCGGGAAAGGCCTCCCCCAGCCGGGCCGTAACGAACGCACTGCAGGCCCTGTCGGCGCGCGTAACGGGCTCCTCGCCCGCCTTGTAGTCTACGGAGTCCAGCTGGCCAAAATGGGACATGACCAGCGGGGCCGCTTCCCGGACCACCGTCACCGCTGTCGCCATCTCTTGGTATAACGGGCAGGCGCGGGGAAAGGGCAGGGGTTCCATGACGGATCAGAAATATCGCAATCGGGACATGTACTGTACATTATAAGCGGGGAATGGATGGACAGGGAAGAGTGCCGGCCCACAGAATTCCCCCGTGGCCGGTGAAGCCTGCCATTTCGGTTGTGAAGGCTATAATCCTGGCACGGTCCCACATCGTCCTTGCCCCGTGATTTGACACCATCCCAGTCGAGACGTTCGTCATGCCCGACACCCAACACCCTTTCCCCGTGCGGTCCCTGAGTCGGCGCCGCTTTCTGCTGGCGGCGGGATCCGGCTTTGCCCTGAGTATGGTCGCCGCCTGCCGCGGCGGACGGTTTTCCCTGCGCCCGGAGCCCACCCCGGAACCCCTCGATCTCAATCTGCTGGTGGCCGAGGAATTCAATTTCCTGTTCGATCTGGCGTCATTCCACGATCCCTGGAACGAAGCGTTTCCCCATTGGCCTCTCACCATTCATGAAGGCAACTGGAACAATCTGCTGGAACGGGTGATGCAGGATGCCGCGCAGGGACAGACTTCCTTCGATGGCGTGCTCCCGGTCGCCATGCCGATCAACACGTTCGACTGGCTCGATCGGGATCTGCTCCAGCCTGTGGATCCCCATTTCGAAACCAGCGACATTCCCGGTGCCGATCGCCTCCAGTCCGATCTCTATGCCGCGGTGCGGGATGCCGTGCAGGAGCAGGGACAGATGCAGGGCATCCCCGGTGAATGTGAGTTCCGTGGCCTTGGCCTGGCTGACGGCACCCCTGGCGGAAGCAGGCGTGACGGCACCACCCGTAACCTGGGACGACACGCAGGCGGCTGCCCAGGCGATCCAGGCGGCTACCTCTCTGGTGCCCTATGACCGGGCCCTCAGTCCCGTCAGCGATCTGCTCGCCATGATCTGGAGCGGGGAAGCGGATCCCTATACCGCCGACGGCCTGGTCAACTGGTCCGGCGAAACGGCCGTGTTCGCGGTGCAGTGGCTCCAGGATATGGTATGGAGCGAACTGATGCCGGCCAGGGAGCGGGGGTTTGACCTGTGGATGTCGGGCCGGATCGCCATGCTGAGTTCCCTGGATCTGATGGGGCCGCTGGCCGCGTCGTTTCTGGGTGAAGGTACGGTTGTGACCGGCAGCAACATGCGTCTGTATCGGGAAGAGGCCAGGGCAGGTACCCCCTTCTGGACCAATACCCTGGCCCTGCTGCGCGGTGCCCCCAACGCCGCCGCGGCGGCCGAGTTCGCGTTCTGGTGGCTGGGACCGGAAAACATTGGTCACCAGCGGCGCATTGCCGATGTGGCGGCCAAACCGGCCTACACCTATGTGTTCGACTCGGATTTGATGGCCGACGCCAAATATGACTGGCAGCGGGAAGCGATGACGGCGGTTGGCGCTTCCGTGCGGCTGCAGACCGGATCCACCTGGAATCAGGAACTGGAGGCGGTAGCGGGCTGGTTGAACCGGGCCCTGGATTGGGACGAAAACCTGTCCGCCCAGGAAGCCATGCAGGCTGCCATGTCCGAGGTGCGCGGGATCCGGGGGTGCAGCCTGACCGGGGCGGGGCCCCCTTTCGGCAAGATCCCGGCGGGGGCGAACGGACGGCTGGCAGGACCGGCCCCCGGAAACCGGGCAGGCCAGGTATGAGCCCTTGGTCCCCGTTGGTCGGGAAGAGAAATGGGGAACGGATGCCGGTGGTACAATGGAGCCTGTCGGGCGTCGGGACAGTGCGATGCGGCAGGGCCCCCAAGTCCCGGGCGCCTGGTAGGCACAGGAGCCGCCCGGATGCCCGGTGTTCTCCACCTTGAACCCGCCTGTTGATGCGCATGGACAGGACCAATTCCCTTGCAAGGAGCTGATTGCATGACAACCCAAGCCCCCTACGGTTCGTGGCCTTCCGTGATCCAGCCGGATATGCTGGTAACCGACAGTATCCGGATTTTCGATATCCGGCTGGTAGACAACCAGGTGTACTGGATCGAAATGCGACCGGCCGAAGCGGGCCGCTATGTCATCATGAACCGTGCCGTCAAGGGGGGCCGCAACCGGGAAATGCTGCGTGCCCCCTACAGTGCCCGCACGATGGTGCACGAATATGGCGGCATGCCCTATGGGGTCTGGTCCAACGAAACGCTGTTCACCAATTTTGCGGACCAGGGACTGTACCGCCTGGCCCGGGGGAATGTGACCCGGATTTTTGCGCCGGAGGATTGTCGCTATGCCGACTTTGAGGTGAACCCCGGTGAGCGCAGGGCCTATGCCGTCCGGGAAGATCATTCGGTGCCCAATCAGGAACCCACCAATACCCTGGTCATGATCGATCTGGCCCAGAAGGGCACGGAAGTGGTGATTGCCTCGGGCCATGACTTCTACTCTTCGCCCAGCCTCAACCCGCAGGGAACACACTTGGCGTGGCTGGCCTGGAACCATCCGCACATGCCCTGGGATGAGACCGAGTTGTGGGTGGCGGAACTGGACGAAAAGGGCGAGGTGGTCGCGAGTCGATGCGTGTGGTCAGAACCCGGCGTTTCGCTTTTCCAGCCCGCCTGGTCGCCCCAGGGCAGCCTGCATTGTGTCTCCGATGTCTCCGGATGGTGGAATCTGTACCGGCTGGAAGAAGACGAACCCATCCCGCTGTATCCCCATGCAGCGGAATACGGGGGTACCGCAGTGGGTGTTCGGCTACCGTACCTATGCCTTCCTGGATGACACGCGCATCCTCTGCACCTGGAAGGATCAGGAAGGAGGCAAGCTGGGAATTCTGCATACGGATACCGGTACCCTGCGCCCGGTCGAAACGGAATACACGTCCTTTTCCTCCCTGCAGGCCAATGCCCAGTGGGCAGTTTTACTGGCCGCCAGCCCCACTGCATTCCCCTCCCTGGTGCTGCTGAATCTGGAAACCGGCCAGACCCGGGTACTGCGACGCTCCAATCCCCTGACGCTGGATCCGGCCCAGATCTCCGTACCCCAGGCCATTGAATTTGCGACCGAGGGCCAGCGTACCGCCCATGCGTATTTCTACCCGCCGACGCATGCGGAATATCAGGGTCCGGACGACGAACTGCCGCCCCTGCTGCTGATGAGTCACGGCGGTCCGACATCGGCGACCAGTACCGCCCTGAGCCTGAGCATTCAGTACTGGACCAACCGCGGGGTGGCCGTGGTGGATGTCAATTATGGGGGCAGTACCGGGTACGGTACGGAGTATCGCCGGCGCCTGAATGGCATGTGGGGCGTGGTGGATGTCCAGGACTGTGCCAATGCCGCCCGGCATCTGGTCCAGGAAGGGCTGGTGGACCCGGCGCGCCTGGCCATCACGGGAGGCAGTGCCGGCGGCTTTACCACCTTGGCCTGCCTGGCGTTCACGGATGTCTTTCATGCCGGCATCAGCCATTTTGGCGTCAGCGATCTGGGCGCCCTGGCGCGGGAAACGCACAAATTTGAATCCCGGTACCTGGATTCCCTGATTGGACCCTATCCGGCCGCTGCCAGCCTGTACGATCAGCGCTCACCCCTCAAGTCGGCCGACACCATTGCCTGTCCGGTGCTGTTCCTGCAAGGTCTGAATGACAAAATCGTGTTGCCGAATCAGGCCGAAATGATGGTGGACGCCTTGCGGGGACGGGGTATACCTGTAGCCTATCTGCCCTTTGAAGGGGAAGAGCATGGTTTCCGGCAGGCCCACAACATCATGGCGGCCATATCGGCGGAAACCTATTTTCTGTCGCGGCTGTTCGGGATACAGCCGGCCGACGATATCACGCCCATCCCCATCGACAATTTGCCGCCAACGCAACCCTAATTGTCGTCACCCAGAAAGCTCAGGTTAAAGGGGGTCTGGGTCAGGGGAGGCGAAGGCAAGGGATCATGGGGGCAGTGTCGCATCCACTCCTGAATCAGGAGTCCCACCACAATCTGCACGGTGTAAAGGAGATTGTTGGTGTACTCGGTCAGCAGTTCCAGATCCAGGTCCTGGGGATCGGTTTCCCGGATATAGGTGGTCAGGAGGGTGTAATCCTCGTTGACGTCTGTTGCCAAATCCTGGTAGACCTCCTGATCCTCCGTATCACCGGCTTCCAGCAATACAGGTAACAGCGCGCTGAGCGCGGCCAGCCCGTGATTGCTGAGGGCCATGCCCCCATGCCACTCACAGAGCAGCATGCCCTCGTCTTCGATGGGGGCCATGGCATCTTGCATGGCATCGAAATCCAGACTGTCCTGAGACATTAGCGGTTCTCCCTATCTCTGTATGCAACCTGAAGCCCGATGCCTCCTGTGCCCTGCCATCATAGCATAGCTGAGGGGGCGGCAGGCGAGACTGCATCACCTCCTGGTGGCGCCCCGTGATCCGGGATGTGGACCGGGATTGGGATCATGTCCGATCAGGCATAGGGATCTTCCAGATCGGTGAGGCGGTAACGCACCACAGCCAGGACATCCAGCAGATCGGTTTCCTCATCGAAAGCCTCCACAAGGGCCACGAAATCCCTGAGATTCGGCGTCAGGGCACGCAATTCGGTCATGAGCGGCCCAATCGGGTTGGTACTGCCGGGAGATGTGGCATAGGTGCCATGAAAGGCAAAGTACGCCTGGTTCAGTTTCCGCAGATTGTATCCGGCAGCGTTAATCTGCTGGCGCCGTTCCTCCATGTAGGCTTCTGCCGCTTCAATCTGTCCCAGGGCCAGGAGGTGATCGGTTTCCCGGCGGGTTTCGTGCATGGCGTCGCGAAAATCGAACGCTGTCTCCTCCGAATCGACCGCGTCGTCCGCGGGGGCGGCCACTGTCGGCACCAGATCACGGAAATGCCGGAGCATAATGCGCTGGCTGATCTCCTCTCCGACAATCGTGGCGGCCGTTTCGTTGAGGGTACGGAAGTCGGTCGAACGGAAGTAGCGCACGCCCAACGGGCGAAACGCAAAATACGTATGCACCCACTCATGGGCCACGATATCGAAAAGCAGCGCCAGATCCCGGAAGTGAGTCGTCACAGTCGTGGGATAGGTAGCCACACCGCCAACAGGACTGACGTAGGCGCTCATGTCCCACTGCTGCAGCATGTACTCTTCATAGGATTCGATTTCCTCGACAGGAGTGTTGGCCTGCACATAGACCGCGACGATGGACCGGATTTCATCACGCGGGCTGATCGTCAGGAGCAACGGGGGATCGGCCAGACGGAACAGGACAGGCGGGAAGGTGCGGGTTCGCACCGTCAGACCCGCGCGTGCCAGCTCGTCCGTCACCAGCCAGTGCACGGCACGTTCAAAGGTGTTCCGATCCCGATTCAGTGCGGCCTGCAACTGGAGCCACGTCTCGGCGGCATGGGCCTGGCGGGCCAAATCCTGTGGCGCCAGCAGATCCGAGGCCTGTGCAAATTCCCGCGCCGCTTCCTGCTGGCGCCTGTACGTTGCCATATAGGCGCGTACCAGCGCCTGCTGCTCCCGGGAGGACAGTCGGGGCTGAAACCACAGGCGGGTGCGTTGCAGAACATCGCGAATGGCCGCCATTTCAAATTGCGCGATGGAGTAATGCCAGGCCTCCAGATTGGCCATGTCCAGCGTCTCGGGATAAAAGGCCTGGCTGGCCGGGGCCGGGACGGTGGGCAGGATCAGGATCAAGGCCAGCCAGACGGGAAGCAGGGCTCCGGTCAAAAGAAAGCTGTGCCAGACCGCCCGGAAAGCCTTTCTCATGACGCTTCCCCCCATGCCTGCTGCCGCGTAATGGACAGGAGCATCAACACCAGGGGCATGCTGTCAGTGGGCCAGGCCAAGACTTCAGGCCGGGATGCCGTGCAGACCGATCCTGCCGGGATCAGGGCAGCCGATAGCAACGGAACCGCACCCGGAGCGCCATGTGTGCAAAGCTGTACCTGTGACCGGCCGCTACACGACCGGGTCCAGGTGGGCGAGGGCCTGGGCCAAGTCGGTGGGCAAGGCCGAGCGGAAACACATCCGCTTGCCGTGTACCGGATGATCAAAGGCCAGGCGGGAGGCATGCAGGAACTGGCGGGGGAGGGACAGCCGGGGCTTGCGCAAGCCATAGGTATCATCTCCCACCACAGGATGGCCCAAATAGGCCATGTGGACCCGGATCTGGTGTGTACGTCCGGTGCGCGGTTCCAGCGCCACCTGGGTAAAGGGAAAGATGCGGCCTGGCGGCCGGCTTTGCCAGTAGCCATCTACCTGATAGGCCGTGAATGCCGTGCGCAGGGCACGGGGCAAGGGGGCAGGGGCGGCCGGGAAGGCCGCCTGGCGTTGCCGATGCCGGGGATGACGTCCCAGGGGTACATCGACATGGCCCGATTCAGGTTCCAGAAAACCGTCCAGCAAAGCCGTATAGCCTTTGCTTACGGTGCGTGCCTGGAATTGCGCCTGCAACTGCTGCAGGATGTGCTGGGCAAGGGCAATGAGCACCAGCCCCGATGTGTCCTTGTCCAGCCGGTGCACCACCCCCAGGCGATGGCCGGTTCCCAGCTGCCGGATGCCGGGCCATCGATACACCAGCGCATTGGACAAGGTCTGGTGGACATGGCCAGGGGACGGGTGCATGACCAGATGCGGCGGTTTGTCAATCACGGCCAGCGTGTCATCTTCGTAAATGACATGCAGGTCCAGGGCATAGGGTTCCCAAGAGGTATCCTGCGGCTCTGACGTCACGCGCACTGCTACCACCTGCCGGGCTTTCAGCCGCGTGGCGGCCCGGGCCGGATGACCGTCAACGGTAACCTGCCCCGCCTGTATCAGGTTCTTCAGCTGGGTACGGCTGAGGTCGGGGATCCGGGCAGTCAGCCAGCGGTCCAGACGGTCACAGGCCTGACCGTCGGGTACGGTAAATGACCACTCGCGTTGCACGCTACCCGCTCGCCTGGCTCTTGTTGCTCGGGGAATCAGGTATGACCGTGGAAGCAGGCGGGGATGCTGGCTGTTCGGCGGTATCCGGGGTGGATTTGGCATCCTCCCGCCAGGCCAGAATGGTCAACAGAATGACGCTTACCACAATACTGGCGTCGGCGACGTTGAAATTGGGCCAGTAGGCCCGTCCGGGGATGCCAAACTTCAGGAAGTCTGTGACATAGCCCAGCGTGACACGATCGACGAAGTTGCCCAGGGCGCCGCCCAGTGCCATACCGAGCAGAATCTGCATAAAACGCTGGGACGGCTGCAGATAGTGGACGCTGATCAGGATGGCAATGGAGACCACGACGGCAGTGATCGTGAAGATCTGGCCGCCGTTCTGCAGGATGCCGAACGCGGCACCATGGTTGGGGACATGCTCCAGAAAGAAGATTTCGCCCAGCCATGCCAGGGGCATGACCTGTTCGTACAAATCCAGATAATCGCGAATCAGGACTTTGGTCCACTGGTCGGCGACCAGAATACCGGTGGCAAACAACAGTACCAGCCAGACTTTGCGCAGATAGCGTGCAATCACATTCCAGGTCCAATGCTGCGAGAAATACAGGCTGTCCCGTCAGGTTCGCCTATCCCCCATTATGCTATACTGGACAGGAATTGTCGGTATGGATTGCACGCGGAAAACATTGAACTCCCCATGCCCGCAGAGATGGCGTCCATGGATCTGTTTGCACGTCTGGTCACCCTGTACGACGCGATTGGGCAAACCACCCTGACACAGTCGGAGTGGCAGGAACAACGGGACACCATCGAATACCAGTGTGTTGACACCCGGCGCATGCTGCTGGAAAAGTCCCGTTTTGCCAATGCCCAATGGGGCTTGTCCGGGATTCGGGTGCGCTTCTGGCTGAAGGAACACGACACGGTGGTGGACAAGTACTTTGCGCCCAATCTGGATCCGGTAGGTTGGTTCATGCCCATATGCAAGGGACTGGGCACCACAGGCGCCCGGTTTCAGACCCGGACCCGGTATCTGGGAATGGGGGTAAGCCAGGCGCGCAATATCGTGGTAACGGGAGAATCCCGGCTGCAGGATGCCCTGAAGCAGCAGGTGGTGTCACCGGAAGAGGCAGAACAGTGCCAGGCACAGTTGCGCGCACTGCGCATTGAATTCATGTCGCGTCGTTTTCCTCCCGCCATTGTGCGGAACTTTGAGCTGGAGTCCTGACAGGCCGCAAGTCTCATGTCCGTTGCCATCATCGACTATGGCGTAGGCAATCTGCGCAGCATCAGCAATTCCTTTACCCATGTGGCCCGCCCCCTTGGCTATCAGGTGGAGATCCTGGATCAGGCCCAGGATCTCACGCACTGGAGCGCCATTGTCCTGCCCGGGCAAGGGGCATTTGGCAGCAGCATTGCCAATGTGCGTCGCCTGGATTTTGAACAGCCCCTTTTGGATGCCGTGGCCGCCGGCGTGCCTCTCTTTGGCATTTGCGTGGGCATGCAGATGCTGTTTGACGAAAGTGAAGAGATGGGTGTGCATGAAGGGCTGAAGCTGATTCCAGGCCTGGTGAAGCGGTTTCCCGAGCAGATGTCGGACCCATTCCTGCCTTCCCGCCATTTGCGGGTGCCCCAGATCGGCTGGAATCAGCTGCACCAGCAACGCTCGGATCCCCTGCTGGCCGGTCTGCCTGACAGGGCCTATGCCTATTTCGCCCATTCCTACCGTTGCATGCCCGCGGACGAGGCGGTGGTCCTGGCACGTACGGAATACGGTGTGCCTTACGTCAGTATTGTGCAGACGGCGCGGATTTGGGGCATTCAGTGCCATCCCGAAAAGAGCCAGCATGTCGGGTTGCGGATTCTCCGCAACTTCATGCGGATGGTGGAAGAGCGGCAGACCGGTTTGTAAACAGGCGAGGTCCCTTGGATCCATGCGCTGGATCCTGTGCCCTTGTACCCTCCTGCAAATTTCCCTTGCCCAAACCCGCAACAGCCTGGTTGGTCCCCTATGATTCTGTTTCCTGCCATCGATCTGCGCCGGGGCAAATGCGTACGGCTGCGCATGGGGGACCCGGACGCGGAAACCGTGTTTGGCGATGATCCCCCGGCCATGGCGCAACACTGGGTACAGCTCGGTGCCGCCTGGCTGCACATTGTGAATCTGGACGGGGCCTTGGGCGAAGCCATCGGGGCTACGACGGCATGGCCGGTCAATGTCAGAGTCCTGCAGGAAATTCGACAGGCGGTTACAGTCTCGTTGCAGTTTGGCGGCGGTATCCGTACTCTGGACGACATCCGGTTCGTTCTGGATCTGGGCGTGGATCGGGTCATTCTGGGGACGGTGGCGGTGCAGGATCCTGATCTGGTAGCCAAAGCCATTCAACAGTTTGGCACCGCGCGCATCGTGGTAGGGCTGGATGCCCGGGGCGGCAAGGTCGCCACGCACGGCTGGCAGGAACAAAGCGGATTGTCCGCCATCACGGTGGGGCAACGCATGCGGGACATGGGCGTGTCCCTGGTGGTCTATACCGATATTGGTCGGGATGCCATGTTGACGGGCGTCAATCTGGCCGAGACCGCACGCCTGGCGCAGGAGACGGGACTCAAGGTCATTGCCAGTGGTGGCGTCGCCAGTCTCCAGGACATTCAGGCCCTGCTGGATCTGGCACAGCCGAACATCGTGGGCGTCATTTCAGGCCAGGCCCTGTATACAGGCCGGCTGGATCTGGCAGCGGCCCTGGCCCTGATCCGGGACGCACAGGCAGAACAGGACAACGGTGAAGGAGGCTGACCGATGTTGGCCAAGCGGGTGATTCCCTGCCTTGATGTGCATGATGGCCGCGTGGTGAAGGGGGTAGAGTTTGTCAATCTGGTGGATGCCGGGGATCCGGTGGAACAGGCCATCTTCTACGATCAGGAAGGGGCCGACGAACTCGTCTTTCTTGACATAACGGCAACCCATGAACGCCGTGACATTGTGGAGAACATGGTCAGGCGCGTGGCGGATGCGGTATTCATTCCGTTTACCGTCGGGGGCGGGATCCGTACCCTGGAAGACATGCGTTCCATTCTGCTGGCGGGGGCCGACAAGGTGTCTGTCAACAGCGCCGCCATCCGGAAGCCGGAGATCATACGCCAGGGGGCCGAGCGTTTTGGCAGCCAGTGCATCGTCGTGGCGATTGATGCCAAGCAGCGCCCTGCGGGTGCGGCCGCAGGTCCCGGCTGGGATGTCTTTGTCAATGGGGGACGTATCAACACCGGGCTGGATGCCTGCGCGTGGGCGCAACAGGCGGAAGCCGCCGGTGCGGGGGAATTGCTTTTGACTTCCATGGATGGAGACGGCACGCAGGCAAAATACGACATTGCCCTCACCCGTACAATCAGTGATGCCGTGTCCATCCCTGTGATTGCCAGCGGTGGCGCAGGGCAAGTCTCCCATTTTGCGGAAGCCGTGACGGATGGGGGGGCGGCAGCCGCCCTGGCCGCCTCGCTTTTCCACTTCCGGCAGTTGAGCATACGGGAAGTCAAGGAGCACATGGCCACGCAGGGAATCCCGGTACGCATGGACGTATTCAATGAGTGGACGGAGTGATGCACCATGTATGACACCTCACGCCAGGACCGGGAAACATTTCTGGCCCAGGTGCGCTTCGATGATGCGGGTCTGGTGCCCGTGATAGTTCAGGACGAGACCACCCATGCCGTGCTGGTGCATGCCTGGATGAACCAGCAGGCTCTGGAACAGACGCTGTCTTTGGCGCAGGCTGTCTTTTGGAGCCGCAGTCGCCAGGAGATTTGGCACAAGGGCGCCACCAGCGGCAACTACCTCAATGTGCGGGAAATTCTCCTGGACTGTGACGGGGACACCCTGCTGTTACTCGTCTCACCCGTGGGCCCCGCTTGCCATACGGGTGAGGTTTCCTGCTTCTTTCGGCAACTTGCGTGAAACGGAGGAGAACGACGTGGGAGACGTAATTGCAACGCTGGAAGCCACCATCCAGGATCGCAAGGCAAAACTGCCTTCCGGTTCCTATACGGTTTCCCTGCTGAACAGGGGGATACCTGCGATCGCACAGAAGGTAGGGGAAGAAGGTGTGGAGGTGGCGCTGGCGGCCGTCCTGGAAGAACCGGAACGACTGTCTGCCGAGATGGCAGATCTGGTGTATCACTGCCTGGTTCTGCTGGCCGCCAGGGAACTTACGTGGGATGATGTGGAAACGGAATTGCGTGCCCGCTTCGCGTGAAGAATCACGAAGATTTCTGCAGATATGTTTGGTCCAGGTCCTGGTTGCAATGTTCCATAAGCATCTTGGCGTACTGTAGGGTTGCGTCTGCGCTCTGATGTAACTCAACCCACAGGCCTCGGATTTCCCGTCGTGAGCGAAATTCGTTCCCGGCAGGATGCAAGGGTTGGCTATGGACAATGTGACGCCCTTTACCTGATGATATTGGGACATTCTCAAGTGTGAGCAAATCGTGCGCAACTAACCAATTCACGGTCTGCACCAGTATTTCATTCCAATATACAATCGAATGTGTCTCTCCATTGGGAAACCGGATGGATGCAGGACGTCCTTCTCCTTTCTTGAACTCTGAGAGTGGAATCCAGTCACCCACAGGCGGCGGATCCGGTGGTGGGTCAAGCAGATCTGGTGGCGGGGCAGGCGGATCCGAGTGGCGGGTCACTTGTGACTTTGAGTACTGGTGAGTTTGCTTTTTCAGGTGGCTGCGAGTTCAGGTTGGAGCGCCATAGCAACAGCAGTTCCAGGGT
>CAXXOQ010000045.1:0-38984 GCA_963664185.2 Caldilineaceae bacterium | reverse complement strand
CGCGCTCCCTCGGCCCGTGGGCCCAAACGGATGCGCGGGATGCGCGTACGCTGGCCCGGATGGCGGAAGCGCTGCGGCCCCCCGTGTGCCGGGTGCCCGACGCCCAGACCCGGGTACGGCAGGCCGGGAGCGTACGCCGCCGTCAAATCGTGGCGGATATCGCCCAGGAGAAAGCACGTCACCACCAGGCCCCACCTGTCATTCCGGCCCGGATCCAGGCCCACCGGGACCTGCTGCCGCAGGAGTTGGCCCCGGTGGACCCGCAATTGCAGGCCCTGATCCAGGCCCATCCGGACGGGCGACGCCAGACCACGTGCCTGCAGAGTGTGCCGGGGGTAGGGCCCGGATGGACCACCGCCGGCCGGTCGTCTGCGGGCCGTGCCCGCACGCGTGTCGTCCGCGCCGATGCCCGGCGGACGGCCGCGGCCCGGTGCACGGCCAGGCCGGCCTCATTCCTCGCGTCCCTCGACGATCATGACCAGGGCCGGCAGGACGAAGAGGATGAACAGGCCCGACAGGATCATGCTGCCCAGGACACTGACGATGAACGGCACGATGAAGATCAGTTCATCCGTGCGTTCGTAGAGCAGCGGTGACAGGCCGGCCACGGTGGTGGCACTCGTGAGGAACACCGCCCGGAAGCGATGGCGCGCGGCCCCCGCGGCCGCGGCGATCGCCGGGAGCATCGGGTTCTCGGACCGGAGCGTGTTGTAGCGGTCCATCAGGATCAGGGCATCGTTGACGATGACGCCGAAGACGGCGATCACCCCGAAGACCGACATGACATCGAAGTCCCAGCCCAGGATCCAGTGGCCCAGGACGGCACCGGCCAGGGCGATGGGGAAGCCGACCACGGCCACCAGCGGCTTCCAGTAGCTGCGCAGGAAGGTGGCCATGAGGGCATACATGGCGAGGAGCACGATCGGCACCAACAGGACCAATACCTGCAACATGTTCTGTACTTCGCGCGCCCCCTCCGCCAGTTCAATGCGCAGGCCGGGGATACTCCGCCCGCAGCGCCGGCAGCAGTTCCCCGTCGATTTTGGCCCGGGCCTGATCCGGGGTCACCACCGCCACATCGGCACGGGCTTCCACCTGGGCGGTCTGGGCCCCGTTGATGCGCAGGCGGGTGGTCTGTTCGCGGTCCTCCACCAGATGCGCCACGGTGGACAGCGGCACCTCGATCCCGTCCAGGCGGCGGATGCGCTCCTGGGCCAGTTCCCACAGGCTCGCCCGCCGGTCGGGCGGGTAACGCACCATCACCTTGATTTCCTCCTGGCCCCGCTGGATGCGCTGGACCTCCACCCCGTGGTAGCTGGCGCGCAACTGTTGGCCAACGGCCAGCGGCGTAAGCCCCGCGGCCTCGCCGGCCGGCGTGAGTTCAATCCGGAGATGGCGCTTGCCCGGTTCGAGGTTGTCGCCGATGTCGGTGACGCCGGGGATGTCCGCCATGAAGGCGCGCATCCGGGCCGCGGCCTGCGCCAGCACCTCCTCATCCGCGTGCTGCAGGGCATACGCGACTTCCGGATCGGTACGCAGCAGGGTACTCCTGAATTCCATCTTCTCCAGTTGCGGGACCGAGCCCAGGGCCTGCCGCCACGCTCTTTCGACATCCCCGGGCGACGAGCGGCGCAACGGGCGCTCGTTCAGATGGATGCGCACGCCGGCCAGATGGCTGGCCGTGGGGATCTTGCCACTCAGCGGCCAGCCCATCGGATGGCCCACGATGATGCTGACAGCGCCGACGGGCTCCCCCGGCATCCGTTCGTTGAGGGTATGGGCCGCGGCCGCGGCTTCCTCGGCGACGGCGCGCGTGGTCGCGAAGGGCGTGCCCGCAGGCATGTACAGCTCCATATCGACGGAATCCGACTGGAGCTCAGTTGAGAGAACGACCCGCACCACCTCGAACCGCAGCAACAGCAACGGCACCACGACCACCACGACCGCACCGCAGAGGATAATGGGGATGTTGCGGATGGACCAGGAGACCGCCGGCACCACCGTATGATCCCGCAGCGCATCCAGCCACGCGCAGACCCGGGCCTGGATCGCGCCCAGGGGCCACAGGCTCCCGCGGCGGGCATGACCGAGGTGGGCCGGCAGGATGAAGATGGCCTCCAGCAGGGACACCGCCAGCACGAAGAACACCACCGGGAGCAAGACCCTGACCACCGAGTATCTGGGTTCGGTAATGAAATAGAAGGGAGTGAAGGCCAGCACCGTGGTCACGGCGGCCACCGTGATCGGGCTGACCACGGCCTTGATGCCCGCAACCGCCGCCGCCAGGGGGGCCAGGCCCCGTTCGCGTTCCGCGGCGATGCTCTCCCCCACCACCAGCGCGTCGTCCACCACCAGGCCGACCGTCAGGAACAGCCCCAGCATGGTGCCCACGTTCAGGGTCAGATGCGCCGGCCCGAAGAACACCAGGGCCCCGGCAAAGGCGATCGGAATGCCCACCGTGATCCACAGCGCCGCGCGCAGGTCGAAGACCAGGACCAGCAGCAGGAACACCAGCACCACGCCGATGATGCCCGCCTGGGTGAGACTCGCGAGCTGGCGCAGCAACGGCCGGGACCGGTCGCTCCAGACGGTGACGGCCACATGCCGCGGCGCCTCGTACCCCGCCAGCCAGGCCCGGATTTCGCCGGCCATCCCAATCACGGACTGGCCCTCGGTGTGGGCCACCCGCACGAACACCGCGGGGACCCCGTCCACCCGGGCCAGCACCTCCCCGTCCACGAAGGTATCGCGGATCGCCGCCACCTCCCCCAGGGTCACGAACGTCCCGTCCATGTGGGTCAGGAGGGGAATGCCCGCGAATTCCGCGCCGTGCGTGCGCTTGGCGACCGTGTGCAGCACCACCCCGCCGGCCTCGGTGCGCAACTCGCCGGACGTGAGGTTGAGGGAGGCGCTGCGCACGGTGTGGGCCACGGCCCCGAGCGAGAGATCGTGGCGCCGCAGCGCCTCCCTGCTCAGCTCAATCGAAATCTCGCGGTCCCGCGTGCCGGCCAAATCCACCCGGGACGCCGACGGCAGCTGCAGCAGTTCGCGGCGTACGTTCTCGGCCGCGCGCCGCAGGGCGGTTTCGTCCAGCACGGCGGACGACACGGCCAGCGTGAGGACTTCCAGGTTCAGTTGCACCAGTTCCACTTCGGGCCGTTCCGCGCCGGGCGGCGGAAAGTTCTCCAGGCTGTCCACGGCCCGCTGCACGTCGTCCAGGACCTGGTCCCCGCGGGCGAACGGGGTCAGCTCAATCTCAATCGTGCCCAGGCCCTCGGTCGCTGTGGACACGACCCGGTCCACGCCCTGCAGGCCGATCACGCTCTCCTCGATGCGGCGGACGATGTCCTCCTCCACCTCGCGCGGCGACGCGCCGGGCGCGACCACCCGCACGGTCACCGTGCGCAGGTCGAATGTGGGGTAGTCCTCGACGGCGAGCCGGGAACCCGCCGCGAAGCCGCCGATCAGGATCAGCAGCATGAGCAGATTGGCGGCCACGGGATTGCCTGCAAAGTAGGCGATCCAGTCGGCGCGCGGCAGGGCTGCGGCCTCCGGCGGGCGGGGGTCCACGGGGGCGGTGGGGGTCATGGCCCGGTCTCCATGCGCAGGTCGAATGTGGGGTAGTCCTCGACGGCGAGCCGGGAACCCGCCGCGAAGCCGCCGATCAGGATCAGCAGCATGAGCAGATTGGCGGCCACGGGATTGCCCGCAAAGTAGGCGATCCAGCCGGCGCGCGGCAGGGCTGCGGCCTCCGACGGTCTGGGGTCCACGTGTTCGGTGGGGGTCATGGCCCGGTCTCCCTCAGTGCGTCTCCGGGAGCGCCTGCGCCGCCACCTTCAGCCCTTCCTGGGCCCCCGGCAGCGTGCCCACCACGATCCCCTCCCCCGCCTCAAAGGCCTGCACCACCCAGCCCTCGTCCGTCCAGCCGTGCCCCTGCGGGGCGAACCGATGCAGGGCCCCCTCCCGCACCACCCAGACGCTGTCCTGGGCCTGCAGCACCGCGGGTGGCAGCACGTACACGTCCGCAAAGGCCGGACCCGCAATCGACACCTCCACGAACGTGCCCGGCACCGGCAACGCGTCCAGGCGCTCGTCCGCCGCGAACTCCACGAACACCGACGCCAGCCGCGACGTGGGGTTGACCACCGAGGACACCCCCGTCACGGCCCCCGACCAGGTCCCCAGGGGGCCGGTCACCCGCACGGCACGGCCCGGCGCCGGCGCCAGGTAGGCCAGCTCGCCGGGCTCCAGCGGCACCCGCACCTGCAACGCCCCGGCGCGGTACACCACCCCCAGAGGCACGTTGGGATCGGCGTTTGCCGGATTCGTCCACTCGCCCACGGCCGCATGCCCCGCCAGCACGCGCACGTCGTACGGCAACGCAATCTCCGTCCGCGCCCGGCGCAGTTCCGCCCGCCGCAGCGCCGCCTGCGCCTGCCGCAGTTCCGCCCGCGCCCGGGTCAGGTGCGGCACCCGGCGCTGCCACGCCGAGGGGGCGGCCTCGGGATCCTCAAGGGTCAGCCGCCGCACGTTCTCCAACCCCTGCGCCACCTCAATCGCCACCTGCGCCGCTGCCACATCGACCGCGGCCTGCGCCTCTTCCACCGCCAGCTCGAACGCGGCCGCGTCAATGCGCACCAGGGGTTCCCCGGCGGCCAGCGACCCGCCATTGGTGAAGGCCGGCGACACCCACGCCACCCGGCCCGCCACCTCGGACGCGACACGGGTCGTCTCCTGCACCGAGACCGTACCGGTCAGGCGGAGCGTGAGGGCCTGGGCCGTGGCCGCGGGCACCACGACGTCCACCACCGGCGGCGCACCGCCGGCGGCCGGCGCCGCCTCGTCCCCGGACAATTGCCAGAAGCGCGGCGCCTGGGCAAAATAGAGCGCCACCGCCAACGCCAACGCCACCAGCGCGAGCTGGGCGTAGCCACGCCAGCTGCGCTGCCCCGCTACGGTAACGGACCCGTTCCCGCCTTCCTGCATGGTGCCTGTCTCCATTTACTGGCCGGGACTTCCGGCAGGCATCCCCTGCGGTACCCAAAACACCGGGGGATGCCCCGTCGTCTTATTTATTATTATTATGCTATCATTTTTTTTGAATCGCCACAACCTCCTGAATCAGCACAACCTCTTTAGGAAACTCTGAATAAATAGGGAAAGGCTCGCTCCCGACCCCGATCCGGGGATTGACAAGCCCCGCCGACTGTGTGATCCTGTGCGGGTTGTCTGCCCTGCGTTTTGTCTGCCGGAGCAGGTCATGTCCCAGGCCCCGTCTGCCCCCCTCTACGTCCCTGCCAGCCGCCGCCAGGCCTTTCGGGCGCAGATGGACCGGCTCCTGCCCTGGGCGCGGCTCGGCGACCTCATCCGCCCCCATTACGGGACAGATACGCCGGGGCCGGGACGCAAGCGCGTGGATCTGGAACGGAGGGTGCGCTACTACCTGCTGCTGCAGTGGTACCACCTGTCCGACCTCGGCGCGGAGGAGACGGTCAAGGATGCCGCGGCCATGCGCGGTTTTCTGGGTCTGGGCTGGCAGGACCCGGTGCCGGACGCGACGACCCTGTGCAAGTTCTGGCACCTGTGGGAGGCGCATGCCCTGGGCCAGGCCATCTTTGCAGAACGGAACGCCTACCGGAAAGCACAGGGGTATCGGCTGCGTGAAGGTACCCTGGTGGACGCCACCCTGATGGCGGCCCCCTCCCCCACCCAGAACCGGAGCCGGACCCGGGATCCGAAGATGAAGTCCACCCGGAAGGGACAACCGTGGCACTTCGGCATGAAGGTCCCCATCGGCACCGACCGGCATACCTGTCTCATCCACCATGTCACCACCACCGCGGCCCACGTGCACGACAGCCAGGTCACCCCAGCCTTGCTGCATGGCGGGGAAACGGACGTCTGGGGGGACTCCGCCTACCAGGGCCAGGCGCAAGCCTGCCAGGCCGTCACCCCGGGGGTGGCCCTGCACATTCCGGACAAGCGCCGAAAGGGACAGGAACTGACCGACACGCAGAAAGCCCGCAACCGTAAGCTGTCCCGGGTGGAACACCCCTTCCTGGTGTGCAAGCGCCTCTTCGGTGGGCGCAAGGTGCGCTACCGGGGCCTGGTCAGGAACACCCCATGTGCCTATGTGCTCTGTGGGCTCACCAACATGTACCTGGTGAAGGACACGCTGGCCGCGTCCGGGGACATGCCGTAGCCACTGTGCGGACACACGGGGCCGGATGCCCGCGGCGCCCTGGCGCCGCCGCCTGTCTGCTGTCTGCCCGGACCGGAAGGTCAGGGGGAGAAAGGCTGGGGACTGGCGGTTGCCTGCGAATTTATCGGAGTTTCCTTTATGGTCGCCAGCACACAGACCATCAACGGCCCCTGCCGCCGGGCGTGACCGCCCGCCCGCGACCGCAGTCCTTCCGGAAGCTGGTGATCGACCCTGTACGTGCACAGCGTGGACGCCGACACCCGGTGGCGGGACGTGCCGACGGTGGCCCCAGGCCTGATGCCCGACCCGCCGACGGCCCGGCCGACATGGCTCGAGGTGGACGTGACCTGGCGGTCCCTCGGTGGCGCCAAGCCCCCGGTGGCCGTGGTCCCGGGGCCGCAGGGCGATCGGACCTCACCCACATCGCCAACTTCCAGATCCAGCATTGCGCGGTGGCCAACTGCGCCAGTGGTACCCCGGTGGCCGGTGGCACTTCGGGCTCCTCAACCACCGAGCACACAGTAACGGGGCTGACGGCCGACACGACCTGCCACTTCCGCATCCAGGCCCGGGCGAGCACCAACAGCAAGCACGACCATTCGGTCTTTGCCCGTACGGTGTCCCACACTGCGGCCACGCCGTTGGCGAAGGTGGCCGGCCTCAACGCTTCCACCAGGGACCATGAATCCGTGACCTTGGGCGGGACCGCTCCCGGGTCCGCCACCGGCCGCGCCCGTTATCAAATCCATACCTGCACGTCCGCAAACTGCAGCGGCACCCCCACCCGTGCAACGCCCACAGCCAGCGCCACCAGTCCCAAGGTTTCAGGCCTCAACCGCAACAGGACGTGCTACTTCCGCCTCCGCGCCGCAGTGCAAGCGAACCATGTGGATTCGGCGTGGTCTGACATTCCTGTGCTCACCTCCGACAAGGGATCCCTGCCGGCGATCCCAGGATGGACAGTCAAGGGAAACACCATCGCCCTTGATGCCCGGAGGCACACGGCATTATGCGCCTGCATCGTCCCACCATGCGTTAACAACAGTACGACGAATTGCCCCGGCACTTATGATACTGCCCAGACCACAGTTGACTGGCCTTGCACCAAATCATGGCAACTTCAGGGTCCGGGCCCAGGCGCAAGGCAATGCGGACTGCCAGGACGGGCCCCTGGTCTGCGGTCGTGTCCAAATGACCTCCGGCATGTGGCATAGCGCTGTACAGGCACACGGCGCAACAGGGAACCAGCAGGTCTGGCGGGGTGGGCAGGGCACAGGGCACAGTTGGGTGTTGCCTGTGCCCAACCGGTAGGGTGGGAGAGGAAGAGAAAGGGTAAGGCCGCGACGCAAAAGGCTCTGGGATCCTGCTTCCGACTCCTCATAGCCCCCTGCATTTCCTGGCAACAGCACAGCCAGGAATCCGGCTTTCCGGGAATGGCTACTGTGAGGTTCTGCGGAAAGGCAGAGGACTGGCACTTGGCCTTGTGTCGCGTTTCCCGCTTCCATCTGGCACCGTCACGCCGCCTGTCCCGCTGATTTGGACCCCCGTTCGTATCAGCCAGCCGGAAATCACCACTTTGGCCTCCTGGCCAGGAACGCAGGCAGGGCATTGTGCAGGTACTTCCGGTCATGCCGCCCATACCGTCCGGGGTATCCGGGAGCAGCGTACCGGGGATGGATGGAGAGCGCCATGGGGGCCGCCATTTCCCTGATGCCCGGTGCCTCCGCCCTGCGGCTACCCCGCACACGTTTCCTGCCGGTGAAGGGCTGTGAAGACTTGCTGGTCATCCAGTCGGACATGTACCAGCAAACCCACTCGTCCCGGCTGGTAATGAACTCGAAGCGGGTCAGTCCCGCCCTGCGCCAGGCACCGGCCGTCTCCCTTGACAGCAACTGTCCTGGGCCATACCTGCGCATGGCTTCCTGCACCAGGTAGCCCATCTCTCTTCCGCCATGGCCGGACCTGTGTCTGTTGATCACCGATGCCCGCGCCCCATGCTTCACTCTGCCGCTATGTCCGTATGCGCCTCCTCCAGACGGACATGCTCTTTACACACATTGGCCCTCCTCACCGGACAGACAGTTCCATGCGGGACTGGTGTATGCTTTAGAAGCTACCCATTCGTAGCCAACACCACGGAGAAGCCAAGGTGAGCCAACTCTTCAATACCCAAGTGAATTTCGTGGCGCCCGGCGTGGTGGAGTTAACGGCCGCCGAGTTGCCCGTATGCCAGCCGAATCAGCTTCTGATCCGGACGCTGAAGTCTCTGGTCAGCCCCGGGACCGAACGGGCCTTCCTGATGGGTATGGAGAATACGACCCAGCAATATCCCATGGGAGCGGGCTACAGCACGATAGGGGAAGTCGTGGAATGCGGATGCGATACCACAGGCTGGGAAGTGGGAGAGCGCATTGCCGTGCCTATCCCTCATCAGCGCATCGCGGCCGTCCGGCCCGCGCATTGCCATAAGGTGCCCGCGGACCTGTCGAGTGAAGAGGCCACGTTCTTTCACATGGCCGCCATCGCCCTGCAGGGCATCCGCAAGGCCCGCATTGAATTGGGGGAAGGCGTTGCCGTGCTGGGCGCAGGCATTATTGGATTGCTGGCCATGCAATGGGCCCGTCTCAATGGCGCTGTACCTGCCCTGACTCTGGACGTGGATGACACGCGCCTGCCCCTGGCCCGGCAATTGGGAGCGGATGACGCGCTGCAGATGGAAGGTGATTTCATGGACCGTGTCATCCAACGCTGCGGCAACGCCAAGCCCCAGATTGTGGTGGATGCGACGGGCCACCCTGCCGCTGTCACCGCCGCCTTCAACATCATTCGTCCCCATGGTCGTCTCGTATTGCTGGGCAGTACCCGGGGCAATACGCCCGATGTCAATTTCTACCGGGATGTCCACAAGACCGGTTTGACGCTGATCGGAGCCCACAATTCCGTGCGGCCCGGGCATGACGATGCCCCGGGTTACTGGACGCTGGCCTCGGATCACGACCTGGCACTGCGTTGTCTGGCCGCCCGGCGGTTAACGGTAGCGCCACTGGTTACCCATCGCTACGCCTGGGAAGATGCCCCGGCCGCGTATGCAGAACTCCAGCTTTCCAAGCCCACCACGTTGGGTTTGATGTTAGAATGGGACAATTGAAAAGCAGAATTGCAGGAGACTTGGCATGGGTCAGGGCGCTTTGGAAGCTATCTGGATCAAATCCGTCAAACGGGGTCCGATGAAGGCCGTTTCCGCCGCTGCAATGGTAGCCGGCAAGGGCATTGTGGGTAACGCCGATTTTGGCGGGGCCCGGCAAGTAACGATTATCGAAAAGGAAGTCTGGGAGTTGCTGCAATCCCAGATCAATGAGGATATCGATCCCTCTGACCGCCGGGCCAATCTGATGGTCAGCGGCGTGGACCTGCGGGATTCCGCCTCCAAAGTTCTGTGCATTGGCGACATCCGCATCCGCCTGCAGGGCGAAACTCGACCCTGCGGCCGCATGGAACAGGCCGCTTCCGGCTTGCAGGACAAGATGTCCCTGATGTGGCGAGGTGGCGCTTGGGGCGATGTCCTGGACGAAGGCGAGATCCACATCGGAGACACGGTCGCCTGGGAGTCGTAGCGCAAGCCTCCGGGATCCCATAACCTGCAGCTTGGCGGGCAACAGCCCGGAGAATAATCGGTGGCAGGCTGGGTTGCTCCAGCCTGTCGGCAGCTGGCGTCACCTCAACGCCAGGAAGACGTTCTCAGGTCTCCGCCAAATGCACCAAAGTGGACGCCAGAGTTCTGGCGCCGGCCACAATATGGTCAGGTTCTGAGAATTCGTCAGGCCGATGGCTGTAGCCTTCATGGCAAGGGATGAATATCATCGCGGCCGGGAACTTCTGGGCCATGAAAACCGTATCATGATAGGCACGGCTGACCAGCGGCAAATGGGCATACCCCAAGGCTTCGGCACTCCGGGCAATGGCCTTGAGAATCGCCGGATGGGACTGGCACGCAGGATCGTGATTGAGTACCTGCCACGCGTAGCGGACCCGGCGGGTCTGGGCCAAAGCGGTCAGACCGGCGCGTATTTCCTGCAGCATGGCATCCCGCAACTGCATGTCCCGGGCCCGGACATCCAGGGTCATTTCCACACGACTGGGAATGCTGTTGCTGGCTCCCGGATGGACCTGCAGCATACCCACCGTCGCCACTGCGACCCCCCTGGTTGGGAAACTGGCCGCCTTTTCGGCCAGCAGCGCCAGTTCGGCCGCGGCTGTCAGCGCATCGTTGCGTTCGGGCATGGGTACCGTGCCCGCGTGTCCCCCGTCGCCCTCAAGGGTTACCCGGACCGTGGTTGAAGCCACAATATCGGTGACGATGCCTATTTCCACATCGGCCGCTTCCAGAAACGGGCCCTGCTCAATATGGAGTTCCACAAAATAGGCGTAGGTATCCGGGGACAGTTCCACCGCTTCCAGGTTTCCCGTAAATCCGGCTTCCGTGCGGGCCTGCTCCAGGGACACCCCTTCCGCATCCTGCAACTCGCGCATGGCATCCCAGGCCATGAGACCCGCCATGCCCCGGCTGCCCAGGCAGCCCACCCCAAAACGCGTGGGCTCTTCGGACGTAAACATGATCAGTTCCACACTGCGCCGGGGTGTGATCCCGGCTTCCCGCATGGATCGCAGGGCTTCCAGGCCTCCCAGTACGCCTACGACCCCATCATACCGACCGGCATAGGGAATGGCATCAATATGGGAACCGGTGGCTACCGCCGGCAGCGCCGGTTCGGTGCCTTCCAGGCGGACAAACCAATTGCCCAGTGCATCTTCCCGCCAGGGCAATTGGGCTTCCGCGGCCAGGTGTTTGAGGTAACGCCGGGCCGCCATGTCGGCAGGGGTATACAGGATGCGGGTGACCGCGGGGGCGGGTACGTCGCTGAACTGGCTGATGTGGTCGATTTCATCCAGCAGCCGTGCGGCATTGAGAGGGATGTGTCTCATCCCGGCCCTTCCTCCAGCGGATCCCGTCCTACATCCTTGTAGTACAGGTAGCGGGCCGGTTCCTTGCCCACGGCGGTGAACCACTGGGGGCAGTAGGAAGCCATCCAGATTGCGTCGCCTGCCTGGACAGGGTGCCAATCCTGATCCAGCCGGTAAATGCCCTTGCCCTGCAGCATGAGCAGGCCATGCTCCATGACGTGAACCTCCACCAGGGGCAGGGCGGCACCGGGCCGGAAAGTAAACAGATTCACCGCCATGTCGAATTCCGGATCGGTGGGCAACAACGTCTTGAGCAGGGCGTCCGGATCGTCCATGAAGGGATCTGCCAGCACATCCTGTTCGTACCCGATGACAGGCCCGGACGCACCCAGATTCCCCAGCGGACGGTATCGCTTTTCGAAGACGGTCAGGCGACAGCGAGGTCCGGGCCGTCAGGGTATGGGCCAGATCCGCGGGCATATAGGCAAATCCCCCCGGTTCCAGGCTGCTCGTGTGACCCTCGGTCTGCAGTTGCAAAGTCCCCTGCTCCACAAAGACGAATCGTTGGACTCCCGGCAAAGGCGGGCCTGCCGTCCCGCCCGCGTCCATCAATGCAAAGTATTGGGCAAAGCGCGCTCCCATCGTGGGTGAAATCACAATAATGCCACTCGTGTTGGTCCAGTGGGGCAAAGCGGCCGGCACGTGGCTCTCAGGCGCAATAACGGCATAATTGCGGGCTGCATGGCTGCGGGTAAAGCCAAAAGGATTCATGGCACTGTCCATTTCCTGCAAGGTGATCATCAAGTCTTACATGTTATCCCGTGCAGGCCGCGTCAGAAGCCGACCGAATCCCGGTTCAACCGTAATGACGCCGTCCTCACACACTGTGACACCCCGCACGAAGGTGCGTTCGACCCAACCCCGGAAGGCAAAGCCCGTGAAGGCGCTGTGCCGGTTGCGATAGTAAAGATCGTCCGCGGCCAGTGTCCAGGCACGATCCGGATCGACCACGATCAGGTCGGCATCACTGCCGGGCAAAATCGTGCCCTTTTGCGGGTAGAGACCAAAGATGCGCGCCGGATTCGCCGATACCATCCGGGTCAACAGCGGCAGGGGGAGGCCCCTCTTGTGCACGCCTTCGGTCAACAGTCCCGGCAACATGGTCTGGATCCCGGAGATACCCCCCCAGGCCTGCCAGATATCCGTATAGCCTATGTCCTTTTCCGGGGCCGTACAGGGCGAGTGATCGGAACCTATCGTATCGACCAATCCCTCCAGCACACATGCCCATAGCGCTTCCACATGGTCCCGGCTGCGGATCGGCGGGGCGCACTTGGCCCGCGGGCCTATGCGGGCATAGTCTTCCAGATCCAGCAGCAGGTACTGGGGACAGGTTTCCACCGAAACATTGACGCCCGCCCGTTTGGCCTGGGCCGCGGCATGGATGCCTTCGGCGATGGATACATGCACCACGTGGAACTGGACTCCCGTCACACCCGCCCAGTACAGGGCACGCTGGATCGCCTCCAGTTCCTGAAAGGGCGGCCGGGACTCCGGCCAGGCCGCCAGATCCCGGCGGCCGGCTGCCTGCAGTTTCCGGGCCAGCCAGGTGGTTACGTACTCATTCTCCGAATGAATGGCGACAAGGTTGCCGAGTTCCCGAATCGCTTCCATGCCCGCGTATATCAGATCATCATCCACACGGGGAAAGTCGGGGGAATGGGTCATGAAGGCCTTGAACCCAATCACGCCGGCCTCATGCAGCGACGGGAGATCGGCCAGATTGTTGTCAACCAGGCCACCCCAATGCGCATAATCCACCACGGCTTCACCCTGTACGGCAGACCGCTTGCGTGCCAGTTCGTGCATGTTGATCGTGGGCGGCGTGGAGTTCAGGGGCATGTCGAGAATGGTGGTTACGCCCCCGGCGGCGGCGGCCCGGGTGACCGTGCGATAACGCTCCCACCTTTCCAGCCCTGGTTCATTGCAATGCACATGTGCGTCCACCAGGCCGGGCAACACCCATTTCCCCTGCAGATCCAGGACTGCCGTGGCTTCTATGGACGGTGTGCCGACAACGACCTGCGCGATAAGGCCATTCGCCACCACCACGCCACCATGAAAGACACCGGCTTCCGTCACCACAGTGCCATTTCGCAAATACATATCGGCTTTCATGTGCGTTGCCTATGGATGGGATCCGGAACATACCTGACCGTGGCGGCCACCACGTCGAACCTTGCCTGCAAGTAGCGCAGGAAAGAAATATATACCGTGAAAAGGCGAGGTTGGGGGCAGACCACGCCCAACATCCCCGTCGGGTCGCGTTGATCGGCCGCCATGTCCGCCCGCTGCCGCGCCGGACGGGTGCAAGTCATCGCCGTCACCGATTCACCGTGCATCAGCGCGTCGCTTGCGCCGGCCTATCCATGCACCCCCCAGTATCAGGATCGACAGGGCCGTCACCAACGGCATAAGACCCATGGTACCCGCAGCAGGTGGTTGCCCCGGCCCCAAGTCGGCCAGATCCCTGGCGGCCTCCGCCAGGGGACGGGTCCGACTGCAGAGGCTGACACTCCAACCGTTACGGGAGTAGACGACATACTCGAGTCCCTCCACAAACTGATAGCCGCAACTTGCGCCGCTTCGGCGTGTTGTGATGTACCGGGTCTGGGGGGCAGCTCCTTTCCAGACGGTCTCGACCCGGAACTTGACGAACATGGGTTCCTCACTGCTCCAGGCACCGCCGTCCAGGAATGTGCGTACGGCGACGGCCTCACCCCGGAAGACGGCAGCGGCCTGCACCAATTCCTCCGCGGGTGAACCTGGTGGGACGCAGGAACACGCGAAACTCCGCGTCGGCAGTACGGCATACCCGCATCCAACCAAGAGCACCAGCAGCGCCAGGTACCTGGTTCTGGCCCCGACATGAAAGCTCATGGGGAGCAATCCTCTCGCGTACGGTCGTGAATCTGCCATGGCTAATCCTACCGTACGGCGGGAGCGAAATTCAACAGGATGCGCAGCTTACCCCTGGTGCCCCTGGCTTTGGTTGTAGACCACAATGACGTCAGGCAGGCAACACGAAGGGCAACATCCCTGATATGGCAGCCTTCACGCTCACAGTTCCTTTCATAACGACAGCAAGCACAGCGCATTCGCTGCACTGCCTGCATGCTATGTGCCGTCTGCGTAAGATCTTCAATACTGTGCCCCCAAACCGGCTTGCGCAGGCGGAAGGACGGGAAACCACCCAAGAGACAGTTGGGTCCGAACATCTGGACCTTGTCGCGTACGGACTGGCCCACCAGCACGGAGAGTGGGCACAAGGGGCTCAGGGGCAGGGCGATTGCATCTCAATTGTCCTGTAGCAGGACCTCCACCCAGTTTGTCCCGACAGCGCAACAGGTTCCAGACCGCCTTGCGACGCCTGTGCCGATCGCCACCGTCAGTGTCCAGCTCCCAGGACATCGCTCCCCAAGGGAGAGGAAGCGCGACAGGGCGTTCCCCTGTCTATCGGGATACGCAGGTTCCAACCGGCACCGATGCGACTTGTCACGCTGCGACTCAGCCCTTGATGCCGCTCATGGTAAAGCCTTCCGTGAAGTAGCGCTGCCCGTAGTAGGAGAGCGCCATCATGGGCAGCGACATCAGCACGGACATGGCCATCATCTGGCCCCAGGCGGTGTCGCCGCGGATGCCAATGAAGCCTTGCATGGCCAGGGTCAGCGGCTGCATGCTCTCTTTCTTGAGATACAGAAGGGAGAAGAGCAGGTCATTCCAGGCCCAGGAGGTGATCAATACGACCTGCAGGGCGAGGATCGGCATGGAAAGCGGCAGAATGATGCGCCAGAAGATACCCAATTCCCGGCAGCCATCAATGCGGGAGGCGTCGGACAGGTCGTTGGGGATGGCGCGAAAGAACTGGCGCAGCACGAAGATCATGCCCGGGTTCAGGGCCAGCATGGAGGGGATGATCGCCGGCAGCCAGGTTCCGACCCAGCCCAGGCGGGCCATCATCACGAACCGGGGCACGAGCGTCACCTGGTCCGGGATCAACATCAGACTGATATTAATCAGCATCAACACCTCGCTGCCCGGAAACTTCATGCGCGCAAAGGCGTAGGCGGCCAAGGTGCACGAAATCATGGTGGGGACGCCCACGAACAGGGCCAGCATCAGCGTGTTGCGCAGGTAGAGCAACCAGTCGCGCGCAGCCCAGCCCTTGATGAAATTATCGAACGTAACCGGGTTCGGGAGCCACTGGATGGGGATGGTGATCCGCATCTGTTCCACCGTCTTGAAGGCGGCGCTGAACATCCATGCCAGGGGCATCAGCGCGACGACCAGCATGGCGACGATGAGTACATAGGCCAGGGTATGCTGGAAGAGTCGTCGGGACTGCATACCGACATAGAAGCCGCCGCCCGGCAAATTGCCACTCCGCATCGGATGCAGACTTGCCATAACCCTCAGTTGCCTCCCTCGTAGTAGACCCAGCTCGCCGAGGATCGGAAGACCGTGACCACGATCACGACGCAGATGACGAACAGGATCCACGCCAGCGCGGACGCATGCCCCATCCTGAAATAGAGAAAGGCGTTTTCATAGATCAGCTGGGCGTAGAAGGTAGACCCACCGGCAGGCCCCCCTCCGGTCATCAGCATGGGTGCCGTAAAGTATTGAAACGCCCCGATCAGACCGGTCAGCAGGTTGAAGAGGGTATAGGGGGTCAGCATTGGCAGCGTGACACTGAACAGCGTCTGCAGGCTGTGCGCACCGTCGATCTTGGAGGCATCGTAGAGCTCCTGGGGCACATTCTGCAACCCGGCCAGGAATATGAGCATGCCCATACCGCCCTGGATCGTCATGAAGATGAAGACCCACTTGACCATCACCGGGTCGGTGAGCCAGCTCTGCCGCCACGGCATGCCCATCCATTCGATGAGGCTGTTGATCAGCCCCAGCGAGGGACTCCAGATGAAGATCGACACAGCGGCGGCACCGGCCGCGGGCACGGTGCCGGGGATAATGGCCAACGTGCGAAAGAGCTGCAGGCTGCGTACCTTGACGTTGAGCAGCAGCGCCTGCAAAAGGCCAACGATCAGCCCCCCGGGCACCGAGACAACAACGTAAAGCAAGGTGTTCATCAGCGCATTGCGCGTGTAGGAGTTGTCGATCAGATTCCGGTAGTTGCGCAGGCCGACCCACCTGGCGGGCTGGAATACGTCGTAGATGGTAAAGCTGTGATAGAGCGAATCCAGGATCGGATAGGCCTGAAAGAGGAGCACGCCCAGGATCCACGGCAGGATGAAGAGGAAGGGCATCATACGCCGCAGGAAGTGTCGGCGTCTGGCCTGTTGGCTGAGAGGCGTATTCGTTCCCGCAGGATCCAGCCTCGGTTGCTCTGCGCTTAGACCGGTGGATGTCATTCCCATCCCAGCGGTTTGAACCCAGGTATGTAAAAGTGCCCCCGCTTGCCAGGGGCAGAAAAAAACGGGTCACGCCTACCAGGCAGGGGGCAGGCGTGACCTGTGTAACTGTCCAGACGGAGAGCCTAGCTTTGTGTCTCCCAATACTCGTCCAGGGACAGCTGCAGTTCGCTATTGATATCGGCCAGGGCGTCGGCGGCCGACTTGGCGCCCACGACTGTCTCTTCAAAGGCCCGCTGCCACAGGTTTTCGACCTGGGACTGGACCGGGGTGAGGAACTCGTTGGGGCTCCACAGCCTGTCCGCTTCCAGCGGTGCATCGAAGAACCACTGCAAGCCGGGCACCGAGGAGAGATCGATCGCATCCAGCAACGGTTTGCTCCACATGGCCGCGGCGCGGATCTCAAATTCGACCAGGCTGACCTCAACGCTTGTCATATGCACCATAAACTTGAAGGCCTCTTCGGCCACCTGGGTCGTTCTGGGCATAAAGAGCGTATGCCCCGTACCAAAGTCAACGGCCTTCAGGCCTTCGTTCAGATTGGGATGGAAGCCGTAACCGATCGAATCCAGTTCCACCCCGGTGACTTCCACGGTGTTCCGCAGAGCGCCCGGCATCCAGTTGCCGTTCATGATCATGGCCCGCTTGGCGTTGCCAAAGCCACTGGACTCATAGCCGGTCCAATACCCCCACTGCTGGGCAAAGGCCTGAATCTCGTCCACGCCGGCATCGGTCCAGAACTGGGTGATGATCTCAAGACCTTGCGCCCATGCCTCCGTATCGAAGGTAAAGGTCCGTTTGTCCTCGGTGATGTAGTTCGTGTCAAAGACGACCGGCCAGGCAATTACCGTAAACCCATACGCGTCCTGGGGATCATAGCCGACCTGGGTCAGGTTGCCGGCATCGTCATACGTATTGAGCATCCGGGACCATTCCAGCATCTCCATCCAGGAAGTGGGGCCCACTTCCGGATCACCGCCGACCTCTTCAATCAGGTGCTTGTGCCAGCAAATGGCCGGCATGGCGCCGCCCTCAAGCACGGGGATGCCGTAAGTGACACCATCCCATTTCCCGTTGTCCCACTGTGTGCCCAGATAGATGTCCGGGTCGAATTCGGTGTCGCTGGCGATCAGGTCGTCAAGCGGGAACATCACGCCGCGCGCCATCAACTCGGAAAAGCCTCCAATGTAACGGTGGTAAACGTCCGGCGCTGTGCCGCCGGCCACCGCTGTCATCGTGTCTTCCGGGGTTACGCCGATGCGAAGCATGTCAATGGTGATATGGGGATACTTTTCGTTGAACATCTCAATCGATGGCGTCCAGATGTCACAGTCTCCCCCGGTACACCAGCCCGACTGGACCTGGACCGTTACCGCCTCGGCGGCAACTTCCTCACCAACACTGTCGGCAGCGGGGGCCACAGCACAGCCTGCGAGCAGGGCCGCGCCCCCCATCGCCCCCGCCAATGACAGAAACTCACGGCGACTGACACGTTGTATCTGCATGATCTGGCCTCCTTGGCGATCACTGACAGGTTGTGCGCAAACGAAACGGCGCATGATTGCGGAATGGGCTTTGTTGCCCTTGTGGTTAGCGTAGCACAAGAGAGAAGGAAGACCAATGTGGCAGATTATTCCGGGTGTGTCCCGGGATTGGGGCGAGAGCGATCGGACAGGAAGGGCAAGCGGACGGGCACGGCCCAGGGCGATGGCATGTGGGCACGACGCATGGGAACCCCTGCAGATCTGGACCGGCAACACGGCGGGGGCCAGCGCAGTGCAAGGCAATCGCCCTGGCAAGGCGGGGATACCTTACCCAAAATCAAGCGGCGAGGCGGGCCCGGTTCTGCATGCAAGCGACATGTCAGGTGTTTGTGATCAGGAACAAACCGCTTTGGGATACGAGATGCAGTATAGTGCAGTCTGGCCCACCGGGCAGGAAGCTCTCATCCCCGTCTTGGGGCCACAGGGCAACGGTAACCAGGGGGCAGTATAGATGCCAAAATGCCTATCGGCGAAGTTTGTGACTGCATGCAAAAGAGGAAGGGCATGGACGCAACAGGTGAGATGTATCTCATAGCGGATGAGTTGCGCAGCATAGCGGATCTGGGATTGCTCTACGCCCAGAACAGCTACGACAACGAAAGATACCGGCGTGTGCGGTCGTTGAGCGCCCGGCTCGTGGCCGCGATGGAAGAGAGGTCGGCGGACGATGTGATGGAGGATTACAGGGATCCCCTGGTCCATGCCACCCCCTTCGTCTGTGCCGAAGCTGCGGTGTTTCGGGAGGGGCGCATCCTCCTCATCCGGCGCGAGGACAACGGACTGTGGGCGATGCCCGGCGGTGCGACCGAGGTGGGCGAGACATGGGCGGAATCGGTGGAGCGGGAGCTGCACGAAGAGGCAGGCGTACAGGGCACCGCCACACAATTGCTCGGCGTATTCGACTCGCGCCTGTGGCGGAGCCGCCCCCGGCAGCAAATCTATGTCAGCGTATGGCTGGTGGAACTCTCCGCCCACCAGACCCCGATCGCCGGTCCGGAAACGACGGGCGTAGGCTTTTTCGCCGAGGATGCTTTGCCGGACCTGTCGCCAGGCCATGAGCTGCGCGTGCCGGCGGTGTTCCAACTCATGCGGGGTGATCTTCCCGTCCCTTATTTTGACCCCACGAAACCCGCGGACACACAGGAATGAACGGACGGGGATTCCGTGCCTTGACAAGCCGGTAAACGACAACCGTGGAAAACGATCTGACCGCATTCCTGTGTTCACGGCGTCCCTTCACGCAGGAAATGCTGCGTTGGCCTACGGGCACATTACGTTTGGCCTGCTATCTGACGGATAGCACTCCTCCCCGTCCATACGTGACATCGGCGCGGGCAGTCGTTACGGACGGCCACCGGGTTCTGGTGGTCCAGGACCCGGACAACTGCCATATCCTGCCGGGAGGCAGGCTGGAACGCGGCGAAACACCCGCCGACGCCGTGCGCCGGGAGGTGATGGAAGAAACGGGCTGGAGCCTGGTGTGGATTCGCCCCATCGGCATTCTGCACTTCACCCTCATTGACCCGAAACCGGAAGACTACATCTACCCTTACCCCGATTTCATCCAGAGCGTGTACGCTGGCCGGCCGGATGCGTATTTCCCTGAGCGAAAGGAAACCGACGGCTATGAACTTGGTGCGGAGTTTATGCACGTTACCGCCGCTCGACGACTGCCTCTCGATGCGGGCCAACAAGAGTTCCTGAATGCGGCCATCCAATGCCTTTGCCAGTCGTAGAAAAGGTGGTGGCCTATATCACGCAGGGAACCTGCCTGCTCGTCTTCCGGCATGTACACGCGGAGGCGGGCATACAGGTGCCGGCAGGCACGCTGGAGTTGGGGGAAACACCGGCTGCGGGCGTGTTACGAGAGGCCCGGGAAGAGACAGGCCTCCACCATCTTGCCATCTGCCGGTTCCTGGGTATGCGCGAATACGACATGTCATCCCTGGGACGTGCCGAGATTCACAGGCGTTACTACTACCATCTCACATGCCAGGACGAAACCCCGCCCCAATGGCGCCACAGCGAAGCGTATCCAAGCGAAGGTCTTGCCCCACAGATTGAGTTTGAGCTGTTCTGGGTCAGGTGGCCGGACCAGGTACCAGAACTCGCGGCGGCACAGGGAGATTTTGTAGCGGACTTGGTCATGTAGCCGAACCAGGGAGTTGGCGGGCCGGATTGACATTTGTCTCCTCCCATGGCTGCATCCAGCGCCGAGAATCTGCCCACAGGCTGGCATGAACCCCCTCTTGCCGGAACTCCCGCCGGCACCGTAAGGCCTGCGGTCTTCTGCCTGGGGAGATCCAATCTGCGCTCCCTTGTCTGACCCCTGCCCAAGCCGCAGATGTCTCTTGGTTGCACAATAAAGTACCGTTACACTGATAGGACGATAGCACAGGGCAAGCAAGACCGGAACGCCAACGCGATTCCCCCCTGCGGCTGGAGCAACCGGCCTCCAGTCCGGCATTCATCACGAGGAGGAACAAGACTCATGCCTTTCGGATTTGGTGATTACCAGTATGAAGTACAGGAAGGCTGGTTCAAGCCACCCCATGGCTGGTCCTTCGGCTGGGTCCCGGCTGTAGCCTGCGATTCACAGGATCGGGTTTATGTCTACTCCCGTTCCGAACATCCCATGGTCGTGTTTGATCGCAACGGCAACTTTCTGGAGTCCTGGGGCGAAGACATTCTCCAGGACGCCCACGGCATTTACATTGATGCCGAAGACAACATCTATTGCACCGAACGCAACACCCATTGTGTGCGCAAGTTCACCGCAGACGGCCAACTGTTGCTGACCCTGGGCACGCCGGGGACGCCGGGTGCGCATGACGGTGACCCCTTCAATCTGCCCACGGATCTGGACATTGCCCCCAATGGGGATCTGTATATTTCCGACGGCTATGGCAATGCCAGGGTGCATCGGTACACGGGGGATGGTGCCTACATCCAGTCCTGGGGCGACTGGGGGGACGGGGACGGCCAGTTTGCGCTGTCCCATTGCGTGCGCATCGATCGGTATGCCCGGGTCTGGGTCTGTGACCGGGAAAACAGCCGCATTCAGATCTTTGATCTGGAAGGCAATTTCCTCACCCAGTGGACCGACTTGGCCAAGCCGGATACCATCTACTTCCATCCCACCGAAGATGTGGTCTACATCGCCGAACTGGACCGCCAGATTAGCATCTATGATTTTGATCGCCAGCTGCTGTCCCAGTGGGGGGGCCGCGTGGCCAGCGAAAAGCCCGGGGAATTCATTGCTTTCCCGCACGGCATCTGGGTGGATTCCCACGGCGACATGTATGTAGGGGAAGTGCAGGCAGACGCCCGTCTGCAGAAGTTTGTGCGCTGCTCCTGATTCCGATCTGACCCCTGGGCCCATCCCTTTCACTTGCAGGACAATGCTGTGTCATCCCAACCTGTAACCCTGGCCGTCAACGGCCAAACACACACACTGGCCACAGACCCCGGCACGCCCTTGCTCCAGGTCTTGCGCCAGGAACTGGGATTGAAAAGTGCCAAGCATGCCTGCGGGCTGGAACAGTGCGGAGCCTGCAAGGTGCTTGTGGAGGGCACAGCCGTGCCCTCCTGCATGCTGCCCGTCGGGGAATTGGGGGCACAACAGATAACCACGGTCGAGGGGCTGGCCCCGGAGGGATCGCTGGATCTGTTGCAGCAGGCTTTCATAGAGGAGAACGCCATCCAGTGCGGCTATTGCGTTACGGGGATGCTCATGGCCGGCAAGGACCTGCTGGCCCGCAACCCGCAACCCAGTGAGGGGGAAATCCGGGAAGCGGTACATCGCAATCTCTGTCGCTGTGGCGTATACAACCGCGTGGTGCGCGCCATCCAGCGGGCCTCCGGGCAACCGCCCACCCCGGCCATCTATGCGGCAGTCGTGCGGCCAAAAGACGATATTGCCCTTCCTCCCTCCCTGCCCGACGCCTTGCCGGATTCACTCCAGCACAGCCCACATCTGGACGACTGGATTCAGTTCCGCACGGATGGCGTGATTGAAGTCTTCACAGGCAAGGTGGAACTGGGCCAAGGCATCACCACGGCGCTGGCCCAGGTGGTGGCCGAGGAAATGGAGGTGGGTATGGATCAGATCCGGATCCATACCGCGGACACGGCCCGCACCCCGGACGAAGGGGCTACGGCGGGCAGCATGTCAATGGAAATGTCGGGCGGCGCGCTCCGGCAGGCTGCCGCGGAGGTACGGTATCACCTGCTGACATTGGCGGCCGAAGAGTGGGAAGTACCCTGGACAGAGCTGACGGTCCGCACCGGGCAGATCCGGCATGCCGCCAGCGAACGTCAGATGTCCTATTGGCAATTGATGGCCGGCCAGCCCCTGGAGATCCAGGCCACGGGCGTCGTGAATCCCAAGCCACATACGCAGTACACCCTGGTCGGGCAGCCTGTGACCCGCATCGATATAGAGAACAAGGTGCGGGGGGCAACCCAGTTTTCTTCACGACATGGAACTGCCGGGCATGCTGCATGGCCGGATCATCCGGGGCCCCTACGCGGGCGCCCGCCTGGCAGCCGTGGATTCGGGGGTGCTGGCTGGCTGGGCGGATGACGTGCAGGTGCTGCAGGACGGCGATTTCCTGGCGGTTGCTGAGTGATCGGGAAGCGGTTGCCATCCGGGCGGCAGACACATTGCAGGCACATTGCCAGTGGACGCCGGGGGCCGCACTGCCGGATCAGGACCAGCTTTTTGCCACCATGCAGCAGGCCGCCAGCCAGGACTTCCTGGTGCGGGAGGGGTTGCCGGTGGATGATCCGATTCCCCCGCTGGCACCTGGCGATCCGGCGCACACGGTGCAGGGCCGCTTCGGCCGTCCCTATCACATGCATGCCGCGCTGGGACCCTCCTGCGGATTGGCCCAATACACCGATGGCACCTTGACGGGTCTGGTCCCACAGCCAGGGCGTATTCCAATTGCGGGAAGCCATTGCGCAGACCCTGGCTTTGCCGCTGGACAGGGTACGGGTCATCCACCGGGAGGGCCCGGGATGCTACGGCCATAACGGGGCCGATGACGTGGCCTTTGACGCCTGTCTGCTGGCGATGCGCCTGCCGGATCGACCTATCCGGGTGCAATGGTCACGCCGGGACGAGTTTCTCTACGAACCCCTACGGCACGGCCCATGGTCATGGATGTGACCGCGCGCCTGGATCCCAATTCCCGTCTGGATTACTGGCGCCAGGAAATCTGGAGCTATACCCATATGGGGCGCCCGCAGGCGGCGTCGGCGGGCGAATCGACCATGCTGGCGGCCTGGCACCTGGCCCAGCCTTTCGCCGCGCCCCGGCCCCAGCCCAGTCGGGGCCCGCCATGTGGGGTTGCACCGGAACGGCACCCCCCCAGTACCAGGTCCGTGATACGGTAACCGTCAAGCATTTCCTGCCGGATGAGATTCTGCGGGTATCCTCCATGCGGTCTCTGGGCGCATATGCCAATCTCTTCGCCATTGAATCCATAATGGACGAGTTTGGCGCTGCAGGCGGGTCAGGATCCGGTGGATTTCCGTCTGCAGAATCTGGAGGAGCCCAGGGGGGCAGGCCGTTATCCGGCAGCTCACAGAACGCATGGATTGGCGGAACCGGGATCCGCAACCGGCCCCTCCGCACCGAGGATGGGGCATGGCCTACGGCCGCTACAAGAATATGCAGGCCTACGTGGCCATTGGTGTGATCCTGACCGTCGATCCGGATACCGGCCACATCACCCTGGAACAGGGTTTCATTGCCGCCGATTCGGGACACATCGTGAATCCCGGATGGCCTCAGTGCCCAGCTGGAGGGCAGTTTCATTCAGGCCGCCAGCTGGACTCTGTGCGAAGAGGTGATCTTCAACAGCCAGGGCGTCACCTCCACCGACTGGGAAACCTATCCCATCCTGCGCGCCACGCAGGTCCCGCCCCTTCACGTTGACCTGATCCGGCGTGACGGCTATCCTGTCATGGGTGCGGGGGAGGGCGGCGATGTGTCCCGTACCGGCCGCGCTCGCCAATGCCATTCGGGACGCTGTGGGGGTTCGCCTCTATGACATTCCCTTTACGCCGGATCGTGTGCGGCAGGCCCTGGCCGTGGCGGGCAAATCGTAACATGGCAGGTCGCCTACCCTGGAGGCTTCGTGCCCTGTCTGTTTCCTGAATCGCAATCCACAGGCTATGCCATATGACTTCAGCCACTGCTACATTGCCCCGTGCCACACTGGGCCGCACCCAACTGGAAGTAACCCGCCTGGGGTTTGGGGCCGGCCACCGGCGTCCGCTCACAGATGACGAGATTGGCACCCCTTCTGAACACGGTACTGGATGCCGGCATCAACTTCATTGACACCGCCAATAGCTATGGCAACAGCGAAGAAATGATGGGCCGCTATATCCGGCACCGGCGCGACAGCTATGTGCTGGCCACCAAGTGTGGAAGCGCGCCCAGCAGCCATATCTGGACGCGCGAGAACCTGTTCCGCAGCTTGCACGAGAGCTTGCAGCGTCTGCAATGCGACTATGTGGACATCATGCAATTGCATAATCCCACGGTGCGCGACTGCGAAGACGGCGACCTTGTGACGGCCCCTGGAAGACATGCGGCAACAGGGCAAGGTGCGCTGGATCGGGGTTTCCTCCACCCTGCCGCATTTGCCCACTTTCCTGGAATGGGGTGTGTTTGACGTGTTTCAGATTCCCTATTCCGGTCTGGAACGGGACCATGAGGACTGGATCACAAGGGTGGCGGAACAGAATGCGGGCACCATCATCCGGGGTGGTGTAGCGCTGGGAGAACCCAATGTAGGGACAGGATCCACCACGCAATGGCGCGGGTTTGGGCAGGCGGGCCTGGATGACCTGCGGGCCCCGGGCGAAAGCCGTACCGCCTTCCTGTTGCGCCTGACGCTCGCCCACCCCCATGTACATTCCACGATAGTCGGCACCACCAACCTGGATCATGTACGCGAAAACGTACAGGCGGCGCAGGCAGGCTCGTTACCCGAGGATGTACAGGAGGAAGCCCTGCGGCGCCTGCGCCCCTGAGGTGCCCCGGCAGCTGCGCACAGACCATGTCCACCATTCCCACCATCACCGCCTCCTGCCAGGTCAAGGCTACACCCGCCTGGGCCACGAAACAAAGACAGCTGATTCAGGAACTCCACGACTCGTGCGATCCCTTCCTGGAGCGTTATGTCAAAGATGATCGCCTGATTTGGCGCGACACCTGGCCCCCAACGCGGGACGGGGCGGACGATTTCTATGAGAGTGCCTACAACTGGCCCCTGCTCTACCTGTTGACCGGGAATCCCCGGCTGCGCGATGCCGGGCAAAGGCTATGGGGACGGCATCACCGCCCCAGCTGACGGAACTGGGGGCCTGTCCTCCACGAGTATGAAAGAGGCTACGATCAGTTTCACCAAAGTGAAAGCTACACCTATTTCTATTTTCAGTGCCTGGCCGATCCCCGGGCATGCAGCGAACCGGGACCGCGCCCAACGCTTTGCCGGCCTCTATCTGGGGGAAGATCCGGCAGCCCCCAATTACGATCCGCAGCGGCACCTGATTCGCGCACCCCACAACGGCAGTGGCGGCCCCCGCTGGGGCTATACCGATGCCGTCCCGGCCCGCTATGCCTACAGCCCCAGCATGGCTACGTATGGCCTGCCGTATCTGGATGTACCCGGTATTCGGGACTATGGCGATCTGCGGGATCCGCAGAAGGCCGAACGCATGGGGGCAGCCATGCAGGCCCGCATGGGACGCGGTGACGTGGGTCGGCAATCTTGCGGTTACCAGTCTGGTCACCAACGCCTTTCTCCTGACCGGTCAGGCGAAATACAGGACCTGGGTGCTGTCGTACCTGGAAGCCTGGGGGGAACGCGCCGAACGCAACGGTGGCCTGTTGCCCGACAATGTAGGTTTGTCCGGCACCATTGGCGAGTACCTTGAAGGCCGGTGGTACGGGGGACTTTATGGTTGGGCCTGGCCGCATGGCTACTACAACATAGGCCAGGCCGTCACCGTCGCCTGCGCCAATGCCTGCCTGCTCACAGGGGACGACCGGTTCCTGGATCTGGCTCGTACCCAATACGACCGCATTATGGATCTGGGGCAATGGCAGCGCATCGACCAAAGCCGGATGAGCATGCCCGGACACTGGCTTGAACAGTTCCAGGCCATGCCTGCGGGACAGGATCATACGTTCCTGGTTCCCTATCGCCACAACGAAGAGGGATGGTTTGATTGGCAGCCCATGGGCCCCATGTATCCCTTCGCCCTCTGGAACCTGACGGGCAACGCCGCGGATCACCACCGCATCCAGCGTTTGCAGGAGGCCGAACGCGGCGACTGGTCCCAGGTCTTCTCTTACCGCCTGAAAGAGGATGCGGGGCATGAAAAGCCCTGGTTCCTGTTTCTCGCAGGCCAGAATCCGGGCTATCCCGAAGCGATCCTGGATGCCAGCCTGCAACAGGTCCGCCAGCGGCTGGCCATGATCCGGGATGACAGGGCCGATCTGCAACAGGTCCACATTCACCACTGGCAACAACACAACCCGGTGACGACGGAGGCCCTGGTACAGCTGACCCTGGGTGCCCCCCAACATCTGTACAACGGCGGTTTGCTGCATGCGCCGATCCGTCATTTTGACGGTGAATCAGGAAGACCCGGCCTGCCACCGGACATCGCCGTCCTGGTGTGTGCCCGGAATGCCGACTCGATCACCCTGGAGATCGTGAATACAAGCCATACCCAGTCCCGATCCTTGCTGATCCAGGCAGGCGCCTTTGGCGAACATCAATTTGAGGCTGTCCATATCCACGACCGCCTGGACTATGCGGAGAGTACTGCCTGTAACCCCACCTCCATCGCCGGGGCCAGCCAGCGCACACAAGTGGATTTGCGCCCACTCCACGCTGCCAGACTCACCCTGGTGCTGCGCCGCTTTGCCCATGCGCCCCAATACACCTGATCAAGCGAGACAGGCTGTCTGTTACCGCCTTGCGGTGCCGGACAGCCATGCCTTGCCTCCCACCACCTGACGGGGGCGGGAGAGCCGGAAGGCCGCAAAGGGACAACGGTCCACAACCGATCAAGGGCAACCATGCCCGCGCCGGGCCCGGCATGAAGTCATGGTCGGTGTCGGCCTGCCGGGGTTCCGATCCCGGGTGCATTCTTCCGGCCGTTGGCGTACATCACCAGTGGTCGCCGGCGGCGCCGGGAGGGCTTCCCTGTTGGGGGCATGGCCTTGCCAATCAAAGTTCCAACTCGCCCTTGGCCCATGGCGCCAGCATTTTGTCGGGCGATCCCAACTCTTCGATGGAGGTGAAATAATAGTCCTGCCAGCCCTTTTGGGGTAGCCCTGTGAACAACATGAGGTTGAGGGGATATTCCCGGGAGTCGGTGCCACTGCGAAAATCATCCCGAAACAGGAATGTGGGTTTGCCCAGGGCAATCGCCATGCCCAGTTCCACCATGACGCCTTCGTCCGGGGGCCAGCCATTGACAATGGCGACCGTGCCATCCGATTCCCTGACGTCGCGAAAATCGGCCTGGCCTACCCGGTAGGCCCAGCCATCCAGCGCCTTGTCCTCCTGGTTGTTCCGGGAAAAGGGTTCCCAAACCTCCAACCCCAGTGCTTCCAGCGCGGCCACGATCTCAGGCAAGAGTCGCTCCTTCTGTTGTTTTGAGAATCCGTAGGGATTGGCCAGGTAAACGGTCTTCATCTATGCTTGCCTCCTTGTGAAATCAGGTTCCTGTGGTCTGCACTGTACCAGACGTTGCCCTGCCTGCCGGGACTGCCTTTGCCATCCAATGCGGCCGGTCCCTTCCCTGCCGACACGATCAAGAGCTTTGATCCTGGGCACTTCACCTGATACGTATAGCCTGTGGCGGATCGCCTAGCCCTCGGGGACCGCATAACGCACAAACAGGTAATCCAGCGGGCGATCCGTGAATTGGGCATTGTGATCCAGCCGTGCCTCCGGGGGGAATTCTGCCTGGCAGCGACTGTCATACCAAAGCTTTCCCGACCGTTCCAGCCAGTGGATGTTATAGATCATGGCGATCATGTGCCGCACGGCCGGGGAATGGTTGGGCATCCCCCGGTGCCAGAGGCGGGCGTCACGTATGACCAGGCTCCCCTTGGCGGTATTGGCTCTCACGGGCGGCACTTCGGCGCGGCGCCGGGCCTCGGTATCAGGATCTATGCGGCGGTCACGGCCGGTGGGACAGAAGGTGCGTACCCGGCCAAAGCTCCGTACTGCCATTCTCTTCGGTGACATCCACCAGCGTGACATTGACAATGAGGGATGCGGGCGGATGGGCCACCGCAAAGTCTGGCCACAAATGCCCCGCATCCGCGTGCAAAGGTTGCATGGGACTTTGCGGGCAGTTGGTATTGCCATTGTAGAACCGGTTGTACATGCCATCGCCCAGCAGGCTGTGTGTCACCTGAATGGCAAAAGGGTTCGCGACGATGTCCCGGAATACATAGGGCGCACAGGGCGGCGGCGCCTGTTGCAGATGTCCGGGCAGACGTCCGGCGCCACCCCACTTCTCGGCGGCTATCAGGCGCTCTGAATCGGCTGTCATGCGCGGCAGCAGCATGTCCAGGTGATCATGGTCAACCACATCACGAAGAATCACATAGCCTTCCTCCGTGAGGGATTGCACTGCCTGCTGCAGATGGGCCGGAGACAATTGTTGTGCGGTCTGCTCTGACAAAGAGGGAGAAATCTCCATAGATCTGTCCAGTGTATTCCTGAGGGACTTGCTGTATGCCTGTCAGGCAAAACGCCATGCCTGGTCCTGCCTGCACACGACAAGGACGTGCCATGCACAGGACCCCACATGGGCCCACCATCCACCACAATTTCCCGGAGGGGAGCCAGAATCACGCATCAGCCCAGTCGCCGGAGCGCTCTGCTTGCTTCATGCCGCCACTTCCGCCCGTTGGAGCAGGTATTGCCGCGCTGCCTGCATGGCCATGGCACGGTGACTGGTTTCATCTTTCAGGGCAGGCGTATATTCCGCATAGGTGTGAGCATGGCCCTCGGGTATGAAGACGGGATCATAGCCAAACCCATGGTGGCCGCGCAGGGCCAACGCAATATGACCCGTTCGTTCTCCGCGAAACATGTGGCAGTTGCCGTTGGGCTCGGCTATCGCCACCACACACACAAATCGGGCCTGCCGTCCTGATGCCGGGATGTCCTGCAGGTTGCGCAGAAGCAATTCACAGCGTTGCCTGTCATCCAGTCCGGGACCACCATACCGGGCACTGTATACGCCTGGTGCATCCTCCAGGGCCTTGACCTCCAGGCCACTGTCATCGGCCAGGGTCAACCATCCGGATTGCCGGGCATAGCCGCGGGCCTTGAGCTGGGCATTTTCCTCAAAAGTGGTACCGGATTCTTCGATCGGTTCACACGCAGGCACAGCGTCAAGCCCCGCGAGGTCGTAAGGCAGATTCTGCAGGAATCGACGCAACGATGCGACCTTGCCGGGGTTGCCGGTGGCTACCAACAAACGGGAAGAAACAGACAAATTTGACACTACGTCGTACGCCCCTGTTTCCATGCCACCCATGCCTCGCGGGACATGATCCCCACGGCAGTCACCAGCGTATCGCGGATCCCGGTTTCCCCACCGGCAACCTGCAAACCGGGACCATGGACTTCCAGTTCCCCGAAGCCGCCAAAGACCCCATTGTCGTTAAAGATCTGAATGACATCCCCGGGCGTATCCGGCTGGTCCATGGGGGTATCCAGGTAGATGGCATTCGGCGGTACCTGAAACCAGCGGGCAATCACCAGCAGGGAATCCGCGGCAAGCGGCCGGGCATAGGCAATACAGTCCTTCACGGACTGCTGGCCCATGCCTATCTTGTACATCTGATCGCCGGTAATGGCCGCCGTGACCCCGGCATGCGAGGCAGTCACCAGGTCTGTCGCATCGCCAAAATGCAGGCGGAAATCCGTGGCATCCGCAGTCAGGCACAAACATCTCGCCCCCCCACCGGCACCTGCAGAATGCGCCACAGGTTTATCCCCTGGCCCGGGGTGCCGCCGGCCACTTCAAGGGTATCGGTAACTGACCAGTGCACCGTTTCGTCCAGCCCAGGCAGTAGCGGCCGGGACTCCGTATTGAACCCGAACTGGCGCCTGATGGTGCCGTGCACAAAGGCCGGCCGCCGGCGATGCTGGACCGTAAAGGACTGCGTTACCGTCAGTGCGCTGTCTGACTGCTGTTCAATCTGCCAGGAGCCCGGATCGATCGCCTCGGCTACCAGATAGTTGTCAAGATCGAAAGCCGCAACGTCGGTCCAGTGCCAGTCGCGTTCCGGGGCGATCCACAGCCGATCCCCGCCTATATTCCAGTCGGCAATGACTTCGGGACGCCAGATGGCTTCTGCGGTCTTGTATCCCAGTTGGTAGATCCGGCCACGGGCCGGCAGTACTGCAAACGCGCCGTGGGCATGAGGAATGGACAGCAAAGCGAAATCGGATGGGGACATGTCGCGGATGTTCCGGTTAACCTGTTTTCATTGTAGTGGAAACAAGGGGCCTGGTCCCAGCCGCAAAGCGCTGGGCAACCGGCAGGGGATGTGTTCCCGGCAACGTACTACCATGGGGAACCCTTCAGGGGTCTTCTGCCTGTCGGGCAGATCGCCATCCGGGCACCGTGTGGGGAATACATGCCTTCACCGTGGCGCCACAGCCCGAGGCCACACGGTCACCCCTGCAACGGCCGGAGTCCGCATGGCCAGGATCGGCTGCCGGCGGCGTGGTCTCGCCCCTGCAGGCCGCTGTGGGCAGACGCCTGCCTACGCCGCAGTCCAGAGCACGGGCCAATAGGCCCCCTCGAATTTGTCGCCATATTGCTTGCCGAGGCGCTGCATCTCCTGGGCACACTGGTGGTTGTCGGCCTGGTCCCCTGTCCGCCGCCAGCGACAGTCATCGGCCTGGATATGGATCGCAATGGCGCGGCGATGTGTTCGGTGCGCCAGGTTGGGCCCTGAACCATGCAACGTCAGGCAATGGTGAAAACTGACGCGTCCCGCCTCCATGAGTACCGGGGCAATATGATAGTCAGCTTCCTCCGGCATGTGTTGGCGAATCACGCGTTCCTGGGCAGCCATGTCATAGCGCCCAAAGTGGCTGTATTCTGCATGCCAACCCCACTTGTGGCTGCCTTTGACAAAGTGCATGGTGCCCAGTTCCGCGTTGACTTCCTGGAGGGGAATCCAGGCGGTGAGCATGCGGGGTCGGTCACTGCTGCGCCAGTAGTGATAGTCCTGGTGCCAGGCCACATTGGCGGATGTATGGCCCCCGGCAGGTTTCATCAGAATCTGCTCATGCCAAAGACGCACCGTGGGCGTATCCAGGATATGGGCGGCCAGGCGTCCAATCTGCGGGTTGTGGACAAACTCGGCCAGGATGGGATGGCACCAATGGGCGTTGTCGACTTTGTGCAGGGCATAGGGGTCATCGCCCGGTTTCCAGAAGCGGGCCAGGGGTTCCCGGCCTGTCTCATAGCGACCCGCGTAGACCTCATCCAGGGCGAAAGCCACGTCTTTGCGGTGCTCCGCGGCAAGAAGCTCCGGGCCCAGCCAATAGCCGTCCTCTTCGAAACGGCGTCGGGCTGCGGGGTCGAGATCAGTCGTTATGGGACACATGGGGGAAACCTGCCTGTATACATGCCGGAGGAAGAAGCTTAGCCTTTCAGCCCTGTCAAGGCAATGCCTTCAATGAAGTAGCGCTGCAGGAAGAAGAAAAGCAGCACCACGGGCAATACCATCATGACCGAGGCGGCCATCAACTGCTGCCATTCCACGGTGGCCTGCGTCTTGTAGAAGTCCTGCAGGCCCAACGCCAGCGGCTTCTTGTCCTGGCTGTTGACGTAGATCAGGGGGCCCAGGAAATCGTTCCAGGTGAATTGGAACTGAAAGATGGCCACGGTGGTGAGGGCGGGTTTGGACAGGGGCAGCATAATGCGCCAATACTGGCCAAACTCCGAACAGCCATCGATGCGGGCCGCAAAAAACAGCTCCTGGGGGACGCTCATGAAGAACTGACGCAACAGGAATATGAAAAAGGCGTGGCCCAAGAAGGCGGGCACCCAGAGCGGACGCAGCGTATCCACCCAGTCCAGTCCCCGAAAGATGAGAAACAGGGGAATCATGGTCACATGCGCCGGGAGCATCATGGTGGCCAGCAGCACGGCAAAGAGCGCCCGGCTGCCAGGGGCCTTATAGCGTGCAAAGGCGAAGGCCACCAGCGAGCAGGACAACAGAATGCCCACGACGTTCATCACTGCCAGATAGGACGAGTTGCCGAAATAGCGCACCAGGGGCACCGCCTCCAAGGCGTCCCCGTAGTGTTTGAACTCTATGGGATTGGGGACGAGCGATGGTGGCCAGATGAACAACTGCGTGTCGGTCTTGAGGGATGTGATAATCAGCCAGTAGAAGGGGAAGGCAAAGAAGAGGGCGCCGGCCAAGACCAGGGCATGTACGGCCAGCGTTTCGCCCCAGCGCCGGATACGCAAGAACGTGAGGGCTGGTGGAGGATTGATGGGCGCCGACAGCTGTCCTTCGGCCCCCAGGGGTCTATTGGCCGCCATAATGGACCCATCGCAAGCTCAAGCGAAACTGGATATACGTCAGGACCACAATGACGACAAACAACAACCAGGCCAGGGCCGAAGCGTAGCCCATTTTGAAATAGTTGAAGGCATAACGATAAAGGTAGAGCACGTAAAACAGGGTCGAATCGGCCGGTCCCCCTTCCGTCATGATATAGGCCTGGGTGAATACCTGAAAGCTGTTGATAAAGCCAATCACGAGAACAAAAAATATGGCCGGCGAGATCATGGGGGTCGTCACGTGCCAGAATTTGCGCCAGCTGTTGGCCCCGTCCAGTTCCGCCGCCTCGTAGAGATGGGTGGGCACCCCCTGCAAGGCGGCCAGAAAGATGATCATGTTCACCCCTACACCCGTCAGATTCATCACCACCAGGCCCGGCTTGGACCAGGCCGGGTCACCCAGCCAGTTGGGTCCCTTGATGGATATGAAATGGAGCAGCGTGTTGATCAGGCCAAAGCGCGGCTGCAGCAACCAGATCCACAGAATCGAAACGGCTACCAGCGGCATAATGGCCGGTACGTAGAAAGCCGAACGAAAGAACGAACGTCCGCGCAAGTCGTCCCGATTCAGAAGCAAAGCCAAACCCAGGCCACAAACCATGGAGGAGGGCACGGCCAAGGCCGCATAGTAGCCCGTATTCCAGATGGAGACCCCCAGCAAATCATCCTGCAACATGGCCTGATAGTTCTGGATGCCCATGAACCGCGTCGGCATCAGTACCGAGTAATTGGTCAGACTGAGGCCGACGGAAGCCAGCATGGGACCCAAATAGAACAACAGGAATCCCGCGATCCAGGGCGAAGCGAAAGCGTAAAACCAAAGGGTTTCCCGTGCCCGCAAGCCCTTGGGCAGGCCAATTCTTCTTGACGTCATGTTAGTGTCCTGTATACCAGGGCGGGAAGCGGCGGCCTGCCCCCAAAGCCCTGCAGGCCCACACAGGATGGACCATTGCACATGTGGGGGCCGGATCGTATCGCACCGGGCAACAGCGATGCAGAACCAGGCAGAGGCAATCGGCTCCCCGCGTATCCTGCGGGAGAGTTGGCATGGCCAGCGATCTTGCTGCCCTGTGATGGCTGCATCGGGTTTGGCCCTGACACAAAGAAGCGGGGCAGGCCCATGACCAACCGTCCAGAGGCCATGCCTCCCCGGCAAGTCGGACGGCTTCGCGCCTGGGCCCAGGCGCGGAGAGGCTTGTCCACGATAGGAAACCAGAGATCCACAGGGCGGTCAACCTGACAGGTCCACCGCCCTGTGGCAACGCCCCACTGGATTACCGACGGGCCTCCTGCCAGACGGGCTTGTCCATGGGCCAGAAAAATGCCATGGCGCCTAGACTGCGGCCCAGTAGTCATCCAGGGCTTTCTGGACAATCTCCTGCATGTCCGTACAGGCTTCCGCCGGCGTCTTTTGGCCATAGAACACCCAATCACGACCGGTGCCGGGGTATGTCCACAGATCCTGAATCTCCTGTCCGACTGGGGTAATCGGCCGGAAGTTGGCGAAATTCATGGATTCGTTGGCCAGGCGACGCAATTCCGGATAGGGGGAACTGGCAATGACTTCCTCGCTGAGGGCAGCCTCGATAAGACAAGGAATATTCTGATAGCGCAACGTATGCGCGACCTGTGAGTCAAAGGAAGCGAGGAAGTCCAGAAACGCGAACGTCTCATCCAGACTCTGCGCGCCGGCGGGCACCGCCAAACAGAAGCCACCGGCAAACCCGGTATAGGCATCCATCTGACCCCGCATCCGCCAAGGCGCCATGCCGAAGTTCAGGTCTTCGTAATAGCGGGAGAACGTGCTCAGATTCCAGTCTCCGCTGACCATCATGGCGAGGCGGCCCGTCCCAAAGGGCGAGAAGCCGGCCATGGTCGGCCAACCGGAACTGAATTCGGACGCCTTGTCAATGCCGCCCACCGCATTGACACAGTCAAACTGCCACTGCAACGTCTCTACCAGTTTGGGGTTATCCAGCCAGGACGTGCGCTCGTCCTTCATAAATTCGCCCCCATTGGCCCAGGCGTAGACGTAGTCCCCGCCATTCCCGTAGCCGAGCATCTGGCTGGGGACAAAACCCATGACCTCAATGGCGTCATCATCTGCCGTCTTGGTCAGTTGAATGGCCAGATCGATCATGGCCTCCCAATCCTGCGTCGGGGGCGGCGCTTCCGCATCGAGACCTTCCTCGGCAAAAATGTCTTTGTTCCAGATGATGAAGCGCCCATCCGTGTTGAAGGGAATGGCATAGACATGTCCATCCCAAACGGCTTCCGCCCATGTGGCAGGGAAGTAGTTTTCCGGCTCGATGCCGTATTGCTGTACGAAGTCATCCAGGACGGTAGCCCCTCCACGACCAGCCCAGCCCGCAATCCGGAACCGATCCTGGCGGGTGATATGGGGTGCCGTACCACCGGCACTCGCTGTCATCATCTTGGGCGTCATCTCACCCCATTTGAAGGTCACATACTCAACCGCAATGGAGGAATTTTGCTCCTGGTATTTGCCGATCTGTTCTTCGGCCCAATCCGCGGCGCCCTCCGACCAGAATTCCAGCGTCAGCGGCTCTGCTGCCGGTGCCGCTTCCGTCTCCTCCTGGGCGGGAACCGCAGGCACACAGGCAGCCGCTATGGCCATCCCCAGGCCACCCGCAGAGAGTTGCAGAAACCTGCGTCGTGAAATAGCAGTACTCTTCATATGAAACTCTCCCTTCAAGAAATCTTGAATTGACAGATGCGGAAATCCCGCTCTGGATTATAACAATCCCGCGTTGCGTTGAAAAACCGGATTTGCAGAGCGCCGGCAGGCCAATTGTCCTGCGCCTGTGCCCGCGCCTGGATCCACGCACTTGGTATACTGGAATCCCGCGGTTCCGACAGGCGTAGCAGACCGCGCCCCATCCATATGCCCCGATGTCTTATATCCTGGCGTGTAGCTGCTCCCCTTTCAGGATGGCGGGCACGCCTCTTGTGCAAACACCGTCCCTGGCCAACATCCCCCAAGACACACTGGCGACAGCGCACATCCCGGATACCGTGGGCTACACGGTGCGCAGGCCCCCGTATTGTCTGGCATCCCACCGGGACTTTGTACAGGTCGCGTTCCGATTGTGTCGTAAGGTAATGGTGGCATATATCTCTTCAAGGCATACCAACAGGGAACGGGATGATGGGAATCAAGTATCGGATTCGGGTTGGCTGGTCCATGGGCGAAATCATTCTCTATGCTTTGCTCTGGGCCCTGTTGATTATCGTGACCTTTGGCATTGCCGCTTTCTTTGCCCCTTACGCCTGGACCGCCAAGGTTCTGAATGGATGCGAAGTGTATGACCGGGACAACCAGATCTTGGGGGTACTCAAGGTAGACCTGTCCATAGCAGACCAGATTTGGCATATCATCCTGTGGATTCTGCTGACCCTCATTACCTTCGGCATCGCGGCACCGATTTACTACTTTGGCGTTGCGCGTACTGTCATAGACAATACGCAGATAGTAGATTCATTCCAGACCTGATCCGCGGCCCCTGCGGCGAGGCGTGGTCACCCCTTTGCCCGCCACTGCCGTAAGGCACAGGGATCTCTCCCTGTGCCCTGGCCACGCAGATCTGGCAGATCTGGCAGTTCAGTCCGAAGAGGAGCATAGTCCCATGTTCGACCGCGTTACGCGCCACGGCCTCCGCATAGATGAACGTCTGCACAACCTGATTCAGGATGACATTGTGCCGGGAACCGGTATTGAACCCGATACCTTCTGGCGCTGTCTGGCCGACATCGTGCAGGACCATGGACCCCAGAATCGGCAGCTGCTGGAAAAACGGAACGAAATCCAGCATCGCATCGATGAATGGTGCCAGCAAGGCCGCGCCCGGGAAGATCAAAAGGAATTCCTGGAGGAAATCGGCTATCTGGAACCCCAGGCCGAGGATTTCACGGTGGCCACTACCCAGGTGGACCCTGAGATTGCCCAGATGGCAGGCCCCCAGCTTGTCGTGCCCGTGGACAATGCCCGTTATGCTCTCAATGCGGCCAACGCCCGCTGGGGCAGTCTGTATGACGCCCTGTACGGCACGGATGTCATCCCGGAAACGGAAGGCCGGGCCAAGGAGGGCGCCTACAACCCCGTACGGGGCAATGCCGTCGTAGCCTGGGCGGAACAGTTCCTGGACAAGGTGTTTCCCTGGCAGGCAGGTTCCCATCGTGACATCCAGTCGTATCGCGTGCGCCGGGACAGCGGCACGTGGCAACTGGAAGGGGTCACAGAAGCCGGAGACGTAACGGGGCTGGCAGATCCCAGCCAATACCGGGGACATGTGATGGCGGCGGACAGCGTGTCTGCCCTGTTGCTGTGCCATCACAATCTGCATGTGGAGCTGCAGTTTGATCGCGACCATCCGGTGGGCAAGCTCCACCCGGCCGGCCTCAAGGATGTCATCCTGGAAGCGGCTGTGACCACCATTCAGGATATGGAGGATTCCGTGGCCGCGGTGGATACCGAGGACAAGGTGCTCGTGTATCGGAACTGGACGGGGATCATGAAAGGGGAACTGGAAGCCACGTTCGAGAAGGATGGGCGCATGATGACCCGGCGCCTCAATCCGGACCGGACCTATACCGCGCCCGATGGCAGTGCGCTGACTTTGCCGGGACGCAGCCTCCTGCTGGTGCGCAATGTAGGCCTTCACATGTACACCGACAGCGTCACTACCGATACCGGACAGGCCATTCCGGAAGGCTTTCTGGATCTTATGGTGGCTTGCCTGGCGGCCCTGCACGATCTGAAACAGACCGGTTCCGTGCAGAACTCCCGGACGGGCAGCATTTACGTGGTCAAACCCAAGTTGCATGGGAGTGACGAAGTCATGGCCACGGTGGCCCTGTGTGCCCAGGTGGAACAGGCCTTGGGGCTGGCCGCCAACACCATCAAGCTGGGGATCATGGACGAAGAACGCCGCACCACCGTGAATCTTCCCAATGCCATGGCGGAAGCCCGGGAACGGCTTGTCTTCATCAACACGGGATTCCTGGATCGCACAGGGGATGAAATTCATACCTCCATGCACGCTGGGGTGATGTTGCCCAAGGGCCAAATCCGGGAACAGCCCTGGCTAACCTCCTATGAGGACTGGAATGTGGATATGGGCCTGGAGGCCGGTCTGGCGGGGCGGGCCCAGATTGGCAAGGGGATGTGGACCATGCCGGATGAAATGGCTGGCATGCTGGCGACCAAGCAGAGCCATCCTGAAGCCGGCGCCACAACCGCCTGGGTCCCGTCCCCCACCGCCGCCACGCTCCATGCCCTGCACTATCACCTGGTGGATGTGGCCCAGATCCAGCAGGAACTGGCGACCCGTGAACCGGCTTCGCTGGACCACATCCTGACTCCCCCCCTGATGGCGCATGAACTGTCCGAGGCCGAAATTCAGCAGGAGCTGGACAACAATGCCCAGGGCATTCTGGGTTATGTCGTGCACTGGATCAATGATGGCGTGGGCTGTTCCAAGGTGCCGGACATCAACGGCATTGGCCTGATGGAAGACAGGGCCACGCTGCGCATTTCCAGCCAGCATATGGCCAATTGGCTGCATCACGGCATCACCAACCCGGACCAGGTACAGGATACCTTTGCCCGGATGGCGGCAGTGGTGGATGCCCAGAACGAGGGCAAGCCTGGCTACTTGCCCATGACCGCCAACCTGGAAGACAGCCTGGCGTTTCAGGCGGCGCTGGAACTGGTCTTTCAGGGCACATCTCTGCCCAATGGCTACACCGAGCCGATCCTGCATGCCCGACGCCGAGCCATGAAAAACCTGAAGGCGATGTCACAGGGCCAATTCTAGCTCCTGTCCATGGTCCCATTTGATGTGCATGGCAGAACCGGAACCGGGTTTGCATCCTGACGCCCCAGGATGGATTGCCCGAATTGCTGGCAGAAGCCTCGGCGCAGATGCTGTTGCTTGTAACCACCCATGCCGATATATTGATCGCGTCCCTCTCCCACCAGCCAGAGGCGGTCATTCTCTGCGAACGCCCCGGTGCGGGTACAAAGCTGCATCACCTTGATCCCGAGAAACTGGCAGGGGGACGGAAAGACTATCTTTGGGAGACTTGTGGTGCATGGGTGAGTGGGGAGCCAATCCGTGAGTAAGACAATGACGCGCAGGGGAAGAACGTCGCGGCAGGCTCGCTAACGAT
>CAXXOQ010000044.1:0-4222 GCA_963664185.2 Caldilineaceae bacterium | reverse complement strand
GCCCCCGAATTCGCGGAGCGTCACCGGCTGCAGCGGGTGGTGGAAGCCTTTGATTCATGGCTCCACCTGGATGACATCCAGGTGTATTCCAACCAGCCGGGGGATGTACATGTCCTCATTGCCGGTGACGGCAAAGAGGAGTGGGCCGATTTCGCCGACTTGAGTCTGGTGCTGTCCAGTTATGGCATTCCGGATCGGGCCACAGGCATTGTGGGCGTGGCGGGCCCTGTGCGCATGGCCTACGGTTACAATATGGGCACGGTCCGTTTCATGGCAGCCCTCATGAGTGCCTTCGTACGCAATTCCCTGGTGCATACGGCACCGGACATCTGACAGGAATCCACAGAACTGACACAATGAGTGAAACGACCCCATCATTGACAAAGGACGACGTCCCCGAGGAGATCGACGCACCTGAAACCGACACGGTCGAGGTAGCGGAGGCGGAAACGCCGGAAGCCGAGTTGCCTTCTCCCTACGCTTCCCTGAACGAAGAGGAGTTGCGGGAGGCCTTGATCGAGATGGCACAGGCCCAGGAGGCCGCGGTTCAGGAAAAGGCGGACCTCGCCGTGCAGAAAGCCGCCACCGAAGTGGAAATGCAACGCATGGCCGCGGATTTCCAGAATGCCGGAAACGCCTGGACCGTTTGGCCCAGGAGCAGGTGGATCGGGCCACCCAGCGCTTCGCCAGCAAGATCCTGGCCGTCCTGGATGATCTGGAATTGGCGCTGGACAACCAGCCTGCCACCGTGGCCGACAGCGATGAACCCTGGCTGCAGGGCATTGCGCAAATCCACACCAAGATCCGCAAAGTGCTGGCAGAAGAAGGCGTCACGCCGATCGAGGCGGCAGGGGCTTTCGATCCCAACAAGCATGAAGCCGTACAACAATTGGAGAGCGCAGACCACGAAAGCGGTGAAATCGTGGACGCGCTCCGTTCCGGTTACATGTTCAAGGACCAGGTCCTGCGCCCTGCCATGGTACGCATCGCGAGTTAACCGCCTGGCAACACCGGGAGCCAGCCATGTTGACCGTTCCTCTCACCGTACGCAATCCGGCTTCCGAGTCTGGCATCCGCCCCTTTGAAATCACGCGGGATTTGCGCCAGGTGGCGGATCTGGTCAGTGAAGCGTTTGCCGGTGAACTGGACGAAGCCAGCACTTCCGCCTTGCGGGAACTCCAGATTTTCGGGAATCTGGCGCGCATCCTGCGCCTCGGCTATCTGAATTCCTTCAGTACCTATAGCCCCTTTGACGGCTTCGTCTGGATGGAAATGTCCCGCGTGGTCGGCAATATTTCCCTGCAGCGCATGGACCCTTACGGCCGCCGCTGGCAAGTGGCCAACATTGCCGTGGCGCGTTCCCACCAGCGGCAGGGCATCGCCCGCAAATTGCTCGCCCATGCCATCGCCTATCTCAAGGAAATGGGCGCCCAGTACGCCGTTCTCCAGGTGCGCAGCAACAATCACATTGCCCTTGATCTGTATGCCAAGCACGGCTTTACCCGTATGGGGGGCACCACAGAACTGAAAGGCTTCTCACCCCTGGCCCACACCCTGGCCCCATCACCGGAGGACATCGTGGCCGGCATTCCCGCGCCGGAGTGGCGCAAGATCTATGATCTGGCCCGGAGTCAGGTGGAGTACCACACCCAGTGGTGGCATCCCCTGCGGAAGGGGGAGTTTGTCAGCGACTGGCCGCAACGCATGGGCGAGCGCTTCAGTGCGTTCCTGGGCAGGAGCCACATCCACCGGTTGGGCATTCGCACCAACGCCGGACATTACGCCACGGCGGCCCTGGTGCGCAGCCACGGCTGGCGACGCCAGCATGACATTTCGTGGTGGACCCGTTCCCAGCGCTACGGCCACTATGAGACCGCGATAGCGGCCGCCATCGCCCAGGCCGTGGGTGATCAGCCCGGCTTCCGGATCCGGGCCCAGATTGATGCGGATCATGCCGAAGGCATCCAGGCCTTGCAGGACATAGGGCTGCGGGAAGCCACGACGCTGGACACCATGCGCTGCGTTCTGGTCCACGCGGGGAAGAACACCAGTACGCGCTTCCGCTAACCGCAGGTTTGTACGCCGGGGGCGTGCTGTCGGGTACGGGTGCCCCATCTCCGGCTTCTCATCACAGGAAGGGTTGTATGGAATTCTCCTTCTTGCATATCGCGGATGCCCATTTGGGCTTCAGACAGTACGGCCTGCGGGAGCGGTACAACGACTTTGCCCTTGCCTTGATCTGGGCCGTGCAGGAGGCGGTGAAGCGTGAGGTGGATTTTGTGTTGCTGGCCGGCGATCTCTTCCACAAACGCTCCTATGTGCTTCCCCACACCATGAGGCAGATGATTCAGATCCTGACCTCCCTGCAACGAGCCAAAATCCCCTGCCTGGCCATTGAAGGCAACCACGACAAGCCCTTTTATGCGGACGGCCACATGAGCTGGGTAGAGTTTCTGGCGGAGCAGGGCATGCTGCAGCTCCTGAATTTCCTGCCTGACCATGAGGGTCCCCTGCGTCCGGTATCGGCCAAGTCACCGGTGGGCCATTTCAGTGAACCCCTGCCTGGCGTACGGGTATACGGTATGGGGTACAAGGGGGCGGGCACCCAAACAGCACTGTTCACCTTGGCCCAGGCGCTGGAAGATTCGCCCCGTGAGGATGTGCACTACAGCGTTCTCGCACTCCATACCGGACTGGAAGGCGAAATCCCGGCCAATGTAACCGGGACCATAACGGTGGGCGATCTGGCGCCCCTGCAGCCGCACGTGGATTATCTGGCTCTCGGGCACTACCACAAACCCTTTGCGTACGAAGGCTGGATCTACAACCCGGGAAGCCTTGAGGTCACCTCCATTGATGTCTGGGATGACCAGAATCCGGGTGGCGCCAAGCTGGTGGAGGTAAATACGGCAGCACAGCCTGCCCACAGGGTCACGCATCTGCCCTCGCCCATTCGGCTCTGGGTACGGCACTTCTTCCAGGTCAACAAAGCCGAGTCGCCGGAACACTTGCAGCAGGGACTTCTGGAGAGCCTGGACAGCCAGCTCCGCCCGGAACGCCGCGGGGATGACCGTGCGCCCCTGTTGCACATCATGCTATGGGGAAGACTGGATTTCCCATCTCACCTGCTCGATCTGAACCAGATCCGGGAAGCGGTGCTGGCGCAATTGCAACCCCTGGAGTGCCGGATTCATTTGCAGGCCCAGACCAGCCAGGGGGATGAACAGAGCCCTGCCGATCACAGGACGCTCCATGACATTGAGCAGGAAGTCCTGCTCGACACGATCCGGGAACATCCGCAATACGCCGACAGCGCCGCGCTCTGGCGCAGTGCCACGCAGGAACTGATGGCCCATGCCCTGGCCCACGCTGCCCCTGAGGAACTTTACGCCACCCTGAGTGCCTACGATGACGCCTCGCAAGCCAAGGATGACGGACGGTCATGCAGCTGATTGAACTGGAACTCACCAATATCAAATCCTATACCCAGGCCGTGATCTCCTTCGCGGAGGGGGTCAATGGCATTGTGGGGGCCAATGGCGCCGGCAAGAGCACCATTCTGGAAGCCATCGGCTTCGCCCTGTTCAACAGTCGGAATCCCAGACCAGCCAGCCTCCTGCGCCAGGGCCGACGCTCGGGTTCGATTCGGGTCCGCATCCTGAATCAGAGCGACGAACGCACCTATGATGTGGTGCACTACGTGGGACGCAATCGTGCCTATGTGCACAATTGTGATGAAGACTACCAGGTCTGTGAAGGGCGAAGTGATGTCCAGGCCTTCCTGCAGCAACTCATGGGGGAAAGTGGCGCGGTTTCCCTGGAGGCGCTCTTTCAGCATGCCGTTGGCGTACCGCAAGGCAGTTTTCAGAGTCCCTTTCTGGCTACGCCCGCCAACCGGAAATCCCACTTTGGGCCCCTGTTGAATGTCAGCAAGTACCGGGACGCCTATGAACGCCTGCGGGGTACCGAAAACCACATAAGGGAACTCGTGCAGGAAAAGGCGATCGAACTTACCCGTCTGGAAACTCTGCTCGCGCCGCAGGAAGCGAAGGAACGGGAGCATCAGGATCTGGCCCAAACCGCAGCCGGGCTGCGTCAGCAGATTCAGGACCGGGAAGGTCAGTTGCAGGAAGGCGCGGAACAGATGGCCCAATGGGAACAGGCCGCCGCCAGACTGCAGGAGATCCGGAGCGAACGGGATCAACTGCAGATGGAGCTTGTC
>CAXXOQ010000043.1:0-10541 GCA_963664185.2 Caldilineaceae bacterium | reverse complement strand
TATGCAGGATCCACTTCCGTCCTGCAGAGAGTGCTTCATGTCCGAACTGAGAAGGAAGTTCAATATCTGATGTGTATTATGTTTTGATGCTGATATGGCACATGCATTTGGCAACCTTGATGATCTATGGTAGTGTGAAAGCACTAGACCCAATCCAACCGCTATTGTGGCCAGTTCATCCCGACTGTCACCTCCATTGTAGCCATGCTTCCAGGTATTCAACCAGGGCTTTTGCCGCCCATTGGCATCCAGGATCGCGGCATGGTTGCTGAGCCGCTCCTGCCATGAAAATCCTGCCGACAGCTTTAGGCGCTTTGCTTGCCTTCCTGCTTCTGGGTACATGGGGCAACCACACCCGGGCAGCCGGTGCCCTGTTTGATCAAGACTATACGCATTGTCCGGTCCACACGCGCCTGGCCGGTGTGACGGGCCTGCAGGTAGTACAAACCAATCGGGGCAATCAGCTGCATGTGGAATGGACGGGGCTGCCATTGGGGTTGCGGGAACGCCTAAGTCCTACCTCGCAGGTCACGGTCATGGTGGCGGGTGAGGACCAGTCCCGTGCACAGCACACGGTGCCCAGCGCCACTTCCCTGGTCCTGGACCAGCTGGATCTGACCTCCCGCCAGGAGGTGCAGGTAGCCCTCACGGATCTTCACCTCGGGATCCGCTATGTTATCAGCGATGTCGCGGTCAAGACCTTCACGCTGGGTTCAGGCCAGTCTTGTCCCCAAGGAACGCTGTGGTCCGGCAACCGCTGCTCTTCGGCGGCAGAACCGCTGGTGTCTCTCGGGTTTTGTCTATGTGGCCTACCGGGGTTGTGTCCGGGCGGACACGCCGACCCGCCTCTGCGGCGTCGGTTATGTGATGCAAGGCGGACGATGCCAGCATCCCAATCGCGCCTGCGACGCAGGGCAGGTCTGGCGGAATGGCAGTTGCCAGGACCGGAACGAAGAGGCCTGTCCTGCGGGCCGGGAACTGCTCCATGGCACGTGCCGACGTATCGTGGAACAGGTCTGTCCCCCACGACACATGTGGAGTCAACAGCCAAAACCGTTGTGTTGATGCCATTGCGGGTAGGGATGCTGTGGGTGGGGATGCTGCGGATCCGGATGGTTCAGGCCCCACACCGCCGCTCACCACCAATTAAGGAAGCAGCACCCACGGTACGGGTAACTCCTGATAGGGATAGATAAACCCCCAACGGCATCTTGGTGTGGGTGGACCAGGGGGTCACGGGGTGGGCGGATCGGTCCACTGCAGGGTTCCGGGGTGTGGGCTGCAGCCCAGGCCCGGGTCCAGGCATAGCCGCGGTGCCACAGCCGCTGGGCCTGTTCCAGGCCCAGTTGAAACACACGCAGGGATCGGTCCCGCGTGACGGCGGGCGTCGGGCGCACCTGGCTGGGGGCCACGCTTCCTCCACGCGGCGTGTGCGGTGCCACGGCCACCCCCTACGCTTGAGGGCCCGGAAAGCCCTGTGCCATCCACACGCGCATGCCGTAGGCGCCGAGATCCACGACCGTCGGCGCTTCATCCGTGAGTACCACCCAGGGCGCCGCTGGCCCCGGGGCCCAGAGCAAGCTCAGGGTGCAGCGCCGTGGGCGTTGCCGGAAGGCCTGCCTGGCCGTCACCGTATACGGTCCTTCCTCCGCCACGAAGCGCCACGCCGGCCTCCGGGGCCCTGTCGCGGCCGGAAAGGTCATATGGCGGTCATACCGCATGTAGGGATGCCACCCCTGGCGGCAGATGGCCTCCCACAGACGGGGCCCCGGTCGCAGAGGACACGCACCGTCAGGGTGACCAACACCACGGCCCCGAGGCGGTCCCGCAGGCCACAGAGGTCGGGGATCCAGGGCCCGGGCCTGGCCTCCCGGCTTGAGGTGCCACGCCACCGGCAAGGCACTGCCCCGGTAGACGACGCGGATGATCAGGGCCACCAGCGCCTCCTCTTTCGTGGTCGGGTCGATTGCCAGCGTCAAGGCCGTACCTTCCCATTCGTCCCAGACCCAGCGCAGGAGCGGGGCGAAACAGGCCGCAACCTCCAATGGGACCTGACAGGGCGCGGCCCGCGCCGACCCATCGTAGAGCCACCCCCGCAGGTACGGGCGTGTGGCATGCCCGCGGAAACCCCAGGTCTGCAGGGCTCCCAGCACCGCATTCTGGCAGCCGCTGCGGGCCATCTCGGTCGCTCCGACCCATAGGTCCAGGCCCTGGACCTGGCTCGGACGGAGATGAGGGACCAGGCCCCTGGCGGACATCCTCCCAGACGAGGCTGGGGACTTGACTTGCAACACAGTGGCTATCAGGTTCCTCATCCGGCACATGCCACCGGTGGCTTCGGCGGCCATGGAATGCCCTGCACCACGGATGGCAGATGAGACTTTCTCCCATTCCTGTTGTGGTACCATAACCTAGGCAGATGCCGTTGCAGTCAGGAGTGAATTAGAGGCACATTATGGTCCGGATCTCGCGTCAGGAAGCACTTGATTATCATGCAGGGAAACGCCCTGGCAAGCTCAAAATTGTGCCGACCAAACCCATGTCCACGCAACGGGATCTGGCCTTGGCCTATTCTCCGGGGGTTGGGGATCCGGTAGATGAAATTGCCCGGGATCCGGAAGCGGTGTATCGCTATACCGCCAAGGGCAATCTGGTCGGTGTCATCAGCAACGGTTCCGCCATTCTGGGCATGGGCAATCAGGGGGCCATGGCCTCCAAGCCCGTGATGGAAGGCAAGGCCGTGCTCTTCAAGCGCTTTGCGGACATTGACGTATTTGATTTGGAACTGGATACCCAGGATGCCGACGAAATGATCAACGTCTGCATCACCGTGGCCCCCACCTTCGGCGGCCTGAATCTGGAGGACATCAAGGCGCCGGAATGCTTCTACATTGAAGAAATCCTCCGCAACGAACTGGACATCCCGGTATTTCACGATGATCAGCATGGCACCGCTATCATTTCCGGCGCAGCGCTGATCAATGCCCTGCAAGTGGCGGACAAGGCCCTGGACCAGGCCCGGATCGTGATCAACGGTGCCGGGGCGTCGGGACTGGCCTGCGCCGAGTTTTACATTGCGCTGGGGGCCAGGCAGGAAAACATCATCATGTGCGACAGCCGCGGCGTGATCTATGAAGGTCGCACCGAAGGCATGAACATCTACAAACGCCGCTACGCGGCTCCTACGGAACATCGCACCCTGCGGGAAGCCGTAGCCGGGACCGATGTATTTATTGGCCTGTCGGCCAAGGACACGATGGATCAGGACATGGTACGCAGCATGGCCGAAATGCCCATCATCTTTGCTATGGCCAATCCCGACCCGGAAATCAGCTACGATGCCGCCAAGTCTGCCCGTCCGGACACGGTCATCATGGGCACCGGGCGCAGCGACTTTCCCAACCAGGTCAACAATGTGCTGGGCTTCCCCTTCATCTTCCGCGGTGCCCTGGATGTACATGCCCGGGCCATCAACATGGAAATGAAAGTGGCGGCGGCCCAGGCCCTGGCCTCTCTGACCCGGGAGGATGTCCCCGACTCGGTACTGGCGGCCTACGGCCTTTCCCATCTTGCCATGGGTCCCGAATACGTTCTCCCCAAACCGCTGGATCCCCGGGTGCTGATGTGGGTAGCCCCCGCCGTGGCCCGGGCTGCCATGGAATCCGGGGTGGCCCGGAAGTCGATTGACCTGGAATCGTACCTGGATGAACTGGCCGAACGCCTGGGCAAGACCGAGCAGGTCATGCGTTTCATGCAGATCAAGGCGACCCAGAATCCCAAGCGCATTGTCTTTGCCGAAGGCACGCATACCTCGGTGGTCCGGGCCGCCCACGCGGTCCAGCAGGAAGGCATTGCCGACGTCGTGCTGCTGGGCAATCGGTTACAGGTACATGCCCAGTGCGAACGCCTGAGCCTGGATTTCACGCCCGATGTCATAAACCCTGCCGCCAGCCAGGAATTGGACACCTTCATCCAGCGGTTTTATGAAAGCCGCCAGCGCAAGGGCGTAACCATGACCATGGCCCGGGAAATGATGTTGCAGGAGAACTATTTTGGCAGCATGATGGTGCAGACGGGCGCAGCCGACGCTTTCATTTCCGGCTTGACCTACAACTATCCGGATGTCGTGCGTCCGGCGTTGCATGTCGTGGGGGTAATGGAAGACCGTTCCGTGGTCAGTGGCGTGTATGTCATGATCGTGAACGAACAGCTGTACTTTTTCTCGGATGCCACCGTCAACATCAATCCCACCGCGGAACAGCTGGCGTCCATCGCCATCAATGCCGCCGATGTGGCAGCCCGGTTCGATGTCACGCCCCGCATTGCCATGCTGAGTTATTCCAACTTTGGCAGTACCCGCGGTCCCGAGCCGGACAAGATGCGCCAGGCCACCGAATTGGTCAAGGAATTGCGTCCTGACTTAGCCATAGACGGTGAAATGCAGGCCGACGTGGCCGTCGAGCCCGGATTGATGGAGGAAGTCTATCCCTTCAGCCAGGTGTCGGACGCCAATGTCCTGATTTTCCCCAATTTGAGCGCGGCCAATGCCTCCTACAAGCTGGTCAACCGCCTGGGAGGCGCGGACAAGATTGGCCCTATCCTGGTCGGTTTGGGCCAGCCCATTCATGCCTTGGAGACGGGGGCGGAAGTGCGGGATATTGTCAATGTGGCCATCATGGCCGTCGTGGAGGCCCAGACCCGCGATGAAATGGCCCAGGATTCCAAGTCATCCAATCGGTTCAATTTGTGGTCAGTCTTCTAGGACTTCCGCCATCGCCGCCAGAAAGCGCTGATTGTCGGCCGGGTACCCCACCGATACCCGCACCCAACCCGGCATCGTGAACCCTGACAGTTCACGGACCAGAATTTGGCGGGCTTCCAGCTGGGCCACCAGCCACGTGCTGGGCACGCGCGGCCGGAAGGCCACGAAACTTGCTTCGCTGGGCAGAACCATGTCTATGCCCGACAGTTGCCGCAGGCCTTCATACAGCACGGCCCGCTGCTCCTGGATCAGGGTCGTGGATTGGGTCACGAAGTCCTGATCCGCCAGGGCCGCCTCACCGGCGGCCAAGGTCAAGCGATTCAGGGTGAAGAGCGGAGTCTTTGCTTTGAGCAGGGCGATGACATCCGGACAGGCAATGCCATAGCCCAGGCGTAGGCCGGCCAGGCCGAATGCCTTGGAAAAGCTGTGCAAAATCAGCAGATTGGGATAGGCAGGCAAATGCCGCCAGGGCCGGGCCCGGTCAGGATGGGCACCGAAATGCCAATAGACTTCGTCAAACAGCAGCAGCACGGAGGCCGGCAGATGGGTGAGCAAGCGGTCCAGCTGACGTTGTGAGCAGTAGGTGCCGGTGGGATTGTGCGGACTGCAGATATAGACAATGCGGGTCCGGGCATTGACATGGGCCAGAATTTCCTCCACATCCACGTGGTGGTTATCGTTATGCTCCACCAACACCGGCTTGCCCCCGTTCTGCACAATGCTGTGCTGGTACACCGGGAAAGCCGGTACCGGAATGATGGCCTCATCCCCGGGTTCCACGAACGTGTCCGCCACCCTGTGCAGGATCTGGCTGCCTCCTGCTCCCACCATGATATGGGGCGGCGGTCAGGCCCTGTCCCAGGTGAGCCGCAATCTTCGCTTCCAGGCCTTCTGCACCACTGGGATAGCGATTCAGCGTCGTGGCTGCCTCCTGGATGGCATGCTGTACTTTGGCGGACACCATCCGGGGATTCTCGTTGAGATCCAGATGGGCGGCTTCACTTTGCAGGGGAAGTACCATTCCGTTTCACTCACCTTTGGGTGTTTGGGCAATCTGCGACCCCGTGCCGGGGCTATCAGTCCAGGGCAATTATGCGAAACTTGGCATCGGCGGATCCAATCACAGCCGTAGTACCGTCAGGCGACACCGTGCCACATGTCAGGACACGGGAATCCACCGCCAATTCATCCACGAAAGTCCAGTGGGCCAGATCAAAAAGACGAATCAGGCCAGCACTCAGCACCAGGGCCCTTTCCCGCTCCCGGTCCCACCAGAATCCCGTAATTCGATCCTCGTGCAGACAGGCAGAGCGCATCAGGGTCCAGTTTCGTGAATCCCACAACTTGAGCAGTCCATCGTAACCCAGAGTCAAGACTCGGCGTTGATCCGGCAGGTAGCGGCAATAGCCCACCGCAATGGCGTGGGCCTCAATCCTGCCCGCAGGCTTTCCCTCCGGCAAGGACCATAGCGTAAGCTCGCCCCCCAGCCCGCCTGCAAGGATCATATCATCACGGGGGGCGAAGGCAACGGTAGAGAGATTTCGGGAACTGACCTTGAAGGCAGCACGCAGGGCACCGTCAAAGTCCCAGACCGCAACCCGCCCCCCATAGGAACAGGCCGCCAAAAGGTCCTTCTGGTGGGCGACGGCCAGGCCTGCCACCACTTTCCGGCGGTCCTGCAGTTCATGCAGCAGCGCAAATTCAGGGAACGACCAGATCCGAACGCTGCAGTCACTGCTGCCGGACGCCACGAGAGCACCTGCCCGATGCAGGACCAGGGCATTGACACTCTTGGCATGTCCACCAATCTGTCTGACATGGGACCAGTCCTGGGTGGACCAGAGATGCAGGTGCCTGTTCATGCCCGCCGAGATCAGGGTTTGACCATCGGCAGCAAACTGCACTGTCAGGGCATACGGGCCATCTCCGCCGAAAGTGTGAATCAGGTTCATGGAAGGGGAACCCCCTGTTACAGAATCCGTTGCCAGCCGCCCACGGGACAGTTATAGCATGGAGTCCCGGATTGCCATCCCATGACTATTCGGAATTTGAGACGATTGCATGGAAGTATTGTATGTTGTAGGGACTCCGTCTGTGCCACGGGTTCTTGGACTGCTGCACACTGACATTTGGCCTGGATCAACTTTCCTCATGCTACTCGCCAGTCTGGCCTTACTCTGCGGCACAGGCCTCATCTATTGGCAAATCCGACCCGAGCGCAGTGCTCTCTACGGGTGGCTGTCGGCCGTGCCGATTCTCCTGGTGCTGGGCGTTCTGGGTTGGCAGATGGATGTGGCGGATCCCCAGCCCCTGCACGAAACCTGGACCTGGCTGAGCGCCCTGAAGGTCAACATCGCTTTCAGGGTGGATGGCCTGGGCTATCTGTTTTCCTTCATCATTCTGCTGATCGGCGCGGTGGTAGCCCAATACACACACTACTACCTGCGCCATGACAGCAGGCAGGGCACATTCTATACGTTCCTTTTCTTCTTTATGGCCAGCATGCTGGGCATTGTCTGGGCGGACAACGCTATCCTGCTCTTCGTGTTTTGGGAAGGCACCACCATCACCAGCTACCTGCTGATTGGCCATCGCTACAAAACAGAGGAAAGCCAAAAAGGCGCTCGTACCGCGTTGTATGTCACAGGCAGTGGCGGCCTGGTTATGTTGGCCGGGCTTCTCATTTTGGCCGCCGCTACCGGCAGCTACACCATCACTGACTGGATGCACGCGTCCCTGGATTTCTCCCAGCCTGCCGTGACCACGGCCATGATTCTGATTTTGGTCGGGGCCTTCACCAAATCCGGTCAGTTTCCCGTGCATTTCTGGCTGCCGGGAGCCATGGCGGCGCCTACCCCGGCCAGTGCTTATCTGCATTCGGCCACGATGGTCAAGGCCGGCATCTTTCTGGTCGCGCGGTTTCATCCCATTTTCGCGGACCACCCTCTCTGGTTTCCCCTGTTGCTCACGTTTGGGCTGATGACGGTCCTGATCTGCGCTGTCATAGCCTTGATCAAGACCGATCTGAAAGCCATTCTGGCCTATGCCACCCTGACCCAGCTGGGGCTTCTGTTCATGGCCCTCAGCATGAATTCGGTGTTGGCCATAAGCGCGGCCATCATGGGCATTCTGGCCCATGCCTTCTACAAGGGCCCTCTGTTCCTGCTTGCCGGCATTTTGGACCATGCCCTCCACACCCGGGACATACGCCACATGGCCCAGCTGGCGCGCCCGCTCAAATTCGTTTTTGGCGCCACCCTGCTGTCCAGTGTGTCCATGCTGGGATTGCCCATTTGGCCCGGGTTCATCGCCAAGGAGATACTGTTGGACGCGTTGCTGCATGGGCACTTCGGCCCCTGGGCCTGGTTGGGGCCCTTGGCCTTGGCCGGGGTCGTGGTGGCCGGCAGTGTCTTTGCCACGATTGCCCTGGCGTTCGTCATCCGGATTTTCCTGCGTCGTCAGCCAGATGATGCGGGGGGGCATGGAGACCTGCACCAGCCGCCCCCGTTCATGGTCCTGGGTCCCCTGTTCTTGGCCTTGGCAGGAACCCTGATGCCGTTTCTGCTCAATTCCTGGCTGCACCCGCTGCTGAGCAGCGCCGTCACCAGTGTCCTGGGGCACGCAGAACATGTGGAATTCCATGTCTGGAGTGGCATAGGCCTCCCGCTGGCGCTCTCGTTGCTGGCCCTGGCGACAGGCGCAGCCCTGTTTTGGAGGCAAGCGGTCGTGGCCGGATTCATTCAGGCTGGCGCACGTTACATACCTTCCGGTGAAGCGAGCCTGGAACGCCTCCTGTCCCTCTTGCGCCGCAGTGCGGAAAGTGTGACATATCTTTTGCAGGGGCGTTCGCTCACAGCACACATTGCGGTCGTGCTGTCGGCGGCCATTCTGTTCGTACTGGTGGCATGGCGCCGTCTGGAGTTGCTGGATTTGGCGCTGTTGCGAATCGTTTCGGCCAGCCGCGTGTCACCCTACGTGGAAATGCTGATCGTCCTGCTGGCGATCGCCGCAGCCATGACCACCGTGCTGTCCCGGGCCAAGCTGGTGCCCGTGATTGCCATGGGTGTGGTAGGCCTGGTGGTTTCCCTGTGGTTTGTCCTGTTCGCCGCCCCCGATCTGGCGCTGACCCAGTTGCTGGTGGAGGTGCTGGTGCTCGTCCTGATTATCCTGATCCTGTACAAGTTGCCGAACACGCCCCAGACCCGCTTGCCCGGCTGGTCGCATTTGCGCAATGTCCTGCTGGCGGTGGGCATGGGCGTATTCGGTTTTATGCTGGTAATCCTGACCGCCGAACAACCGTATTTCCCCTCCATCAGCGATGAAATCCTGCGGGTAGCGGCGAGGGGCCCGCATGGCGGTGCGAATGTCGTGAATGTCATTCTGGTGGATTTCCGGGGCTTTGACACCTTTGGTGAAATGACTGTGATCGCCATTGCCGGTTTGGGGGTGTACAGCCTGGTGCGGGCCTATCATTTTCGCATCCGTCGATCCCGCAATCCGGAACCACCATCCCGGATCCCCTGAATGCGCATGGCCGGAGGAGGCATGGCCAAACCATGACGGAACTCTATCTCAAATATGTCCTGGCATCGCTTACCGCCGCGCTGGTACTGTTGGCCGTTTTTTTCCTGTTCCGGGGCCATGATCTGCCGGGTGGGGGATTTGTGGGTGGCCTGATGGCAGCGGCCGCGCTCGAATTGACCATTCTGAGTCAGGGGGCCGAGGAAGTCCAGCGCCGGTTGGGCCGATTAATGGTGCCCCTGGCCGGATTGGGCCTCCTGGTGGCTGTCGGCTCCATTCTGTTGGGACTGGTGCAGGAAGGAACGGTGTTTGCGGCCACCTGGTTTCACGTGCCTGTGCTGGACATTGATATTGGCACCCCGGTTACTTTCGATTTGGGGGTGTTTCTGGTTGTGATGTCTGTAACCTCCCTGTTCCTGCTGGATTTGACCCTGACCCGGTCGACAGAAATGGAGCAGCTGCTGGAAGTGGATGAGACCATGTCCCTGGAAGCGGTCCCGGCCACCGAAACGGAAGAGGACTCCCCATGAGCGTCTATATCCTGGCGGTGCTGGTGATGGTGCTGCTGGGAACGGGTACCTACCTGATTCTGCGCCAGCACGCCGTGAAACTGATTCTGGGGCTGGGCTTGGTCAGCCATGCCTTCAATCTCATCATTTTCGGCACGACCAATCTGACTGCTGGCCGGGAACCGATTCTGGACAAGGAGCGCCTGGATCAGGCGGGGTATCCCAATCCCCAGGACTTCGCCGATCCCCTGCCCCACGCCCTGATACTCACCGCCATCGTGATCAGCTTTGGCGTAACGGCCTATCTGATTGCCCTCGTGCAACGTCTGCATGAGGCTCGCACGCGGCCCACATCCGGTTCGTCGCCGGTACAGCCGTATGCTTTCCTGGGCGTGGAGCATTATACGCCTGGTCGCAACAGTGCCCAGGATGACCATGTCTGGCTGGAATATGAACAGCCGGTCCCACCCTCCCCACCCAAGACCGAGCGTTCCGGGTAAATGGCTTTCGTTGCGCATCCCCTGCTGCCCAATCTGCTGCTGGCCTTCACGGCATTGCCTCTGTCCGGTGCCGGCATTGCCCTGGTCACGGGCCGGGTGCATTTGCTGCCCCGGTTCCATTCACAGAGCCTCATTTCCCTGCTGGTGGGCCTCCTGAATCTGCTGCTGGCGGTGTTTCTGCTGGTGTATTGCGCCCGGTCCGAACCCCTGGTGCTGCATGTCGGGGGCCGTACGGGTCCTTTCGGCATC
>CAXXOQ010000042.1:0-9990 GCA_963664185.2 Caldilineaceae bacterium | reverse complement strand
CGCCGTTATGATCCGGAAGTCCTGTATGCAGCGATGGCTACGGACAAGAAGCGACAGGGGGCCCGCCTGCGCTTTGTCGTCCTGGATGACATCGAGTCCGTGCACATTGTCGACCACCCGGGCGATGCCTTTGTTCTGGACGCCTGGTATTACATTCTTTCCGGCACCTGAGAGACGCCATGGCGCACCTGCACATCATCAACGGTCCGAACCTGAACCTGCTGGGCACACGCGAAACCCGGTTCTACGGCACTGCCACGTGGGCCGAGATTGAGGCGTCCCTGCAGGACCGGTACGGACAGGAACACGGACTGCGCTTCTTCCAGTCCAATGGGGAAGGCCAGATTGTGGACCTCCTGCATGCAACCCGCACATGGGCGGACGGTATCGTGATCAATCCCGGTGCCTACACCCACTACTCCTATGCCATTCACGATGCCATCAAGGCCATCGGGATTCCCACAGTGGAAGTCCACTTGAGCAACATTCATGCGCGGGATGAATTCCGGCACCGATCCGTGATTGTGCCTGCCTGTCTGGGACAAATCAGTGGCTTTGGGGGTCAGGGCTATGCGCTGGCCATTGCAGCCCTCTTGCATCATCTGACAGCCACGTAGATCTCCGATGCGCTACCGGTTACAGATCCGCATGCTTTGCCATCGGTACCCGCCGCGATGGCCCTGCTGGGCCCTGGGTATGTGGCTGCTGCTGGCAGTTGTACTGGCAGGCTGTGACTCGTCGGTGCCATCCAGCGCACCCAATCCCGGGAGGGTCACCGCCACCCCCGCCGATCCCGTCGCGGTACCGGCCCGTGAAGATGACTCCATGTCCGGCACCGTCCTGATTTGGCATTCCTGGATCGACGCAGACCATGAGGCGCTGACCGCGATCCTGGACCGCATCCGGGCGGAACATCCCCGTCTGGTCCTGGCGCCTCAATTCGTGGAAGCGCATCAGGTGCCGACCCGCCTGCTGAATGCCATCCTGGCGGGAGAGGGACCCCAGCTCCTGCTGGCACCGGCCAGCCGGTACCCGGAACTGAAGGATGACGAACTGATCATCCCCTTCAACACGGTGGTGCAGGCGGAAGACCTGGCCCTGTTTGTGTCGCCGGCGCTCTATGGCCTGATCCATGATGCCCAGCTGATGGGGCTGCCCATTTGGGCCGAGACGGTGATGCTGTATGTGAACACGGATATGTGGCCCTGGGCGAAGGTGCCGGACACGACGGCGCAGCTGCTGGAACTGGCCGCGCAGGCCGACCAGCCCTTTCTGGGTCTATACCAGAACCTGTTTCATCTCTACTGGGGCCTCCCGGCGTATGGCAGCGTGCTGTTTGATGCCGACTATCGTGTGGTGCTGGACCAGTCTGTGGGCGCCGCGGAGTTCCTGACCTGGCTGGCGGCCGCCAGCGCGACGCCCGGCATCGATGTGAGTCGCGACTATGCGCGGCTGCAACAGGCCTTTCAGAATCAGGAGTTGGCCCTGTTGGTGGACGGTCCCTGGAATCTGTCGGCATTCCATCTGGCGCTCGGCGACGCGCTGCGGATTCGGGAAATACCTTCCGGTCCCGCGGGGGTGGCCCGTCCCTGGCTGACCACGGAAGCCATTTTTCTGATTGCCGGGCAAACGCCGGAACAGCAGCTCATCAGTGCCCGGACGGCCTTGCTCATGACCGATTCCGAGCAGATCCTGATTGAGAAGGCCCAACGTCTGCCGGCCATTCAGGACCAAATGAACATCGGACCGGCATCGGTGCAGGAGTTTCGGGAACTGTTGTCCCTGACCCACCATATGGCGCATCGGCATGAAATGACCAGCGTATGGCGCCATGGCCAGGACATGCTGCAGCACGCGGTCACCAGCGGGGACGACACGGAAGCCCTGGTACAGCAGTTCGCCTTGATGGTCAATGAAGAAAACGGCAAATAGCCCACCTGCCCCGCGGCCCCATGTCCCATGCCTGAACCGCACAGCCAGGTGCTGATGGAGAGCAGTCCCTCCCACCTGTTCGCCGCCCTGTACGACCAGTTGCCCTTTCCCCACTTTGCGGGTCCCCGCCAGGAAATGGTGTTTGCCCTGGGCATCACGGCCATCACGGGGACGGTAACGCTGCAGGGTCTGGCCATCGCCCTCGTGCATGAGCATCAGGTGCTGTGCGAGCAACGCTGGACCGCGGCGATGCTGCAACAGCATACAGGGCAAGCCGATCTCTCCATCCCGGCAGGCACAGGGCTGGCCATTCAGCACCTCCATTTCAACCTGCAGGGGTATGTGCTGTGCCAGCAGATCCAGGTGGTGGCCGTTTTGCAGGACCCGGGTTCGGGGGCCGTCTGGAACGAGACTCTCCTCATTCCCGTATCGTTTCCCGAACTGGCCACCGATTTGCACTTTCCACTGGTCGGCACCTGGTGGACCATTCAGGGATCCGACTGGACGGACCATCACAAGGTGGAGCCGGTCAGCCAGGCCTACGCCCTGGATTTCGTCAAACTGGGTGCCGCATCCGCCTTCTTTGCCGGCGACGGCAGCCGCCTGGAGGATCACTTCAGCTGGGGCGCGCCAGTATATGCCCCCGCCACGGCCCGTGTAGCCCATGTCATATTTGATATGCCCGATATGCTCCCGGGACAGATGCCGGATCCGGCCATGATGCAGGGCGATGCCCGGCGCGTGCTGGGCAATGCCGTGGCCCTGAGCCATCGCCGGGGGGAATTCAGTTATCTGGCCCACCTCCAGCAGGGCAGTCTGCAGGTCCGGGTGGGGGATCACATCCGGCGCGGGACCCTGGTAGGCTATGTCGGCAACAGCGGCCATTCCCCCGGTCCGCATCTGCATTACCATCTCATGAATGGTCCCAACCTGTTTCTGGATCAGGCCCTGCCCGTCCGGCTCAGTCATTTCTGGGCGGGTCACACCTGGTACGAAGAGCCTATCAGCATCCCCACGCGCATGATCGTAGAGGGCGAAAGCCGCCCGTAACCCTGGCCTGGCGGGCAGCGCATGGAGAGTCTGGGGCAGTCCCTGGCCTTGGTCCCGGGAGGCCCTTTCGCCTGGGCAGCGACAATCCCCGTGGATGGGGCAAGGGATGGACGGGCAAGTCCGGGGCACGCCCCAACCTGTCCTGGCCCCAGGTGTCTATGGGGTTTTTGGTTGCAGGATCCCTGTATTGGCACTTGGGTCCACCATACCATGGTGGACGGGTATACCGACCGCCAATCCCGCATTCCGGGCCAGGGATCAGAGCCCGCGGCACTGCACGCCTGGCCACACGGTCCTTAAACTGCAGGACAATGGCATTGGGGATCAGGGGCATTCCGGATCGCCGGACACGACCCACGCGACGCGCCCCTTCACGGGCTCTGGTCCGCGCCCGGAGGCAAGCGGTAATTCCCCTGCCTGATCCATAGCCCCCACAGCATTGACAGCACCAGAAAGCTGCCGGTCAGGGTCGTAAAGGCCCCCAGAATGCCCAAATCCAGCCACTCTACCATCAGTTCCGGAATGGCAACGCCCACGGCACCCAGCAGATTGAGCATGAAGAACTCAAATGACAGAATGTGATCCCGCAAGGGACCAGGGGTAAGACTGAGTAACAGCTGGCTGCTGAATGTCCAGAGAATCACGGCCCCCACGGAACGCAGGGCGACGCCCAGCAACAATATGACAAAGGGCGGAATGAAGCCCTGCATAAACATCCCCACCGCCGAGACGATGTAGGCCAGCAGCATGGCCCTGCGCATCTTGCGGTGGTCATTGCCCGTGACCATGCGCACGACCAGCGGCGAGAAGAAGCTGACGAACCCGCCGACCGAAAATATCACGCCCAGCAGGAGGGAGCTGGGCCCCAAATGGGGATAGAGCCGGCTCAGCATGATCTGCAGGACTTGGCAGGGGTTGTAGCTGAAGATGGAAACTATGGTCTTCTTCAGGGAGAGCCACAGGAAATCCCGGTTCTGTTGCAGGAACCGGAGGAGATCGCCGAAAGTCGTCTGGTACTCGTCCGCGGCCTGGGCACCTTGCGCCCGGCCGGCCGCCTGCCCTGCTTCCCGGGGTGACTGGTACCTCAGCCGCAACAGGAACAGTGCGGAAATCAGGAAGGTGAAGGCGTCAATGATGAAGGAGGCCTGAATGCCCAGATAGGTGGTGGCCACCCCGCCCAGGGCCGTGCCCAGCGCAATCATCGCGGTCCAGCTGAGGGAACCCAGCGTGTTGGCAGCCCCCAGTTCCGCTTCGTTGGTCACCACATCCGGCAGGATGGCCAGGCGGATGGGGTAGAAGATGCCGGTCAGCAGGCCCTGGATGGCGATCAGGGTGTACAGGAGCCACAGTTCGCCGGGCGAGTTCACCAGCAGCAGCGCCAACACGAAACCAATGCGGAGCAGGTCGGCCAGGATCAGGACGGTACGGCGTCGCAGACGGGACGCGATGTAGGGTGCCAGGGGCGCGCCCAGCACAGGTGCCAGGGTCTTGACCCCCACCAGGAGACTGATGGCGGTCCCGGAGTCGGACAGGGTCGTGGTCAGCTCGGTGGCCGCAATGAAATTGAACCAGTCCCCAAAGAAGCTGACGACCTGCGACAGCCAGAGGTAACGGACATTGGCATTGCTGCGGAGCAGATTGACATATTGGGCAAGATTGTTGTTGATTCTGCGTTCCCCTGCCTGAACATGAACGTGAAGCTAACCGGGGGTAATGGATTCCTGTCCAGACATATCCGCAGTGCGCTTGCTGCCCCGCCGCGGTCCGGGGACCGTCAGTTGACCTGGACTGCCATGCCGGATTGGCCAGTGCTGCCAGGCCTTGCCCACTGGGCAGACAATAAACCCGGAAACCAGATTGTAGACGGCACGGACAGCGACATCAAATAAAGCCGTTGCCTTTCCGCTGTATGGCGGGAATGGCGGCCCGCACAGGACACAGGGGCTAGTTCCCGGCAGAGGGCGTGCGGCCAGGGTGCCGGGCCCTCGGCTACCCCCTGGCACCGAGGCCGGGGGCTGGGATCGCACAGGATTTGACATCCCGGATCCGGGGAAGTTCTGCTACAATGCACGCATGGCGTACCCGTGGTACGATGGCATCCCACATTGGGAAAGACAGGAGAGGGATTGATGTTTTCCATGCTTACAGTGGCAGTTGATGCATCCGATGAGAACCAGTCCAGTGAAATGCGCATCCGGCTGTTTACGGCGGTGGCCAGCATTGTCGCGGCCGTTATCGGTATGTTGCTGGTACGGTCCGCATCTGTCCATACCCTGATCATTAGCCTCCTCGTTATAGGCGTGGGGCCTGTACTGGGATACGGCCTGGCTACGAACTCCATGGGCAAGAGCATTGTACCGATGATTCTGGGGGCTCTGGGCGCCGCGCTGGGGCTCGGCTTGATTTCGGCCATACTTTGGCCCATTCTGGTGGGAGCCACCCTGAAGCTGGTGTCGCTGGGGCAACTCCTGTTGTGGAGTATTGTGGCGGAGATCATTGCCCTGTTGGCCGTATTCCTGATCCTTATTCCGTCCATGGGGCAAAATCCGTCCTGGCTGCAAACGGCATTTCTCGTCTCGTCAATCCTCTGGGGTTTGGGCGTCAGTTATGCCTTGTCCAAATCCAAGTAGAATTTGACGGCATGCCGTAAGGCTGGACTGCAGCCTCTGGCGGCTGCCCAGTTTTCCTCCCCGTCATACTACAGTTCAGGAAGGTGCCGTGCGCGGCACCTTCCTTGATTCTGCCCCTGGGGTCCTTTCACCAGGCGCACAGCCCGTCAACAGGATTTCTGGTCCCAGGCGGTTGCTTCCCCTTGCGCAAAATCACAGCTTGCCCGCAGAAAGTGCCGCCATATTCTGAGGTTGCGCCTCGGCAACCACCGGGCAAGGTACAGAGTACGCAACCTTGCCATCCCAGAGACACCACAGTTTTTTCCCATGGCTTTGTACGAAATGCACTAGAAGCAAGTGGGATTTTTCAAAATGAAAAGGATTTTACAGGGAATTACACAATAGACTGCTCCAGATTCGCATTTCCTTTATGCATATTGTATGATTCCAATGCAACTCTAGGGGATGGGTGCGCCATGGATGCGATGAATCTTCCAGGGAGGGCAGGCAGCTCGGGGCCCTACGGGCCCTGCCTCCGGTCAGCACCCTGCCCTGCTGTTGCCGGGCCCAAATCGGTGATCAGGTGGACAGTTATGCGTTGACGGGAAAATGGCCCCATGAACTGGAACTCCACGTCTCTGGAAGATGTCTATCATCTCGCGTTGCCGGTTGGGACCACACTGGTCACACCGGATGCCAATCTGAATGTCTCCGTCCTCTGGGCCTGCTGCAGTCGTCCCAGTCCCCCGGTATTCCCCACCCTGGAAGGCAGTGAACTGGCTCTGATTAGCATGGATGACCTGCGGGTCTTTGATGCCAGTGGCGGGTTGAGTCATGTCATTCTCCGCCTGAAAGAGGCCCACATTTCCGGGATCGCGATCCAGGGTCCCATCAGTGACGATGCCAGCGAGACCGCGATCGACATCAATCTGCCCCTGTTCAGCATACCGGCGCAGGCCCATTTGCCCCAGGTAGAACGTGACATCATTCGGCTGATTGTCGACCGCTCCGCCTATATGCTGCAGCGGGCCGCCAACCTGCAGCGGGAACTGAACCAGATTACCCTGGACGGCGGTGGCCTGAAAGTCCAGGCGGATCAGATTCACCACGTCACGAACCAGCCTTTCATCGTGCTGGATGCGGCGGGACACATTGTCACGGCTTCCGGTCTCGCCCCGGATCGCATCGAAGGCACCCACCTGCAGGCCATACTGCCCAACATTATGCAGTTGCGCAGCTGGGCGGTACGCATTCCCCAGGAAGCGCTGCCCCACCACGTGGAAGTGCTGGATCTGGTATCCCGCGCGCCCCTCCGGGATTACCACCAGGCCGCCATGAGTGCGGTCATGGTGTCGGATGAAATACAGGGCTATTGCCTGCTGCTGCGCCGCGTTTCGGACCCCACCACCCTGTCGCCGATTGAAGAGATGGCGGTGACCCAGGGCGCGGCCGCGGTTGCCCTGGACTGGGTGACCCGCAATGCGGTGGGGGCCGCGGAAGAGCGTATGCGGGCGTCCTTTCTGGATGAATTGCTGGGTTCCAACATTGCCGATGAGCAGGCCTGGATCCGCCGGGGTCATTCCCTGGGCTATGATCTGGAAATGCCCCATGCCGCCTGGATGGTGGAGGCGGAGCATGTCCCCGACTGGCCCCAACCCATGTTCAATGTCCTGAAAGAGCGCAACATGACCGCGCTGTCCAGCTTCCGGGACCAGGGGACTGTTGCTCTACTGTCCCGCTACATCCGATCCCGATTCGCACGTGCGCCAGTCCAAGCAGGAAGCCCTTGACATTGTGGAGCGCCTGCGGGAACTCAATCCCCAGGGCAAGATTCACATTGGCATCGGGTCCACCCGCTCATCGCTGCCGGAATGGCTGCAGAGCCAGCAGCAGGCATGGGAAAGTCTGCGGGTTAACCGGAAGTGGGGTACATCCGCGGTGACCCATTTCGAGGATTTGGGGCTATACCAGTTTCTTTCCTCGCTGCGCACGTTTCCGGAAACCGAGCATTTTGTCCAGACTACGCTGAAGGACGTGCAGGAGTACGATGCCACCCACCACGCAGAACTGCTTGATACCCTGAACGCCTACTTCGTCTGTCACGGGAATATCAGCCAGACAGCCGCGCTGTTGCAGGTGCACCGGAATACCCTGACCTATCGTTTGAATCGCATTACGGAGATCATGTACATCGATCTGGACGATCCAGACGTCCGCTTTGGCCTGCAACTGGCACTCAAACTGCTCAATCTCTACAACTGACGGCCCCTGCCACCGGATTCCCGACAGACGACCCTTTCCTGGGAATGTGCAGGTCGGGATCGAATGGTACCCAGAGGTGGTGCGGGACCGGCCCAGATGCACCGGCTTGCTACCCGCAGATGTACGTACGGGCACAAGTGGCAATGCGAGAACACCGCTCCCAGGGACAGTCCAGGTTCAGGAATCCGAGAATACTTTCCAGGTACGCCAGGGCCGTCTGTTCCGTGCGGTGCCGTACCGGTTGGCTGTCCATAAAGTCCAGCATGGCAACCCCTTGCGGGAGGCGTGACAGGGGCAGTTGCAAGAGTTGTGTGCCCAGGTCCAGCAATTGCTCATCTGCTCCGGCGGAAATGTAACGCCGAGCAACCTCCAGGCATCCGTGTACCCGCTCTTGCATTTGGCCCTCGTCCAAATAGGCAGTTTTGAAAGTTTCCATAACTTGAGAAGCAACGTCCGTAACCGTTGGAAATATGGTTAACAGATTCTCAAATGTTTCAAATTTCCGGAAGTGGCGTTTGAGTATAACACACCAGAATGGTTGCAGGGACACGTAGATCCACTTTACCGGGCGGTTTTCATAGGATGGGTCGTCAACCATGACCACCATGGCCTGAAATACTTTGTGCGCATAGATGGCGAGGCTCTCCACACGGTCCGGTATCTCTTCCTTCCGCAAGTCATCCAGCAGGTTGGCCAGTTCCAGGTGGCGCTGACGCAAGCTCTCCAGGTACAGAAACAGGTCCACAATGGTAGCAGGTGTCTCCTGTTCAAATTCTGTTTCATAGTAGGCACCTGCATCCAAAAGGAATGTTCTGCCTTTAGGAAAGTCGACAGGCAGATTTTCCCATCCCTCAGGCTCCCCCATAGGGATGCGTCCCTCTCTGTACCATAGCCGTCGGTTCGTATGTATCAGGATCATCAGGACAGGAATGAGGTATGGGGTGCCAGGAAAGCGGTACAGGAGGCAATCCTCATCCCCGCCGGCCGGCTTGCGTTGGGCCGCGATCCCTCCCTTGGCGGCCGGTTCCTGCCGCAGCAGATGCAGGGCCAGGCGACGTCGGACGGCCCTGTGGTGGGCGGCCTGCCCCGTACGCATGCGGTTTTCCTCCTCCCACAAGGCCAGGGTCCCGTGCAGGGCATTCGCGATGCCCCCATGTCCCCGCACGGCCCCAACAGGGTGCATGCGCCGGGCGGCAGAGGGCAAGTCCCGAGATGTCTCCCGCCCACGCCGTTTGCGCTGCCCCAACCGTGCCATGTCTACCCAAGTGTCAGCCCCGCAGATAACACCGAGGAGGGCAAGAAGGATGGAGACAGGTGCGCAGGTCCCGCGGATCGTCGATCGCTTTGACGATGGTTACCCAAGACAGATCCGTAAGCGTAGCGTGAGCGGTCATGGGGGCAGCTCCGTGGCGACGGGGTACCGTAGACCCTCACTCTATGCCTGGACCCGCGGGAAAACTTTTATGATGCGATGGCCCTGGAGTGGGAACACGATGGTGCCCCAGGGCGGCCGGGATCTGGGGTATAATGCGGTGGGAGGCAGGATGTGATGGGCCAGTTGCACGACAGTCGGTACCGGAAGCTGCATCAGCAGCGTGCGGTCATGCTGGAATGGGCCCGGTACGTCAGCCAGACGCTGGGCCTGGGGGAGGTGGATCCGGACTCCCTGGATGTCCATACCACGGCCTATACGTCGGATAGTATCCAGACCCGGCTGGCCGACATGGCCTGGATCTTTCGGACGGAGCGTGCGGTCCGGCTGTTGCTGCTGTCGGAATACCAGTCCACGCGGGATCCGGTCCTGCGTTTGCGTCAGTTGCACTATGCGCTGGGGCAGTTGCTGGCGGGCTATGAAGCCGGCCGGTTTCGGGTGCGGGGAGGGATTGCCGACGCCGGTGCTGCTGTCGCTGTATACGGGCAGCGAGCCCCACGAGCCGAAGCCGGTAACGGCGTTGCTGGGGGATCCACCGCACCCCCGGGTGCAGCTGGAGGTACCGACCTTCCATTTTGACATGCTGCACATGGCGGCGGACCGGATTCCGGACCGGGTTCTGCTGCACACCCTCTTTGGGGTGGAGCGGGAACTGGAACCCGCGGTGTTGGTGTCGCTGGTGGAGGATTTTGTGGCGCGGTCGGA
>CAXXOQ010000041.1:0-10241 GCA_963664185.2 Caldilineaceae bacterium | reverse complement strand
CCCGTAATCTTGGGGAACCAGAAATAGATGGCGGCGAAGAAGGGGAAGACAAACCCGCCAAAGAGGGTGGCGTGGAAATGGCCGACCACAAAATAGGTGTCGTGCAGATACAGATCCGAAGCCACCGTGGCCAGGATGGGTCCTGTCAGGCCCCCCAGCAGGAACACGGAAATGGCCCCCAGGGTAAACAGCATGGGCGTCGGAAATCGCAGCCGTCCGCCCCACAGTGTGGCTACCCAGCTGAAGAATTTCACGCCGGTCGGTACGGCAACCAGCAGGGTAGACAGCATGAAGGGAATGCGCAGATAGGGGGAATACCCGGACGTGAACATGTGATGGCCCCACACCAGGAACCCGACCAGGGCGATGGCGAGACTGGAAAGGGCAATCCACTTGTACCCGAAAAGGGGTTTGCGGGAGAAGACGGGCAACAATTCGCTGATAATGCCCAGCCCCGGCAATACAAATACGTAAACGGCCGGATGGGAATAGAACCAGAAAATGTGCTGGAACAGGACCGGATTGCCGCCGCCGTCCGGATCGAAGAACCCCATGCCGAGCGCCCGTTCGGACAGGCCCATGAGGAAAGCGGTACCGATGGCCTGGGTCGCCGTGAGCTGGATCAGACTGGTGGCCAAAACCGCCCAGCAGAAGATCGGGATGCGGAACAGGTCCATGCCCGGTGGGCGCATGGTCAGGATGGTCACCAACAGGTTGATCGAACCCAGGATGGAGGACAGCCCGACAAAGTAAATCGCGAGAAACAGGAACTGATAGCCGACCGGACCGGAGGTACTGAGCGGGGGATAGGCGGTCCAGCCCGCATCAAAGCCTCCCAGAAACGCACTGGCCATGAGCAGGACCGCTCCCGGGATATTGATCCAGAAGGCAAACGCATTGAGCCGGGGGAAGGCCATGTCTTCGGCCCCGATCATCAGGGGCACCAGGTAGTTGGCCATGCCCCCGACCCCCAGCAGGATGGCGGCAATGACCGTCCAGCCATGCAACCCGATCAGCTTGTTGTACATGTTCAGGCCCAGGAACTGCAGATCCGCCTGGGCCAGTTCCGCCCGGAAAATCAGGGCGAAGGAGCCGCCAATCATGAGCACGACCAGCGAGGTGACCGAGTACTGGATGCCAATCACCTTGTGGTTGTAGTCGGTCGAGAAATACCGCATCCAGGCCGGCTTGCCCACCGGTGGCCCGTGGTGCAGGGGGGTAGGTCGGCCCCGGCACCATTGCAGCCAGTCGTCGATGGCGCCGACGCCCCACATGAAGGCAAAGCCGCCGACCAGACCGCCCACGACAAATACGATTTCCTTGTCCCAGAGGTCCATGCCGGCCATCAGCCGCCAGACCATCGTCACGACCATGCCCAGTACGGTGCCGGCCGCCTGAAACACCAAACCGCGGGTCAAACCCAATTGCATCAACATTGCCTGTTCCCAGCTATGGCTTCAGAGAAACCCGACTACTCATTCCAACTGTTCCGCGATCCAGGCGTCAAATTCGGCCTGTTCGACCACTTTCACGTCCGCCAGCATGTAGGCATGCCGCAAACCGCACAGTTCCGCGCAGCGGAGCTGAAATTCCCCCACTTCGGTGGGGGTCACGCGCAGTTCCGTGGCAATGCCGGGCACCAGATCCTGCTTGACGCGCCATTCCACTACCCAGAAGGAATGCAGCACATCATCTGCCAGCAGGGACAACCGCAGGGGTTGGTTGACGGGCACCACCATCTGGGTAGACTGAAATTCGCCATGTTCAGGATAGCTGAAGCGCCAGGCCCACTGCAAGCCCGTGGCCTCGACTGTCATTTCATCGGACTGTTCGGCCGTAATGGTCGCCAAGTCCCTGACGCCGATGACGGCAAAGATGCCGACCACCACCAGGGGGACCACCGTCCAGATGATTTCCAGGGCCGCATTGCCGTGGAAATAGTCCCCCTCCAACTCTTCTTCGCCCGGGCGCACCCGAAACGCAATCAGGGCATAGCACATAATGACCAGCACCAGGGAACCGGCACCGGCAATCAGCCAGATATGCTGGCCAATCAGGTTGTCGATGACGCTGGCCTGGGCACTGGCCTGGGCGGTGGGCAGGGGCAGGGAGAGATCAAGAATCCACTGGATGACCAGGGTAAAAACAATCACGAGAATACCGACAGCGATAAAGTGTCGAGTTCTGGTGCTGCGCATCCTTGGCAATCCTGTTCAGCATGACAATGGGCACAGGCAGAATACTGTCTGCCAGATGCGCCGATTATATCACGAGGCCAGCAGATTTCGGGCGAATCCCACCCTGTGATCCAGGGCAATGGCAAGACGGCTGCATCTCCGGAATCTGCATCTATATGGATCAGGAACCTGGTTGGCGCACCGCGGCAGCTGGCAGGCCAGGCTGATCTGCCAACGCTACTCCTGGCACAACGAGTCGGGCGCCACTATCGGCATCCCCGCCCGTCCTGCCCCGCCGCCAGGGCAGGGATGTCTCCATGTTCCCATACCCAGAAACTGCCGACACCTGCAGCATTTGGCGTCTGTGGCGGAAACTGCTATATGTGTAAGCACTGCGTATCATGTACCCAAACAGGACAGACTGTATGTGCCAACCACAAACCGAATTGCCGGCCGGGGAACAGTGGTTCCTGGACCATCCGCAGATGCGCGCCTTCATAGAGCACGTCAACCAGGCCCGCCGACAACACATGGCCCCCCAGTCCATTCTGGTCGCCATTCGCTCTGATTTTGAGGCCTTGCTGGCAGACCTGTCGTGGTTGCCTGCAGAATTCATGCATCCCTCTGCCGAAAGTGGCATGGGCGGCGGTATCGGGATGTGGCTCCTGTACAGGTCCGGCGACGGCGGTTTGGCGTTTTCCTCGCTGGTGGTGCCCGCGGGCAGCGAAACACCGGTCCACAACCATCTGACTTGGGGCCTTGTCGGACTGTATCGCGGTACGCAGCAGGAAACCGTGTACCGCCGGATGGATGACAGGACGGAGGAAAACAAGGCCGTTCTGGCCATCCAGGAACAGATTGACCTGCAACCTGGCGACTGCTATGAACTCCTGCCCCGCAACGATATTCACAGCGTACGCACAACATCCGACGACACATCGGTGTCTCTGCATCTGTTGGGCAACGACAATGGCTGTACCTGGCGTCACCAGTTCGACCCGGTCCAGAAGAAAGTCACCAACTTTCGCTCGGGCTGGCTCAATGCCGCCTGCCGTGAATATTGATCCACTGGCGGCTCCCAATCCCGTGGCCTGGAAGACGCGACCCTGGACTCAGGCTGCGGCGGCATGCCCGGTACCACGGGAAGAAAAAATACAGGTTACACCGCGTCCCGGACAATTTGGGCTTGTGCCCCAGATTTCCGGTCCACGCAGGTACCGGGGGTCGCCAACGCCCATGGCAGTGATTATTTCTTGGCTGCGGCAATTTGCGGATTTGGCGGTATCGGGGATATGAATTACGCTGTAGAAATGTCCCTGGCACCAAGAGAATGTCTGTATGTCCATGCCTTAGCCGGGTTCCTTGCCACGCTACCCCAGGCCAGGCCATCAACTTCATGCCTGGCGACCTAATTCCTTCGTTGTCCCTTTCACACGAGCACGCATGCATTGCTTCTATGGAACCCAAGACGATCAATCCCAAGTTCTCTCTCAATCCCGAGTTTGGCATCCGTGAACCGTCGGTCCAGGAAGCCCGTCCTGCCGCTGCCGAACAGGAGCGCAGCGAGACGGCAGACAGGCCACAGCAACCTGTGCTTGGCCCCGCCTTCGGCGAGGCGATAAGGCAATTCCGCATACGGATGGAAGCACAGGGACTGGCCGAAAACTCCATCAAGGCCATCTTCCATGATCTGACGATTCTGGTCACGTACTTCCAGGAGGACACCCGGACGGGCCAGGTCGACCAGGAAGATCTGGAAGGGTATCTCCACTGGCTGGAATTTGAACGGGGCATTCCCTGCAACAAAAAGACGCTGGCCCGGCGCATCACTTCGCTCAAAGCTTTCTTTCGCTGGCTGGTACAGGAAGATTTCATCCCCCTTGACCCGGCGGCCACGATCAGCCAGGTCAAGGTCGATCCCTATCTGCCCGTGATACTGGACAAGAATGAAGTGCGCCAACTGATGGAAACCGCATCCGGCATTTTCTGGGACTACCGCAAGCCGGATGCCCGTCCCCTGCTGCTACTGTCTCTCCTGTTGCAAACCGGCATCAAGAAGCGGGAATGCATCCGCTTGCGATACACCGACTTCGATTTTGCCCAGCGCAACCACTGCACCCTCGCCATTCAGTACCCGCCGGATGCTCCGGTCCACAAATCCCGCCGCCTGCTCATTTCCCATGCTCTCCAGTCCTATCTGCACCAATACAAGCTGCAGTACGCTCTGGATGCCGATGATCAAAGCGTCCTGTTCAATTGCACGGATCGGAACCTGGAATATGTCCTGGAAGAACTGGGGCAGTTGGCCGGCATACACCGTTGCAAGGTAGGCTTTGAAGTGTTGCGCTGGACCTGCACGCTCAACGATTTTCGGACGGGCATGCCCAAACCGGAATTGATGCAGAAGCTCGGCCTGTCCCGGGCCGCCTGGCGCAACACCCATGACCGGATCAGGATGTTGGGATAGCCTGCGCCGCTACCGCCTCCCGGGTGAGGGCAATCCATTCCTCCATACTCAGCGTTTCCGCGCGGCGCGTGGGATTCACCCCCGCCGCCAGGAGCATTTCCCGCGCCCGGGCCCGGGAAACAGCCAGACCCTGGCTGAGCGGATTCACCAGTTGCTTCCGTTTCTGGCTGAATCCGGCGCGTGCGACCGCGAATACCCACCGGCTCTCGATGCCGGCATAATGCGATGCCGGATAGGTCACCAGGTCAACGACCGCGCTGCGCACCTTGGGCGCCGGATAGAAGGCACCGGGCGGGATGCGCAGGATCAGGGAACAGTCGGCATGAAACTGGGCTCCCACGGATAGCAGCGACATCGCCCCCGGCTTGGCGCATATCCGCCGGGCCACATCTTCCTGCACGAGCAATACCGCACGCCCGGGCGGGTGGCGGGTGGTATCGTACATGTGTCGGATGATGCGACTGGCCGCATGATAGGGCAGGTTGGCCACTACCTTGTAGCGGGCACCGGCACCGGCCTGCCCTGGCAGGCCGAGCAATGCGGGCAGATCGCACGCCAGGATGTCCTGATGCACGATCCGGACCCGGGCGTCGCCCTGCCAGGTCGCTTCCAGCAGGGGCACCAGCCGGGAATCGATTTCGACGGCCACCAGCTGCTGGACCCTGGGGGCCAGATGCCGGGTCAGAGCCCCCAGTCCCGCCCCGATTTCCAGGACACGGTCTGTCGGCTCCAGCTGCGCGGCCTGGGCAATCCGGGCCAGATAGGTTTCGTCCAGCAGGAAGTTCTGGGACAGGGACTTTTTGGGATGCAGGCCGTGGGTGCGCAGCAGTTCCCGCTGCCAGCTAGTCATCGGTCAGACTGAAGACGGACATGAAGGCTTCCTGGGGGATTTCGACCTGGCCCACCATCTTCATGCGCTTCTTGCCTTCCTTCTGCCGGGCGAGGAGCTTGCGCTTCCGCGTGACATCTCCCCCATAGCATTTGGCCAGCATATCCTTGCGCAGGGCCTTGACATTGGCCCGGGAAATCACCTTGTTCCCGATGGCCGCCTGAATGGGTACCACAAACATCTGGCGCGGGATGAGATCCTTCATCTTGCTGACCAGTTTCTGGCCCCGGCCGTAGGCCTTGTCACGATGCACGATCATGCTCATGGCATCCACCGGCTGGTGATTCACCAGAATATCCATCTTGATCATGTCGGAGGGCTGGTAGTCCTCCAACTGATAATCCAGGCTGGCGAAGCCGCGGGTGACCGATTTCAGCTCGTTGTAGAAATCCACGATGATTTCGGCCAGGGGCATCTCGTAGCGCAGTTCCACGCGGCGGGTATCCAGCCAGGTTTGGGTTTTCACCTTGCCGCGCCGGTTGGTCACCAGTTCCATGACCGGACCGATATAGTCTCCCGGGGTGTAGATGCTGACATCGCACCAGGGTTCCGCGATGTACGCAATCTTGGTCGGGTCCGGCATTTCCACCGGGCTCTCAATCCAGGTGCGCGTGCCGTCGGTCCGGCCCACTTCATACTTGACGGCCGGGGAGGTAAAGATGACATCCAGTTCATATTCCCGCTCCAGCCGTTCCTGCACGATTTCCATGTGAAACAGGCCGAGATAGCCCACCCGAAAGCCAAAGCCCAGCGCATGACTGGTCTCGGGCTGGATGGACAGCGCCGCGTCGTTCAATTGCAGCTTGTCCAGGGCATCCCGCAGATCATCGTAGTCTTCGCTGCGGGTAGGATAGAGACCGGAAAAGACCATGGGCAACATGGGCTGGTAGCCGGGCAACGGAGCCACCTCCGCGCCGTCGGCCCGCGACAGGGTCTCCCCCACTTCCAGATCGCGCACACTCTTGAGCCCCGTGGCGATAAAGCCAACCTCTCCGGTACGCAATCGGCTGGCCGATTGCATGGCGGGCAGGAGAAAACCGATGTCTACCGGTTCGAACCGATTCTTTCCGTTCACACCGGTCAGGGCATCCTTCGCGGCCAGCACCCCATCCACGACCCGCACATGCGCGATGACACCCTTGTAGGAATCATAGTGGCAGTCAAAGACCAGGGCCCGCAGGGGGTCTGCCGGTTCCCCTGCAGGCGGTGGGATGTCACGGACAATGGCCTGCAGAACCTGTTCAATGTTGATATGGTTCTTGGCACTGATGCAGGGGATGGAATCGGCCTCAATGCCCAACAGGCTTTCCAGTTCTTCGGCAATGCGTTCGGGCCAGGCGGAAGGCAGATCGATCTTGTTGATGACCGGCACAATTTCCAGATCCAGTTCCAGTGCCGTATAGAGATGGGCCAGGGTCTGGGCCTGAATCCCCTGTGTGGCATCGACCACGAGAACGGCGCCCTCGCAGGCGCTCAGGGCCCGGGTGACTTCATAGCTGAAATCCACATGTCCCGGCGTATCGATGAGATTGAGTTCGTAGGTACGTTCCTGCTCGGTCCACGCCATGCGGACGGCGCTGGCCTTGATGGTCACCCCCTTTTCCCGCTCCAGGTCCATGGAATCCAGATGCTGGCTCACCATGTCCCGGGAGGACACCGTGTCCGTATGCTGCAGCAGGCAGTCGGCCAGGGTGCTTTTGCCGTGATCAATATGGGCAATGATGCAGAAGTTGCGGATTTCAGATTGTTGCATGGGGCGTCGCTCGCAGGATCGTACGCATCCAGTCCGCCATCCGGAATATGCCTTCCGCCAGTACGACTTCCGGCTCCCAGTCCAGGCTGGTCCACGCCCGCTGGATGTCGGGACAGCGGCGATGCGGATCATCGGCATGCAGGGGCGGCGCAAAGACCAGTCCCGCCTCATTGCCCAACATCCGATTGATATACTGGGCCAGATCGAGCATGGACCACTCATCCGGGTTGCCAATATTGACCGGCCTGGTTTCATCGCTGTCCAGGAGCAGGCGCAACCCCCGGACCGTATCGGACACATAGCAGGGACTGCGCGTCTGTTGGCCATTGCCATAGATGAGCAGGGGTTCCTTCTTCAGGGCCTTGACCACGAAATTGGGAATCGCCCGTCCGTCATCCAGGCGCATGCGGGGGCCATATGTATTGAAGATCCGGGCAATCCGTGTAGACAGGCCATATTCCCGGTGGTACGCCATGACCAGGGCTTCCCCAAACCGTTTGCCCTCGTCGTAGCAGGAACGTTCCCCCACGGGATTGACATTGCCATAGTAGCTTTCCGTTTGCGGATGCACTTCGGGATCACCGTATATCTCGCTGGAGCTGGCATACAGAAAACGGGCACCCTTGGTCCGGGCCAGTTCCAGCAGATTCCACATGCCCAAACTGTGCACGCGCAATATGTCCAGCTGCAGGGATGCGAAATCCCGGGGACTGGCCGGGCTGGCCAAATGCATGATGGCATCCACCGCACCGGCACACTCCCAGGGCTGGCTGATGTCCTGGTGGCGGAAAGAAAACCGCGGACAATCCTGCAGGTGCGCCAGATTTTGCCGCCGGGAGCCCGTAACCTGGGAATCTACACCCAGCACGTCATGCCCGGCTTCCAGCAGGTGCTCGCTCATATGGCTGCCGATGAATCCGGCAGCGCCACAAACCATCACACGCACGATGCAGGCTTCCTGCCAGGCAAGGCGTATTTCACGTTCACGCGGTCTTGCGTCCTATGTATGGTGCTCAAAATCCGGCTGATCCCCGTACAGTCCTTGCACAGTATCCATCATATCACGCACCAGGAGGGCCATGGGGAAGTTTCGGTTCATTCCGCAGGTGTACCCAAGACCCTTCACCTTCTGCCTGTCCTGCGATGTCAGGTTCCGTTCCGGGCCCGAAGCGGAGCAGGTTCCGTCCCGTTGCAGGCGGAAACTGTACCAGGATCGGCGATCCTGAGACGGCCACGCCAGATCCCTGCGCCAATTGCGGGAGGACCGGAGCATGGCCTATGCGCTGGCGGTCCCGCACCACGAGAAGGGCGGGTGGGGCGGGGAGCCGGTGGCAGTACAGACCATCCACGCACCCTGGCGACGGAAGTCAGGCAGCACTGCTACGCCGACGCGGGCAGCAAAGGCCGGCGCGGGTACGAACGGCCCTGGGTGCACTTCCTGCAGTTCCGGCGGTTCTGGGCGGATCCCTCCTGCGGGACCGCCTACCGGGTGTATGCGTCTCGGGACACGGATCGGGACACCGTGGTGCGGGGGGTTCTGGCACCCGCGGGTGTGTCGAGAGCCGTTTTGAGGCCGCCAAGGGCACAGTGGGCCTGGACGCGCACGAAGTGCGCCGTGCCACCGCTGGTACAACACATGACCCTGGCCTTCTGGGCCCTGGCCCGGCCCCCAAAAGCCCATACCCAGCCTGCAAACCTGGGGTCTGGCGTCCGCCTGCGCCTGGCCACGATCCAGCACCCGTGGGTGGCCCGATGCTGTCATTACCACCGCCGGGAAGGGGCGATTTTCCAGCCAGTTATGTCTGTAGCCGTACACCACCCTCACGCTACGCGGATCCAGGTCTTCATGCCCCCATCGGAATGCTCCAGCATGTGACAATGCAGGAGCCAATCCCCCGGGTTGTCCGCCACCAAGGCGATTTCGGCGGTCTCGTCCCGTGCCAGCAGTAGCGTATCCCGTAGCGGTCCGAATGTTCTCTGGGCCGTGATTTGTCGGAAGTGGTGCCCATGCAAGTGCATCGCATGTGGCCAGACCGTATCATTGATGATGCGTATGCGGACCGTTTCCCCCACGGTGGCACGGAGAAGGGGCTCGTCCGGCAGGTCGGCCACCCCATTCATGGCCCAGAATTTGCTGCGGTGGGCCAGCTTTTGCCGATTCAACAGGCGTCCGCCCACCCTGGCCTGCGGCAGGCTCCCCATGGCCCCTCCTTCCATGTGCAGGCTCACGCTGCGCGCTTCCGCCAAGGAACCAAGGGCCGGTACAGGATTCGGGGGCAAGGGGCCCAAAGCGGGCAGTCGCTGCGGCCGGCTCTCGCCCTCCACAGCGAAAGTCCCCAGCACGATGCTGTCGGCCTGTGTGTTCAGCACGAGCTGGGCTTCGTCCCCGGCCGACGCCACCACATCAACGATCAGATCGGCCCGTTGGGCGGGGGCCAGTTGCAGGCGAGACAGGGGCTGCAGCGAGGAGAGAGGCTGTCCGTCCAGGGCCACCAACCAACCGGCGAGTCCCTTCACCCCGAGGGAGAACACTCGCGCATTGGCCGTGTTGACCAGGCGCAGACGCCATCGTTCATATTGGCGCGTCGTGCGGGTCCCAGGGACCCTCCCCATTGATGGTGATCCAGTTGCCCAGACGCCCCGCATGCGACCAATCATGGGCGTCCCCGAAGCTGGGGTGCAGCTCCGCCTCAGTGGTCAGGTACCAATCATCCAGCAGCAAGACTTCGTCGTGATCCACAGGAGGGGGCTGGGCCTCCTCCACGACCAGGGCCCCATAGAGACCGCGGGCCATCTGTTCCCAGGCACGATTGTGTGGATGGTACCAATAGGTTCCCGCATCCGGTGCCTCAAATTCATACAGGAAGGATCCCCCAGACGGCACCACGGTCTGTGTCAGTTCCGGCACCCCGTCCATGGCGTTGGCCAGGCGCAGACCATGCCAATGCACGGTGG
>CAXXOQ010000040.1:0-8121 GCA_963664185.2 Caldilineaceae bacterium | reverse complement strand
CGGGGATGGGCGCCCTCGCGCCGGGCCCGGCGGGGGCTGGGCTTGACAAGGGTATTGGGGATTGGGTATCCGCACATGCGTGCTTGCCTGTCCCCAAGGATGGGACGGCAGGCAGAAACGGGTCCCAGGGGAGGCCACGCGCAGAGCGCGAGGCGGCGTATGCATGGCCATGGGGTATCCTGAAGGTCTATCACCACCTCCGGAGGGCCCCCGTCTATGGCCATGCATCGCACATCTGCATTGTACTCGATCGACCGGGAGCTGGCGACCTATCTGCCCTTTCTCACGCCGCGCCTGCGGCAGGGCCTGCGGCAATGGGTGGTGGGCACGGTGGTCGCGGAGAACGGTTGCCAGGATGCGGTTACGGCGGCGCTGGGACCGCAGGGCAATCCCCACACCCGGCGCCGGGCACTGCGGGAATGCCTCTATGACGATGGGGATCGCATCACGTCCTGGGGCTCGGGCCAGGAACTGGACGTCGAGTTGTGTTTCCCGGCGCTGTTGCGTTGGGTGCGGGCCTGGTGGGTACCCGCGGGACGGCAGGAGGCGGAACCCCTGTGGCTCGCGGCCGACCCCACGCCCCTGCAGGACCGCCTGGTGGCCCTGGTCGTCAGTGTTCTCTACCGGAACCACGCGATCCCCGTGGCCTGGGCCATCGTGGGCGCCCACGCAAAGACGTCCTGGCACGACCGATTCCAGCACCTGTTGCGCCTGTTGGCCCCGGCCGTGTCGCCGGGCCAGCCGGTGCATGTACTGTGTGACATGGGTCTGAACCGCCGGTCCCTGTGGGACCCGATCGTGGCGCTGGGTTGGCATCCCTGCGTGCGCTTCCAGGCGCACCTGACGTTCTGTCCCCAGGGCCAGGTCCCCCGCTGTGACCTGTGCCAGCGCCGGCGCCCCTGTCGCCAGGGATGTGGTCTCCGGCTCCGCGCCCGGGCCTTGCCGGGGGGGCCGGGGGGCTATGGGGTGGGAGCGGGGACCGCCTTCCGCCAGGACCCGCTGCCCTGCACCCTGGTGGCGCTGCACGGCTGGCAGGCCCCCCCGCCGTGGCTCCTGCTGACCGACACGCCGCCGGCCTTCACGGAGGCCTCCCTCTATGCCTGTCGGCACTGGATTGAACAGGGGTTTCGGGGCCTCAAGACGGTGGGCGGGAAGTGGCACAGGACCCGGCGGCTGGATCCGATCCGGGTGGCCCGGCACTGGCTGGTGCTGGCCGTCGCCACGCTGCTGGCCGTGGCCTACGGGACCCGCTGCGAGGAGGCGCGCGACCTGGGTCGGGACCCTGGGAGGCTGCGGCGCCCAGCTCGCCGCCCCGGACCCGTCACGGCGCCGCGTCGTCTCAGCGTGTTGCAGCAGGGGGTACACGTCCTGTGTGCTCTGCTGCGCGGCTACGTGTGGGCCCGCGTGTGGCTGCGTCCCCTGCCCGGTCCCGACCTGACCGCCGACCTGCAGAATCGCTCGCCCCCCGCCGCCATTGCCCCCGCCGTCGGGCGGGTGGCCGGGGCCTCCTGCGCCGTCACCGGCCCCCGGGGGGGGCCGCACCGACGCCCCACCGCACACCCGGCGGCCTCGCCGGGCCCGCACCGTACGCCCTGACACGACCCGCGCACATACTGGCCAATTCCTGGCCAATTCCCTACCTTGTGTATTCCTGAATCCACCAGGCGGCAGGGGAAATACCCTTGTCAAGGGGGCTGGGCCCCAGGGGCGCCCGCGGCTCCGCCGCCCGGGGCCTCGGGCCACGCCTCCCTGGCGGCCGGAGGGGTGGCCCCGGCTCATGGACCGGGCCGCTGAAGGGCATGCAACGCGCCCACGGGCCTGGGATCGGGGATTGCGCCCCGTGGTGCCCCCCCCTCCCCACCGCCAGGAGCCCTGGATCTACGATAAGGAACTCTATACGCAGCGCCATGAGGGGGAGCGCCTGTGCCGCCGCCGGCAAGGCTACCGGCGGGTCTGCACCCGCTATGACCAACGGGATGTCAGGTACGGGGCCTTGGTCCTGCGGGCCCTCATGGTTGAAGCCTTGCGGGGCCTATAGTCTCAACAGGCCCTAGGCTCAGGTGCTTGTATTTGGCATCGGCCAGAAAACGAAGGTGTGGTCCTGCCCTCCCTACAGAGGGATACCACCAGGTGCAATCCGGTTTGACCCGGAGGTTTCCGGCCTTGTCCAACTCCAGACTCTCGTTCTTTCTCCACTGGGTTGAGGGCAGACCCAGTGCTTCTCCCAGGGCAACATATAGAAATCTTTCAAACACCTGATTCATGTTAACCAGAAAGGAAGTCGCCGGCACGTCTCCCCTATGCAATTCCAGGGAGCTGTTTGCCAGGATAAGGCGGGCCAGTTCCAAGGCAGGACGATAGTGCTGGTTAAGACGGGTGTAAGGGACTGGAGGTAACCTTCCCTTCCCATATGTGACCAGTGTCACCAGGTCAAAGAGCGGTCGGAGACGGCTGATTTGCTGGTGTATGAAGTTCTGGCGCATGCGAATGCAGGCCAGGCGATGAAGGGCCGCGTGGAGCAGGCGGTTCTCTGGGATGTCCTGGGTATATTCATCGTAGGCCACGGCCACGGGGAGAGGTCTGTCCTGCCACCGGCTTAATTGCTCCCTGAATCGGATGCGGCCCCGGGGGCGTTCAGCGTGTCCTCTACTTGCTGGTAGCCGCGGAGGAGTCCGTGACGAATGGCCTTGCAGGTATGATGAATGAAGGCTTGGGCCAGGACCTCCAGGATATCATGCTCGGGTTGCAGGTCAACATTCATGTCCTGCCAGTGGCGGGGGGCCATGGCATAAACAATCAGAAACATCACCCGGCTCACGGGGATTTTCGGACGTACAATTACGGTTGTATCGCCTACCCGTACCGCTCCCACAAGGGAGGGAGTGGAAGAAGGGGTAAGAAGGTAAGTATTATCGTGCTTCTCCCCAAGGGTAACCGAGACTTTGGCTACCCGCAGAGCTCGCTTCTGTTCAGCGCCCAGGGAGCCGACCCATTCCGTTTTCCGCCCTTCTTCCAGATTGGACAATGGCATCCTATGGCTCGCCGGTGTCGGAAGAATCCGGCGGCGCAGCCGATACATCAGCAAACAGCTGGTCGAAGGTAAGCGCCTCCAGTGAGTCCGGATCATCCAGGTAATGTTCTTCCAGGTAGGGGAGGACGGCCTGCTGCCACAGGAAGCGGACTCTCTCTTCGGTAAGGGGAAGACCCTTTTGCATGAAGTAGCTGGGCCCAATACTCAAATGCCGGTCCCTGATCTTGGCATTGGCTGCATCCAATAAATCTGCCACCCAGGACGCGTTGGGATCGTGCACATCCAGCCAACGGGGGAGAAGGTCTTTGATGGGGGCTTGTCAGGGGTAAAGTCAAAGAAGAAAAACCGGAGACGCAAAGCAGCATCCACCAATGCAATAGAGCGGTCCGCCGTGTTCATGGTTCCGATGAGAAGGAGGTTGGATGGCAGGGAAAACAGCTCGTTTGGGCTGTACTGCAGGGTGATCTGTTCGTTTCGGTACTCCAGAAGGAAGTAGAGCTCTCCCAGAATTTTCGCAATGTTGCCCCGATTGATCTCGTCGATAACAAGGACAAAGTTGCGATCCGGTTCTTCTTGGGCCTGATGGGAGATTTCACGCAGGGGACCGGAAACCAACTCGTAGGCTACCTGATGGTTGTTGAGGATAGGCCGGTAACCCTCGACAAAATCCTCATAGGTATAGGAAGGATGAAACTGCACTATCCGGTATTCCCCGCCCTGCCGTTGGTACCACTTGGCAATCTGCTGGGCCACATAGGTTTTACCCGTACCGGGAGGTCCCTGGAATATCAACTGCCTCTTTTCCTTCAAGGCCTGGAATGTCCGCTGTAACCAGGGAGTATCCAAAAGCAGTTTGTCGGCCAGATCATTTACCTCATAGTGTCGGGCTTGCTCCACATAGGAGTCCGTGTCACCAGAGGAGTCCCAGCCACCAGGCTGGTAGTTCGGGGCCCACTGGTTTCTTACATCGGGCCGGTAGTAGATGTAGTCTTGGTCAGAATAGAGAGATTCGATTTCGGGACGTATCTGCTGCAGCAATGCGTCCAGGTCCTTCGCGTGGGACTGTTTGACCAGATGAGAGAACGCATCCGCAATCAACTGCTTATGGTTAACCGATACTATGGCCTCAAAAAATGTCGGGGAAAACCAGATGGAGGAGGGCCTCTTTTTGTGCGCGAAAGCTGCCAGGTACCTCCTGGAGCATCCGGCTGACGGGCTGGAATCCCGTAATAAACTCCTTGAAATACCAGGGTTCGCCCAGGAGCTGTTTTTGCTCCCCAATCCCCAATTTCTTCCACTGAGTGGCAAACTCAAGTACAAAGCCCACCTGAAAGGGACATTGCCGATGAAAATACTGGCCCGGATTTACCACTATCAGGCCGGGGGCGAGGGACTGTACCAAATGGTCAGGTATTGGAACGGGTGTGGAGGACAAGCCCAGCACGTCAGTGATGTTTTTCTTCTTCGTCTCCGCCTTGGTGGATGTAATCAGAAGGCTAAAGTAGAAAGCTTCGCCCAGTAACTGGAAGGCTTCAGGTGGGCCACCATCCAACTGATCTCGAAGTTTGTCCGTGAATTTCCTTCGTGATCTGTCGGGTCTGTTGAGAAAGCGGACAAGAAGTTCCTCAAAATAGGACGGAGTCCAGATGGGCTGCCCCGGTGTGAACAAGGAATCGTCAGACCGCAGCGCAGTATCAACCCAAGAATGGGCCACCTGATACACTCTTTCTGCTCCCTCTCTCTGCACCCTGGTTCCCATGGCATCTTTTCTCTTGCCAATACTGCAGACAGGGAACTGAATCCCCGAACAGTCAGCAGCGGTTTGCCCGGAACAGAATTAGCTCTTCTGTTCCGGGCAAGTCACTTCGGCTCAATAGCAAATGCGGGTCGAGCTGACGGCGGCACCCGCTTCCCAGGGATTATTGGACGAGGATGTGGAGGACAGGACATCCCCGTTACGGAAACCTGCGTTGCAGAGGCAACCCGGCGTGGTGTTGGCTGCCGCGTTCAATTCGTTCTGCATGGCATGGGCCAGGGCCGGTGAGACCAGGCTGGACAGGAGACCGAGGTTGTACATGGTCAGGAGTTCGGACTTGGCACCCGTGCCCGGAGCCGGACACAGGGAAGTGGCTTTGGCCATCCGGCGATCACAGGCTGCCAGATTCCGCGTTGCCGAAATCGACTTCATATCCACCGCTGCGTCCATAGCCCCGACGGGACATGCACTCCAGCACAGCGAAGTCCGTGATCTGGACGAAGAGGTTGCCCATATAGGAACGGAAGAACCGCGATTCGCCAATGACATTGACACAGCCCTGGGTCGTGTTGCAGACAGCCGTATAGGGCTGGGCTTCCAGATACTGCGTGAGACTGGCTACGATGTATTGGCCACCGGGTCCGTAGACGGGCGTATAGCCAGGCTGGAGGGGAACGTAAGGTACAGGTTGGGGCTGCGGGTAGATGGGACCATAGGCTCCGAAGTAGGCCGTATCCCGTACGCGCGACATGGAGGTGGAATAGGCATCGATTTTGACCCCGCGTTCCTCCAGTTCATCTTCCAGGGCGCTGTAGGTATACCGTCCCCGGTCCACCAGATGATCATAGACCTCTTTCAGACCGCGATTCACACAATCGGTGAATGTGTCCCCGGCTGACATCATAGAGGCAGGATTCGTTGTCATCAAAGAATTCGGCCTTTTCCCCATCATCCAGTTCAAATTCGTCGTCGTTGCTGCGGCGCCCATCGCATTCGTCAGCGTTGTAGCAAATGGTTATGGCAATGGCGCATACAGGAGCCCCGGACTTGCAGAAGCCACTGGCTTCAAAATGCTCGCTTGGGTCCAGCTGGGGCCATTCGACGGTGGCGGAACCATGGGAGGAAGTGCCTTCTTCCCAACAGTCATTGAAATCCTCGTTGAGTTCGTCGTAGCTATCGTCATCGTCCAGATGGTCACACATGTCCTCAAACAGCGTTTTCCAGCGCTCTTCGCTGTCGCCCGAAAGCGTATCGAGATGGTCCTCCATGTCGTCGTCGGCAATCACTTTGACATAGCAGCCATCGGCAATGTCGTCATCGTCCGTACACCCCTTGGTAGTCCACCGGGAGCTGGTGGAACTGGCACGCACGATCTCGAACTGGTCAATATTGGTGCGCGTATCGGCCTGTGCCGGGGTCGGTGACCAGAATGCCAGCAACACCAGACAGCTGAAGATGCCCCCCAGTATCCGCGCAGTCCAGGAAAAATTAGCGTTCATTGGATTTCTTCCTCAAGAGTAGAGGGACAGGATGGTGCCCCGAGGTGGTTGCAAGGAAAGGACCTGGCTAGTGCGGAGCCCAGTCCACCGACAATTGGGCATAAATGGACGCATCGTAGTACTCCACGCGCACGGCATGGGTACCGGCAGGTGGGGCATAGTCCCGGTAATACAGCGTAGCCGACTGCTCTTTCCAGCCATCAATCACCAGGGTATCGCCTACCCAGACCCGAACCCCATCATCCGCCAGGGCTACGAAACGATAGTTCCGTCCCGTGAAATGGAAGTTGCCCAACCACACGGCACTGAAATAGTCCGCCGATACACCCGCAGCCGGACTCCCGGTACCCCAGTTGAAGTTGATCTGGCTGTCGGAACTGTGCGTTACATAAACCGGAGCCCCCAGATTGTTGTAATAGTATCCTGTCCAGGGTCCAGCGGGCGTGTGACCGCGCAGTATGCCGGCCGCCGGCACGCGGGGCTGTGGTGCAGGTACGGGCACGACTGCGACAGGTTGGGGAGCGGCAGGGGCCGTGGCCACAGGCAAGGTAGACCGCAACCGGGCATGCGTTGGCAGGCAGAGCGCTGACCCGGGGTAAATCGCGGAGTGCACACTGAGGCTGTTCAAATAGGCCAGATCCCCTATGGCAACCCCGTACGCACTGCCAATCCAGTCGAGTGTTTCATTGGGGTTGACAATGTGCAGCAAGGGACAATGGAAGGACGACGGTCCATACATGCCCCCTATGGGCACACGAAGTGCCTGTCCCTGCGGGGCATAGAGGTACAGGTTGACGCCCGGATTGAGATCCTGCAATTGCGACAGCGAAATGCCATGCTGCGACGCAATGGACTGGTATGAATCACCGGAGCGGACGATGTAGGTGGATCCCGTCGCCACTTGCGCCCAGGTCGTTGTGGTGCCCATTTCCATGAAGACCAGGCAAGCCAGCAATGCAACGCAAACCCACCAGCACTGCCGTGCCTTGGAATGTATGAGTTTCATGACGTTTCCCTCGCATTGGGGATCCAACCTATCCCCAAGAGCCATCAGGCATCTGTGGGTTCCATGCCCTGTAGCAAATACAACGCCGGTGTGAAATTGACTGGGTTTGAGTGATGTTTGCAGCGGGAGGGCACGCGAACCAGAAGATAACGCAGTAGATGGTGATAGCTGGAATGCCACCCAATCAATTCAGTTCTCAATCAGGACCTGGACGGTAGAATTGTCTCCCTTGTGATTTCTATGTCCGCATTATACACAACCTGCAACAAGAACCATGGCCGAATGTTGCCGTCCATTCCGTTCCGGTGCCGTGGCATTCTGGTTTGCCTGCCATCCCCAAGGCATGCAGCCAGCAGCACCGGGATCCGGCACGGAGAGGCTTGCCAGAAGTCCTGACGAAGTGATTCTGGCCGGTTCCCACGCCTGCTGTGTATCCCCTTGGCGGTGATTTCCTTCCCTTTCCAGGGATCAATCGTCTCCCATGCCGAAATGGCCCCGTACCCTCCGCAGGCACGACGCCGCAGTCCCTGCGACCGGACACCGTACCGATGGTGTATCCTGGCGGCACGTACCAGTCATCGTGCCATTGGATCACTACCCCGGCTCCCCACAGAAAGCCGTGCACTAGCGGACCCTGTGCCTCTTGGTGTTGCTATTCCTTATGACTTACCGTTGCAGACAGGCCCTGGAAGAAGAAATGGTCCGTTCCCTGGCGAGTCTTTGGGGACATGGGCGGTCGTTGCCCACTGCATACAAGACGGCCAGATCAATCTCTGCGTGTCTCCCGTACGATCACCGAATCGCTCCATCTCCCTGTATCCAATCCCTC
>CAXXOQ010000039.1:0-10940 GCA_963664185.2 Caldilineaceae bacterium | reverse complement strand
CGGACAGGCCGTCGTGGGTCTATGTCGTCAATGTCGCGTCCAACCACTGCCGCGCCGTGGGCCGCGGGGCCCTGCAACGGTTCGGATGGAGTCTGGACTCTTCGCTTTTGCTGGTCAAGGATGGACAAGGTGACGCTACCCGCCTGCGCGCTATTCGCATCCGGGATTCGGTGGTGGTCTGGACCCACAAAGCTGCACGCATTCACGGCGGGGCGTTCTCCGCCGACGGTGACAGTGTCCTGCGTATACGGGAAGACGATCTCACCTGGATAGCCTTCCCTTCGGGCGCGTTGCACGAGAGTCTTCCGCTGCCAGCGCCTGTCAAAGGCTACTTCACCGGCCCGAACATCAGCCTGGGCACCGAGGACTCCGTCTACTTCCTGCATGAAGACTCGGCTATTGAGCGATGGCAAGCCAGCGGCCAAGCCGTCACCATGCTCCAGGATCAGCGGGAACCAGAACCACCATGCCTGCACGAAGAATACGCGGTCATTTCCCAGGACGGACTCTTGGTACCCGTGCAGCAGTTCATCCCGCCTGACGCCAGAACTCCCGCGATCCTGTACGTCCACGGTGGCCCCGGCGCGCCGATCGATCCGGACGATGCGACTATGCGCCGTCTCCTGGGTGAGGGGTATGAGTGTATCTGCGCGGCGTACCGGGGCAGCGCCGGGTACGGACCCAAACACAAGGACGCCAACCGCGGGGAATATGGCCGGGCCGATGTCCGGGACGTTATGGCCTGCGCCCAGGACTGGAAGGAGCGGACGGGCGGCTCCCGTCCCCTGGTCCTGGTCGGCTACAGCTATGGCGGGTTTCTGGGCCTCCTCGCTCTGGCGCAGACCGAGGCCTTACTGGCAGGTGGGATCATCCTGTGGCCGGTGACGGGGCTCCATCGGCTCCCTGGCCATGCTCACCGCACCCTCCCCGCGGGACAAGAGAAATGGCATCAGGCGATGACCGAGCGGTCCCCCATGGCAAGGGCCAGCCATATTCGAGTCCCGGTCCTGATCTTCCATGGGGCCCTGGATACTGTCGGTACGGTGGAGGAGTTGTCGGTAATACAGCAACGCATGCAGGCAACGGGCGGGGAATGTACGTTGCGCGTGTTCGCTGACGATACCCACGGCCTGCGCCGACATCTGGACCAGATCCACGCCGACATGCTGCGCTTCCTGGGCCGGTTTGCACCCGGGGGACATGATGGCAGCGGGACGGCGTAAGCCAATCGGCATGTAGGGGCACTGTGGGAGCCAATCCCCTGGCAACCGGAAGGAGCGCTGGTGCATTGGTGGGGCATGTGACTGGCTGCAACCGGCCAGATTGTAGCAAGACCGATGTACCCCCATTCCAGGCTTGGGACGAAGCGCCACGTATCATTGACAACAAGACCCGCCGCGGGATCAAGGGGTACAACGGAGAAGGCTGTTCGTGAGACCGTATCCCGAAAACCCGGCCTGGGCTGATGGGTGAGACTGTGGAGACTGCGGGTTTATAATGCCTCTCCCTCGGTATTCCCTCCTGGCAGGACGATACGGCAAGACAAGAGCATTTGCACAAGCCAGGACAGCCCTTCAGGAAACCTTTGGTTCTGAAGGTTACAGGGATTGTCGTCGGGAAGGCTGGGCCGACAGCCACGATGGCTGGCTCGTGCTCCTGCGCTGGAGTACATACCCCCAGCGCATACCCTGTCTCTGCTGACAGGGGGCTGCCTTATGTACCGCAAAGTTGCGGTCTGCAAAGTTGCGGGAGAAGTCCAAGGCGTTCATCCCGTCCCCAATCCCTATACCGCCCCTCATAGCCTGCTACGGGATACGGGTGCTGCTGAACCTGTCGGTTCTTTTGCGGGGACCCGCCGCGGGTCTTGCACGACCCATTGGTCCGCCACTGCACGGCAGAACAGCGGGCACCTCTGGCAAGGGCACAGAAGGTCTTGCGGTCGCCCCATTGCCTGGCGGAGAGTACCAACCTGATCCGTGGCCAGAAACAGTGTCAGGTATGGGCTCTGGTCGCCGGGACCGCTGCGTCCTGCCGGAAGGAGATCACGGCCATCCTGGAGCATGCCCATCTGTCCCAGGCTGGGCGTGACCTATCCAGAATAGCGGTAGCCACAAACCGCTGAATTCAGGAAGCAGTGGTTGCGGACAGTTTTAGGGTACGACCCAGGCACACGGGACCGAAGTATTGCTTCAATCGCAAATAGCTACCACCGCGTCAAACCCAACCTGATCCAGTGCCCTGTGGAGCGAAAGTTCCTCTGCGTCTGTCAGTGCCGCATGGGGCAGACGCGGTGATCCACTGTCAATCCCCAAGCGCTGCATGACGGCGCACAGCGATCCCTGAAAACCGTGTTCGATCATGACTGCCGTGACCCGATTGCCCCTGATTTGCAAATCCATGGCGGCCTCATGTTGACCGGACTGGACCAGGTTGCGCATGCGGGCATAGAGCCCGGGCATGAAGTTGAGGGTAGATCCAATATTGCCACAGGACCCGGCCAATATACCGGCCAAACACATCTCATCCATACCCGTTGACAGACTCCAGGCTTCGCGGCCCGCACCCGCATCCAGAACGCGGCGGAATTCAAACATATCGGGTCCTGTATATTTGCCGCCTGCCAGATTGGGAATATCCAGCAAACGAGTCACCAGAGGCAAGACCGGCACCGAGGCATTGATCAGGTACATGAAGAAAGGCAGACGGGGTGCCGCGGCCGCCAATTGCCGATAGTAGGCAGTCACACCCCTCATATCGGCATACAGGGGAGGAATTATGCTGGCAAATCCTGCAGCGCCGGCGGTATGAGCATGGCGGGCCAGCTGACAGGCATCGGCCATAGCCATGGCACCCACATGGGCGACTACAGGCACCGCCTCTGCCACTTCGTCCAGAACAACATCCAGGACGGATTCCCGTTCCGGCACCGACATGAAGACCCCCTCGCCGGTGGAACCATTGACATACAGGCCACCGATGGGTTGGGTCAGCAGAAGGCGGACCAGGGACCGCAGTGCGACCTGGTTGACGCTGCCATCTGCCTGGCATGGCGTCATCAGTGCCGGCCAGGCACCCAAGAGATACGACATCGCGCTTTCCTTTCACATAAAAACTGAAACATCACTGAACCCGCGCAAGATAACCGAATTCGGCCTTCCGCCATCTTGCCTGACCCAGCCCACGGATGGTTGGCTTTCCCCCGATCTGTGCTGTTCCTTTCAGGCATCCACCAGGTGGGCCAGCCCAAGGCGCGCGAACTGTTCTGCGGGGGCCTCCGCCTCAAGCATGGCCTGCACCATCAGTTCCTGCATGCGACGTTCCAGATCCTTGTCCTGGCTGGGCGTATTCTGGCCGGGGTCCTGTTCCAGATCGAAAAGTAGGTGGCCGTAGCTGTGGGAACCGGATCGGCCACTGAAGATACCCCGCGCGGGAATGCGCATCACAGGACACCCTTTGGTAAAGGCAAAGGGGTCTGCCAGAGTGATCTCCTGCAATTCGGACGGCTCGAAACGGTCGCGCATGTGGGTGGGCATGAGCGTGTATTCATACAAGGGCGCATTGTCCGGATTCGCTGCCCTCATGTAGACATGTTGCCCGTCCGTGACGTTGACATGCCCTCCATGGTGACCGAACAGGGCGGCTTCCCGGGTGGCTGCCTCATGCGCCACCACGGGGCCCAGCGGCACACCCTGGGTATCCGCCGGAATCGCTACCCCAAAGTACTCCAGCAGGGTAGGGGCCAGATCCATCATTTGCACCAGCTGGGAGCGGCTTTCCTGCCGCTTGCCACTTCGGGGATCCCATAGGAAGAGCGGGGTACGGGCCAGTTCGTTGTACCAGGGGGGCACAATCTTGGCCCACCAGTCATGCTCGCCCAGAAAGAAGCCATGATCCGTACAGACAATCAGCATCGTGTCATCCCACAGGGCCAGTCGATCCATCAGATCCAGCACTTCGCCCAGGTACCGGTCACACATACTCAGCAGCGCGGTGTACTGATAGCGCATGTGCTGGACTTCCGCGGGGGATTCCTCAATGTGACGATAAGGCGGCCAATCGAAGTGATCGCCTTCGTAGTCGTGGGGATACAGGTCCTTGTAATGCTGGCTGGAGAAGAAGGGTTCGTGCGGGTCAAAGGTTTCAATCTGCAGGAACCAGTTGTCTTCCGCATGGTTGCGCTGGATGAAATCCATGCCGGCCGCCATGGTCTTGGCCTGGGGCTGGCAACCTTCCTGGCGCATGAAGTCCCGATTGATCCAGTCCTGGCGCCACATTTCGCCTTCCCTGGGGGCTACGGCCGGGGGAATTTCCGGATCCCGTACCTGCCCGATCCAGGGATCGCCCTCCTGGCCGCGGTGGAAATCCCAGGACTGGTACTGGGTGTGGTAGGTAGCCCCACCCGTTTCCCAATAGTGGTAGTGGTCGCTGGAGAGGTGGGTATATACACCGTGTTCGCGCAGCGACCGGGGCATGGAATCGTCAAAGGGTTCCAGGGGTCCCCAACTCCGGTGCAGGAAGTTGTAGCGGCCCGTATGCAGTTCCCGTCGCGCAGGCATGCAAGGCATGCTGCCGACATAGCAGTTGTCGAATTGCACGGTGCGTTCCGCCAGACGCCGGAAATTCGGGGTGTGCGTCCAGTCACACCCATAGGAAGGCAACATGCGGCGATTCAGGGAATCAAACATGACCATTATGGCCTTCATGCCGATATACTCCTTGTCTGGATCAGAACCGAGATGGTGGTATTTTGCCACAGATACGATCTGTCCAGGGGATCTGCGCCGAGTCAATGCCATGCAGGGATCCGAATCGGGCAGAAACAGGATTTAGGCCCTGCCCTGTTTCCCTGCAGCGCAACCGCATTCTGCCTGCCAGCGTATCTATGGCGGGCGAGCAGTGATTTCGGATTGTGGATACCCGGCAACGGGCAAGAGAGGCGCATTTTGGACCAACCCATCATTACCGTCGAAAAGCTGCGCAAGACCTACGGCGCGATCACCGCGGTGAACGATATCAGCTTCAATGTTACCCCGGGTACCATTTTTGGTCTGGTAGGCCCCAACGGCGCCGGCAAATCCACGACCATTGAATGCATTGAGGGACTCCGGCGGCCCACGGCGGGGCGTGTCCTCCTGCTGGGACAGTCACCCTTTGCCCGGCGGCAGTCCGTATTTTCCCAGGTTGGTGTTCTCCTCCAGGAGAACGAACTGCTGCCTCCCCGCCTGCGCACCCGGGAGCTCCTGGATCTGTACCGTTCCTTTTATCCCAATCCGCTGTCCGTGGAAGAGATCCTGGACATTTGTGGCCTGGACTCCCACTTGCATGTCATGACGCGGCAATTGTCGGGCGGACAACGCCGGCGGCTGGCCGTGGCCCTGGCTTGCATCGGACGGCCCAGGTTGCTGATCCTCGACGAACCTACCAGCGGCCTGGATCCCCAGGCCCGTTACAACATATGGCGCGCCTTGCTCCGGTACCGCGACGACGGGGGCACCATTTTTCTTTCCACCCATTACATGGAAGAGGCGTCGGAATTCTGTGATGACCTGTGTCTGCTGGACCATGGCGTCATCCAAGTCCAGGGCAACCCCGTCCAGTTGCTGGCAGAACACAACATGAAGGTGTTAATCAGGGTGCCGGAGCGCACGACAGTGACCCAATCGGATCTCCTGCAACTGGAGGGGGTAAGCCAGGTGGAAAAGGTGGATGACCATTGGCATGTCTACAGCCATACGGACGCAGTCTACGGTCCGCTCAAACAGCTCACTTCACTTGAAGTCCTGGAAATGCGTCCCGCCCGCCTGGAAGATCTCTATTTGATGCACACGGGCCGGACCTACCGTCCTGGTACCTGATACAAGGAAATCCAACATGGAGTACCAAACCACCCGCAGTACGATTTGGCAACTCTTTGCCAAGGATATCCTGCAGTATGTGCGAGAACCCACAGCCGCCTTTTTCACATTTGCCTTTCCGGGTCTCCTGTTTGTCATTCTGGGTAGCGTATACGGTTCCTTTGAGATACCGGGTGAGGCCCTATCCGAAACTTTGGCCGGCGTAACCCTCCGTTCCATTGATATCATGTACCCCGGTTTCGTGGGTTTCGTCATTGCCAACCTGTGCATTATGTCGGTACCCAACTTCCTGGCCTACCAGCGGGAATCCGGCTATTTCCGCGCCATTCAGGTTAGCCCTGTTTCGCTGGTTACGGTGATCCTGGTGCGTATCCTTGTTTACGGCACCACCTTTGTATTCTCTTACGGACTGCTGTATCTGCTGGCCCGCATTCTCTTCCGGGTGCAGTTTTGGGGTCATTTCGGGCCGTACCTCATGGGGGTCGTTATTTGCTTTGTGGCCTTGGGTGGCGTGGGATTCCTGCTGGGAGGCCTGTTTCGCAGTCCGCAAACTACGCAGGCCCTGGCTTCGGTGCTGTTCTTTGTGCTGTATTTCACTTCTGGCTCGGCGTTTCCCCGTGAAGACTTTCCCCAATGGCTCTATCGCATTACCGAATTCAACCCGCTGGCCCATGTGACCGATATGCTGGTGGACCTCTGGCTGGGACGGCCGGTGGAGCACTGGTGGATCTCCGGGCTGGTGGTTGTGGGCGTGGGTGCCGTCTGTATTCTCCTGATCCCGGTCACCTTCAAGTGGGATGCCACGTCCCGTTAGCCGGGACTGTGGGGAACACCAGGGCAACTGGTGCCATCGGGCCCGGGAAGGCCAGGCAGACCCGAGCGCAGTTGATCCCTGGCCGACAGATGTTTACCCAATGCGCTTTCCAGGCAGTTACCGGGATTGGTGAATCAGCCTGGTTTGCCGGGCCTTGGCAGGCATGCAGGGGGTTTGGCAACAGAAGACCCGTGGGACAACAGTTCCAGGCTACAGGTACGGTCTCTGATGCGCAGCCAGGCAATTGCCCATTGCCGCTGCTCCTGCTTTATCACGGCTGCCGCTATGGTCCGTCTTGCGCATGGTGAAGGATCAGGCCAAATTCATTTCCCGTAACCCGCACACGGTCTGTCCGGTCCATGCCGTGGCCATAGCCGAATGTACCCAGAAAACCAGGCAGAAATTGGCGTGTCAGGAGAAACTTGCGGTATTTTCCTCTGGCGTGTCCCATGTGGATTCTGGCTTTGCTGTCCGGTGCCTTGATTGCGTTTTCCCAAGTCATATGATGAATCATTCAAACCATCCCATACAGGTACAATAGGAATATTGATTCGCGATGCCCTCTGTCCCACAAGTGCCCTGAGCTGTTTATGTCGCAACCCAATTTTCTTTTCATTCTGATCGATGATCTGGGCTGGAGGGACCTCACCTGCTATGGCAGTCCCTTTTACGAAACCCCCAACCTGGATCGGCTGGCCGCACAGGGCCGTTTGTTCACGGATGCCTATGCATCCTGTCCCGTCTGTTCGCCGACCCGCGCCAGTCTGCTGACGGGCCGCTATCCGGCCCGGATCGGACTTACGGACTGGATCGATTTTGGCGGCCGGATTCATCCGGCACGGGGCAAACTGGTTGATGTGCCCTATGTCCGCCATCTGCCGCTGACCGAAATTACCTCGGCTTCCCTGCTGCGTCGCCATGGTTACAGTACCTGGCACGTGGGGAAATGGCATCTTGGGTTTGAGGACACGTACCCCGAAAAGCACGGTTTTGATGTCAATGTTGCAGGCAGCTACCTCGGCTCGCTGGGTCGTGGCGGGTACTTCAGTCCCTACGGTATCCCCAACCTGGAATCGGGCCCACCGGGCGAATACATGACGGATCGCCTGACCGACGAGGCCATCGCGCTGATCCGGCAGCGGGGAGACAAGCCATTCTTTCTGAACATGTGCTACTACACAGTGCACACGCCCATAGAGGCCAAGGAAGAGAAGATTGAGAAATACCGGACCAAGGCCCGGGAACTGGGACTGGACCAACAGGTGGCGCTGGTGGAGGGTGAATACTTCCCCATGGAGCACAAGAAGCACCAGCGGATAACCCGGCGCATCTTGCAGTCGGATCCTGTGTATGCGGCGATGGTAGACAGCATGGACGAAAACGTAGGGCGCCTGCTGGACACGCTGGAAACAGAAGGCATTGCCGAAGACACCCTGGTAATCTTCACCTCGGATAATGGCGGCCTGTCCAGTGCGGAAGGGGCCCCCACGTGCAACGCACCTCTGGCCGAAGGCAAGGGCTGGATGTATGAGGGAGGCACGCGGGCGCCCCTGATCGCACACTGGCCCGGACGCATCACGCCGGGCACTACCTGTGCGGCGCCTATTTGCAGCATTGATCTGTTTCCCACCTTTATGGCACTGGCCGGCATTGATGCCAGCCATGTCGCCGTTGACGGCGTTGATCTGACCCCACTGCTGGACGGGGACGACGTCCTTGCCCGGGATGCGCTCTACTGGCACTATCCCCACTATGGCAACCAGGGCGGAACCCCCGGTTCCTCCGTACGTCACGGGGATTACAAACTGATTGAATTCTACGAAGACGATCAGCTGGAACTGTACAACCTGGCGGAAGACATCGGTGAAACCCGGAACCTGGCGGCGGACGAGCCAGAGTTGGTCCGGGAACTCCATGAACGCCTGCTCGCCTGGCGGACCCGCGTCGCTGCCCGTTTGCCGGAACCCAATCCGGATTGGGTTCCGGCATAGTATCTGTTGTCCCATCCTCTGGGCCTCCGTCAGTCGGCAGATCCATGCCGTGCCGGAAAAGCCAAGACAATCGCATGCCCCAAGGGTAGGGGGTGGCAGATCGCTTTCTGGTGCTTGCCTGCCTTGGGTTATACGGAACCTGTGGCCGGTTCCGGGAATTGGCCTTGAATCCTTACGGCCGAATCTGGCGCAACTTGGCCTGCCGCCGACCACAACATGCCTTGTACTTGCGTCCGCTGCCACAGGGGCAAGGAGCATTGCGGTTGATCTTGCCGGCAGGTGCCACGGTCTGCGCCTGATCCTGTTGGGCGTAGATGCCCATGATTTCGGCAGGAGCGCGCCGCTGCCGCAAGAGCATGGCCATGATTTCCATGGGCTGCCGTACGTGGTTGAAAAAGGCGCGATACCCTTCACACAGGTAGTTCAGGCCCTCTTCTCCCGTCGGCGTGGCAATGAACCGGTTCTTGGGACATCCTCCGTTGCAGACGAAACGGACTTCACAGTCCAAACAGTATTGCGGCAGCGTGTCCTTCTTGGCCTGGCCGAACTGGTTCTGCATGGAGGAGCCCACCATCTCCACCAGGGTGCGATCCGCCAGGTTGCCCAACAGGTACCGGGGTTCCACATAGTGATCACACGAAAAGAGATCACCGTTGTGTTCCATCGCCAGCGCGGAACCGCAGGTCTCCTCAAAGATACACAATCCGGGACGATTGCCTGTCCAGGCCGCCAGGGCGACATCAAAGATCTGGACAAATACCCGTCCCACGTCACGGCGCACCCAATCCTCGAAAATGGCGATGAGAAAATCGCCATACTGGCGGGAGGTCACACTGCGGGCCGTGACATCCGATCCTTCCTGGTATCCGGTCATGTTATCCCGTTCCACGATCGGGATGAACTGCATGAACTGCGTTCCCACTTCATCGCGCAGGTAGCGGTATACCTCCAGGGGATGCCGGGCATTCCCGGCATGCACCGTGGTCAGAATATTGAATTCCACCTGATGCCTTTGCATGAACCGGGCGGCCTGCAGCACCTTGGCGTGGGTAGGGGCACCGCCCTTGTCCACACGATACTTGTCATGCAGGTCCGGCGGGCCATCCATGCTCAGGCCAATGAGAAAATCGTGCTCGTGAAAGAATTCACACCATTCGTCATCCAGCAGGGTGCCATTGGTCTGCAGGGCATTCTGGATGCGCATGCCCGGTTTGCCATACTTCTGCTGGTAGGCAACAGCCTGCCGGAAATAATCCAGACCCATCAGGGTCGGTTCGCCCCCTTGCCAGGCAAACGTAACGTCTGGCACGTTCTGGGCCTCAATGTACTGGCGCGTGTATTCCTCCAGCATATCCAGGGGCATGCGAAAATCGCTGTCCGGATACATCCGTTCCTTGGACAGAAAGTAGCAATAGGTGCAATCCAGGTTGCAGATCGCCCCTCGGGGCTTGAGCATGATGTGGAAGGACGGGGGTATCTGTCCCGTCTCAAGGGTAGAAGGTGCCACCAGGGGGATTTCAAGGTTCATGATGCACACGCTACCTGGATCAGAGTCTTTGTCAGGCGGAATCCCTTTGCCAGCATCAGGGCCACGACACAAGGGAAGCCTGGTGCGCTACGGCATCACTGGCATAGGCGAGTGCCCCGTGGCCAACGCGCCCGTCACGGGGTCTTCCTGACTATATCATGCCCTACCCGGAATGACCGTGTGCCGGTATAGCCCGCAACCATGGGCAGCCACCTGGATTCTGGCCTTGACCGGTGCAATACCTGGGACAGCCCTCAAGGGTTACCTTGAGGTATTGACCAACGATCCAGAGGAGAGGGATCATACAAAGTCTGGGCTTTATGTTCGATTCGTGGTGATGCAGCCGTCTCGTCTTTCACAAAATTCAGACCCAATCCCACAATCGGAACCCCGCGGTCACGGAATTTGTCAATGTACCTGCGCGTCCTGATCTGCGCCAGGGCTTCCGGCGCCGTCCGGTTATATTTCAGTTCAATCACGCATACATGATTTTCAAATTCGTGGGCCTGGTCAAATCGTCCGCCCCATACCGCGCCTTCCGACGGGCAAGTCAATTGCATAACATACGCCAGCACATCCATAATGATGTGAAAGTCGCTTTCCTCCTTCAATTTTGCGCCCGGAATCCCCGCTATCAATGGCAACAAGCCTGTGCAAAAGGCCCCATAGTCCTGGTTCTCGAGAGCATGATACAGGGGATACAGCTTATCCTTTTCCGGCCACCGGGCACCCACACCGTGAAAATGCTCCCA
>CAXXOQ010000038.1:0-1920 GCA_963664185.2 Caldilineaceae bacterium | reverse complement strand
ACGATCCAGTCCGCAAAGGCATCCGGAAGTCCTGCATATCCCAGGAACCGCACGAACAGGAAAATGCCCCAGATCAGCGAGAAGATCATCACCGTGAGCCTGGCGGTCTCCATCAGCGCCTCGTGAAGCCTGCCGCCCATCTTCCTGAAGGATTTCTGGCGGTACGCCTGGAAGGCATAGATCGCGAACACGATCATGGCACCCAGGGCGCCTGCCTCGGTAGGCGTGGCGGAACCCGTGTACAGCGCCCCGAAAATGACCACCACGACCAGCAATACCGGAAACGTACCCGGCAGGCTTTCAAGCCTCTGTCGCCAGGTGAACCCCTGGATGGAACGCCCGCGTTCGGGACGCATCACGCACATCAGCACGATCAGCGACGCATAGATGAACACGGACACCAGGCCCGGGAGAAAACCTGCCAGCAAAAGCTTGCCTACGGACTGCTCGACGAGTATGGCGTAGATCACCAGAATGGCAGAAGGCGGAATAAGCGATGCGAGCGTACCCCCTGCCGCAATGACACCGGCCGTCAAATTCCGGTCATAGCGGTATTTCACCATGTCGGGGATGGCCATTCGGGAAAACACCGCAGCCGTTGCCGTAGATGCGCCGGAGACCGCGGCAAACCCGGCGCTTGCGAATACCGTGGCCACGGCAAGACCGCCGGGCACCCATCCCACCCAGCGGCGTGCGGCCTCGAACAGGCGCGAGGTCAGCCCGGCATGAAACGCGAGAAACCCGATCAGGATAAACAATGGCAGCACGGACAAGGGGTACGTCACGGACTTGGAATGCGGAATGGTGCCGGCTATTGCCGCACCGACATCCCACCCCTTCAGCGCCACCAAGCCAAGAAAACCCGTAAGGGCCGCTGCGATATACACGCGCACGCCGAGCACGACCATTACAACAAGCAGGCATACGCCAATGATGCCTATCGAAAAGCTGTCGATTCCGGCAATCACCTGCGCACTCCCCTGCCCGGGTTTTGACGGACAGCCCCTTCACTGCTTCGCCCGATCTCTTCGTCGGCCTGTGATTCGATACTCCTGATTACCGGGACCGCGACCGGGACGAGTCCTGGATGCAGAAACAGGCGCCAGTAACCGGCGAGCTGTACGAGAAGCCGGACCAGCAACAGACCAAGCGCCAACGGCACGACGAGCTTCGCGGGCCAGGTCACGATCTCAATATCGATGGTGCTGTCCCCGAATTCAAAGGCACGCATGAAATGATTCCAGGAATACGGGATCAGCACAGCCACGATGAATACTGCCAGCAAGGTATTGAATGCTTCGGCAAGCCACAGCCACCGGCCTCTCAGTTTCGCGACCAGCGCCTCCATGCGCACGTGTCCGCCCACGCGCTGCACGAACGCGATCGATAGCACGGCAAACCCGACCATCGAGACCTCGACCAGGTCGATGTAGCCGAATATCGGTGCCCGGAAAACCGTGCGCAGGATAATCTGGGCTACACCCAGAAACATCAGGGCAAATACCAGAATGCCAGCCAACAGGTTAAGGCCGCCTTCCACCCTCCCCAGTACGCGGTCGATCCAGGACAGCCTGTCTCCGAACGAATCGGTCACGGGAGAAGGCTTCCTTGAGTAGGCATCGAACCTGTCATGTCATGCTCCCGCCGGGAGTTTGTGATGGCTGGAGGCGCCTACCTGTACACCTGTCCAACGGATGCAAAGACAGTCTCTACCAGCCCGCGTGCATCAAACCTGCCCTGGTTGTCCCGGATCCATGCCTCGATCACGGGCCTGCCTGCCTTGGACTGGAATGCGTCCAGCTGCTCCTGTGTATAACGGATTTCCGTGAGATTCGCCTTCAGCACCGGAAGGTTCACCCGATCCATGTCGATGTATGCCTGGATCTGGGCCTGGATGACAGGTTCCTTGATGTCATCCAG
>CAXXOQ010000037.1:0-20657 GCA_963664185.2 Caldilineaceae bacterium | reverse complement strand
CTGGTAGCTGAAGGGCTGTGCCAGCTGGGTGACGTTCAGCAGGGTCGCGCTGGAACGAGTCTCCCATTGCAGCATGTATCGGAGCCGATAGTCCTCAAACTCCATGGCATGTTTGCCCTGACGCATCCTTGAATTCAATGTTGTTTGAGAGCATCCTCGTAGCTTTCCAGACGTACATACTTGATGATGCGCGGACTCCGCTGGATCTCTTCCGGAGTCGCCATACGATCAGGGTTTACCATCTTTCCACGCAGAGGGGTGAATACAACCTTTTTGATGCGCGGCAAGAGAACGGTGTCAAAGTGCTGTCCCATTTCCGTCAAGACAAATTTGCGTTGGTTCCCGTCCTCTGCGGTTCAGATTGATAGTGGCGTGTCCGGTGGTGCCGGAGCCCGCGAAGTAATCCAGGACAATCGCACGCTCATGGGTTGTGGAGGCCAGCAGACAATCTTCAACCAGTCTCACAGATTTGGGAAAATCGAAAGGGACTTGTACCAAACAGGTGCTTCAAGCTGCGTGTACCATAATTGCCGGCAGCATATTCCTTTTGATCCCACCATGTCTTGGGCATGGCAGTAGTATCAGGACGAATGCGGAAATCTATGCTTATTCCGTGGTTGGTATTGCTTTCATCCTGATTGCGGCGCACACGATATTCGTGCGGTGGATCCTGTTGTATCCGTTCCCCAGCCACGATGCCAGTTTTTCTCCACTACATTTCCGTTGTAGCTTCGGCAGGGCCAAACTGCCACTTCGTCACTTCTGGGGTTCTCCAGAATGTTGTAGGCTACGCGTTCTTCCTCCCATTCCAATTGCCGGAATACGAAGTGAATCATCTGTCCGTACGTAAATGGGATAGAACATTCTGGGGGCATCTTCCCGCTTGTCATTGGATCCATGTCGAATCAGATTATTCCAGGCATAGTGCTCTCCAGTCGTCTTGTCCCTTAAGGGATAGCGTTGCAACTCCTTCGCTGTCTTGCGTAAACTGCCGGGTTGTGCTTCCCTGTTTCCAAAGAAGAAAGCATACTCATGCGAGGGCGAAAAGCGCCCTGTTGCCTTGCGCCCGGCAGGAGTTGCCCGGACAGGAGCGATGCCCAGTTCCTGTTCAAAGGTTCCTTGCAACAGAGCACGAAGGCGCCATGCCTCTTCATCATCGATAGCACAACATAGAATGCCGTCTTCGGAACAAAGCGTCTTGGCCAGTGACAGGCGATCAGCCATCAAGGATAGCCATGTGCTGTCCTTGTAATTGTTCTTGTACAGGATGGCGGACGCATCCGTATTGTAAGGAGGATCGATATAGATGCACTGCACACTGTCTTTGTAGCGAGACATGAGCAAGTTGAGGGCCTGGAAATTCTCGCTGTGTAGCAATAGACCATCTGTGATTTCATCCAGGTTGTCGCAAGTACCCAGCAAACGATCCACAAAATCTGGTTCGAAATGCTTCGTGTCCAGAAGCAGCGTTGGATGTTCCCTCAGGAATCCCATGCGCTGGTCGGGTTCGTTCAGGATCGCATTGAACAAGCTGGCTTGCTCCTCTCCGATGTGAAAGAGGGATTTCCACTCATCCCACTGCGCGTCACAGGCGGCGATACAGGGATAGAGGCTCTCGTCAATCGTACCCACGGTAATGCAATAGTGGGTTTCGGTGATGGACTTGCGCTTTTCCCACAGCATCTTCTGGAAACGCTGTATCTGGTCCAGAAAATCAATGATGGGGCTACCTACCAACCTGATAACCTGCATGGTCTGAAACCAGCCTTCAGCCAAGTGTTCGCCTTCAGCCTCCAAGGTATCGAGATTCAGTACCTCATTCTTCAGGTAGAAATCGAGTTCCCGGGAGAGAAAGCCCTGCAGGTCCCGGTGTATGAAGAAATCGGAGGTATTGCGTCGGGTGTACTGCCGCAGGTGATATTCCAGACATGAAACAGCTTCGCCCTCTGCGTTCTGGTGGCGTTCGGCTTCCAGCGCAGCTACCGCCGGGCTGGCGGTTGAGAGCTGCTCTGGAATGCAAGTTCGTGCTTCGTCCAGGATCCTGTCCTGAACATTGGATCTGCCAAACGACGATTTCTCCTGATCGGTAAGCGGACGGTACGCAAAGGGGATTTCAATCCAGCTGGTGTCTGCATCATAGACAGTCGCCTGAACGCACGGTACAAAGAAACGTTGGTCCCCCTTCACATTGTCTTGTTCCACATCAGCATTCGCGAGTTTGAAATGCACCGTGATGCCGCGTGAAGTGAAGGTGTAGTCGTGAAAATGCTCTGTCGTCTTGACGTAGTACTGATCACTGTTGGCCCAGTGCAGGTGGACCTCTTCGCCGTTGTAGGGTATGACGTATTTGTGCTGTCGGGAATAACGCCGCTTTGAGATGAAATCGCCGTCCTGGTAATACCGACTGAAGAAAGCGTACAGATGATTGTAGATGCTGGTTTCCAGAGCCTGATAGCTTCTGTCACCTGCACTCCGTCGCCGAAGGTCCCGATATTTCCTACCAGCCGTCGTATCCTGGAACTGCTCTAGCAAGTTGCCTTCCGGGTCAAGGACATCGGATCCAAAGGCTTCATTTATTTGTTCAATCACCTTTTCCAGTTCTGCCGTGGCCTTTTCCTGATCAGCCAGTTGGCTCTGCTGGAGTTCGTCCTGAATAATCTTGGGCAGATCCTGACGGATGAAATCCTCGATTACATCCCGCTTGTAATTCAGGATGCGATAGAGTCCAAAGTCCAGATCAGCGCAATCGAACTGGAATAATTCACGCAGAAGAGACTGAAACTTGCGGATGGGCGTGGACATAATGTGGGCTAATGTAAATGGTGCTCAGGTCAGTGTATAGCGGGTAGCAGAGACAGGACGAATGGGAGGCCTTGCCACAGTGCAAAGAGCAAGGAAGTGGTGCTCCGTCTGTTCAAAACCCTCCTGACTGGACATGAGGATAGGCACGGGTGGGAGTTGTCCTATTCCCGGGCTTGGCACAAGAGACAGTACTGACGGTCCAGGCAGGACAGGGTAAGGGCGCTCAAAATCAGGTGCTGAAACAGTGCCAGATTCCTGAACCACTTGGACAGGCAGTGGATCTTCGCATCCCCCTGGACCTCGGCCGGCAAGATCTGTTCTCGGTTATGGATTAGGCGATCCGGTTCGGAACGTCTGCCAGAGGGATCATCGGAATGTTCAGGATAGGGATGCGGATCGCCATTGACTGGAATAGTCCTGTCACGCAGATGATCCCGTCTTTCCCGTATCGCCAGAACATGCTGCAACGCAACATGACAATGGGGCCCCCAGTCCAGTGCGGTGTCCTGGGCATGAGTGCCCTGTATCGTTGCAGGTTGGCGAAGGCGGGTTCAAACAGATGACGTTGCCGGTCTGGCTATTGGCATTCATAGACGGATGTTCCTTGTATGTATGCTGTCTTCACCCGGAGCCTCCCAGCGGTGCCCTGCAAGATTTGAAGTGGGAATTCCGGCAATGAGGACAGGTAATCTCCTGTAGCAGTCCCTGCATGTCTGGCTCAGATCCTTGAGCCCAATTCTGCCAGTAACTGAATGAATACAGAGGCTGACATGCTGGCCAGGGACAGTCGGCATGGAAACAGCCAACGGTGGTCAATGCAAGAAAAACCTGGCCAATCGCGCGATTGGACACCGGAAGACTGGAAAACGGAACAAATAGATGGTATCAGGAATCGGACAGAACGAAGAAATTTATGCTCGTATATATGTTCTGGGTAGCAGGTAACGGTTCAGAGAGTGCCATGAGGGAAGTTTGGGTCTGCAGGCCCCAGAAGTTCAGGCCAGCCCGGGTCCGGATGGCTGGCCCCCAGGGCGGCCGCCAACTGCGAGGGAGCCATCATCAGGGGCCCATCGGTTCCTGCCCTGTTTGCGGGTTGTCATCGTGATGCTCTGCCATCTGGCAGAGTTTTCGGCCCACTGCGCAGTACCTCCGCCGCTGGCGACTTGCGGCTGATTCTTGGCCCTGCCCAGAACCTGTTCAGCCGTAAGGTTGGTGAAAGGCACGGTCGGATCCGTAAGGAAGGCAACGTGGCAATCTAATACTACAGTGGTAAATCATAACAATCGCCTGCAGCCGCCGGGTCGGATCGTCGGTCCATCCCGGCGGTCGGGGCCAGGTCCACGGGGTCCGGCGCGAGCGTAGGAGGAACAGAGGACATGCTGTGGCTCCCGTGTCAGGATAGGGCCTGATCCTTGTATCATATATTTACCACTGTAGTGTCAATTATGCCTGCAGGCTCAGGGCCAGATTGTGTCCAGGACGCCGGACGGTACACCAGGATCGGGTTGGGATGCGCCTGTAGCACACGCCAGGAAACTGTCACCTCCTCCCGTTGGGTCATCGGGTGCTTGCGGGAGGGCATGGCAGGACAAAAACCCAGGACCATAACAGGCATGAGAGGGGAAAGGCACGATCCCGCCAGCATATTTGGCTTGGGGATCTCAGACCACCCCAGGTCAAGTACCTGAGTAGCTACCCTTGCGGGTTGCCCTTAGGACCACATCCGGCAAAGGGAAGAAATCTGTCCCTGTTGCTATAATGCATCATTGCGTCCCTGCTTGACCGTTACCCCTATCATGCATCCATTGCTGGCCGCCCTCAGACAAAAGCCGCTACTCGCTGATGGTGGCATGGGTGCCCTGCTACTGTCGCAGGGCGCAGTTTTGGAACAGTGCCTGGAGGAACTGAGTCTCTCCCGGCCGGACTGGATCCGTGACATCCAATTGGCCTATGCCAAAGCAGGGGCTGACATTCTGCTCACCCATACCTTCGGTGCCCATGAACATCAGCTGGGCACCTACGGTCTGGCCCACAAGGTTGAGGAAATCAATCGCGCTGCGGTTCGTATCGCACGGGATGTACGGGAAACCACGGGGAAAAGCCTTTTCCTGGGTGGATCCATAGGACCTCTGGGGGAGTACCTGACACCCCATGGTCCGGTTACCCCGGACCGGGCCCGGTCCGTGTTTGCCCGCCAGGCTGCCGCCCTCCTGGAAGGGGGCATTGATTTCTTCTGTATCGAAACCATGTCGGACCTGCAGGAACTGGAGCTGGCCATCCGGGCGGTGCGGGACCTTTCGGATCTGCCCATTCTGGGTAGCATGACCTTCGGTGAGGATGGGCAAAGCCAGTTTGGGGTGGATGCAGCCACCGCCATGCGGTCCCTGCTGGCCCTGGATATCGAACTGGTTGGCGTCAACTGTTCCGTCGGTCCCGCCCATGTACTCAAGGCGATGGACACGTATCATCGCACCAGCCCCGGCACCCTCCTGTCGGCCATGCCCAATGCCGGGTTGCCCACCAGGGTTGACGGCCGCTTCATCTATGCCTCGGGGCCAGAGTATTTTGCCTCCATGGTACCGGAATTCCTGGCTGCCGGGGCAGTGATCATCGGGGGTTGCTGTGGTACGACGCCCGCCCACATCCAGGCCATGCGGCAGGCCCTGGATACGCACCTGGCCGGTGCCTCAGGGCAGAACGGTACACTTCAGGTGCAGGAACAGGATGAAGTGCTGGGCCATCGCTTTCAGGTCCCCAACCTGGAACAGGAAGACGGAGAATTGCCGGATTCCCGCCTGTTGCAGAAGATCCGGTCCGGCAAATTCGTTGTCAGCGTGGAGGTGGATCCGCCACGGGGCATGAATCCGGCCAAACAGATTGCCGGGGCCCGGCTGGCCAGGGAACGGGGCGCCGATGCCATCAACGTGGCTGACAGCCCCATGGCCCGGGTGCGCATGAGTGCTCTGGTCCTGTCAGCCCTGATCCAGCAGCAGGTCGGCATTGACACTATCCTGCACTTTACCACCCGGGATCGCTCCCTGATGGGCCTGCAGGCCGACTTGCTGGGTGCCCACGCCCTCGGGGTCAAGAACATCCTGGCCCTGACCGGCGATCCCCCCAGCCTCGGGGATATGCAGACCAGTACGCCGGTCTACGATGTGGACAGCATTGGTCTGGTCCGGATTCTGCACCAGTTCAACCAGGGCCTTGACCTCCTGGGCAAGACCATGGGCCAGCAGAGCAACTTCACGGTCAGCGTGGCCTGCGATCCGACCCGGCCCGATCTGGAGGAGGAAGCCACGCGTCTTTCCCGGAAGCTGGTCCACGGTGCCCACTTCATCATGACGCAGCCCATCTACGATCCGGTGGTATGGACAACCTTCACCCGCATCTACGAACGCCTGCATGGCCCTATTCCCGCGCCTGTGCTGATCGGCATCCTGCCCCTGCAGAGTTTCCGGCATGCCAGCTTTCTCCATAACGAGGTACCCGGCATCACGCTCACCGCGGATGCCTTGGCCCGCATGAAGCAGGCCGGCAAGAAGGGACGCCAGGCCGGGGTGCAAATGGCCCAGGAACTGCTCCTGCAACTGATGGATGCCCCCTATGTGCAGGGGGTCTATCTCATGCCCAGCTTTGGCCGCTATGAAACCGCCTGCCAGGTGCTGGATGTCGTGCAGGATACCCACACGGTCCCCACGCCGGGAGGAACGCAATGAGTGCAGTCCAGGAGCGTGCGCGCCTGGCTTCGGCCCACGCCGCACCCGACATGATCACAGGTCTGCAACAGATTGTAGGCCCGGCCCGGGTATTGCATTCCGAGACCGATCGCACACCGTTTGAATCCGACGGCCTCACGGCCTTCCGGGCCCGGCCGCTGGCAGTGGTGCTGGTGGAAACCCAACAGGAAATCATTGACCTGGTACGCTGGTGTCACCGCACGGGCACCCCGTTTGTGGCCCGCGGGTCTGGCACCAGCCTGTCCGGTGGTTCCATGCCCCATGAACAGGGGGTGGTCCTGGCCCTGAACCGCATGAACCGGATCCTGGAAATCCGGCCAGACGACCGGATTTGCCGGGTGGAGCCCGGCGTCATCAACCTGCATGTGTCCGATGCGGTCCGGCGCTATGGCCTGTACTATGCTCCCGATCCTTCCAGCCAGCCTATCTGCACCATTGGGGGCAACGTGGCCTTCAATTCCGGAGGCGCCCACTGTCTCAAGTATGGCATGACCAGCAATCATGTCCTGGAGATGAAGATTGTCCTGCCCACCGGGGAAGTGGAGACGATTGGTCGTCCCAGTCTGGAAGGGATAGGTCCGGATCTGCATGGTCTCTTCGTGGGCTCCGAAGGCCGTTTCGGGGTGGCGCTGGAAATGACCTTGCGCCTGCTCCCCCTGGTCCCTGTGTACAAGACGGTGCTGGCGGCCTACACGTCGCAAAAGGCCGCCGGGGATGCCGTGTCCCGGATCGTGGCCAGTGGCTTGCTTCCGGGGGCCATTGAGATCATGGACAGCCTCTCGATTGAGGCCGCCGAGGTCAGTGTGAATGCAGGCTACCCCAGGGATGCGGCCGCGATTCTGATTGTGGAACTGGAGGGCGAGGAGGAGCAGGTGGCCCTGGACTTTGCCCTGCTGTCGGCGCTCCTGCAGGATTCCGGCGCCTACGAAATCCGCGAAGCCAAATCCGAAGCGGAACGCGCCCGGATCTGGAAAGGACGGAAGAGTGCCTTTTCGGCCGTCGGCCGCCTGAGCCCCGACTACATTGTGCAGGACGGCGTCGTGCCCCGGTCACGTCTGGGCGAAGCGCTGCAGAAGATCGTGGCCCTGGGTGAGCAGTACGACATCCGCGTCGCCAATGTCTTTCACGCCGGCGATGGCAATCTGCACCCGCTGATCCTGTTTGACGGCCGGGAAGACGGGGCGCTGCACAAAGCCGAAGAACTGGCCGGTGAGATTCTGCACATGTGCATTGACATGGGGGGATCCATTACCGGCGAACACGGTGTAGGCATGGAAAAGCGGGACTACCTGCCTTCCCAATACCAGGGACGCGACCTGAAACTGCTCTACGATTTGCGCCTGGCCATGGATCCTGCCGGTGTCGCCAATCAGGGCAAAATGCTCCGCTACGACACCATGCCGGAACCCCTGCATGTGGCTACGGACCTGGAATTGCCGGAGGCCTACAGCGCCCGCGCCCGGGACTGCATCTGCCATTTCAGCGAACTGATCACCACCTCTTCCCGGGTCCGGATTCAGGGCGGAGGCAGCAAGACGGCCGGCCAGGCGGCGGATGCCATCTCCCTGCCGGCCGGGGATCTGTCGGGCATCATTGAATATGACCCGTCCGAATTCACCTTTACGGCCTTCGCGGGAACGCCGATCGCCGAGGTGCAGGCCCTGCTGGCCGCCGAAGGCCAATATCTGCCCTTCTGTCCTCCCCCACACGCAGGCGCTACGCTGGGGGGTACGCTGGCCTGTGGCCTGAGCGGTGAGGAACGCTGGCGCTATGGCGGGATCCGGGACTTCATCCTGGGCATACGCTTTCTGGATGGAGAGGGGCAGCTTCTCTACTCCGGTGCCCGGGTGGTGAAGAATGCTGCCGGGTTTGACATTCCCAAGTTGCTGGTGGGCAGTCTCGGGGGCCTGGCCCTGATGGTAGAAATGACTTTCAAGGTCTTTCCCCGGGTGCATGCCTACGGCACCCTGATCTGTGACACCGATGATTTCTACCGGGCCACCCAGTGGCTGCAGCAGGTGGCGCGGAGCCCCTTTGACGTATCGGGCCTTTGCCTCCAGCCGCTGCAGCCGCTGGACGATGCGTATCGCCTGTACGTCCGCCTGGGGGGCGATCCGGAAGCCCTGCCCGATCGCCTGGAACGGCTGGCGGTGCATCTGGACGAGGATGCGGAAGTCGTGCTGGAAGAGAAAGACCAAACCCTCTGGGACAATTTTGATGCCTGGTCCCTGTCGGGGGCCGAATGTGTCTGGCGCGTGCCCATCGTACCCAGTTCCATGTCAGATCTGGAATACCGCCTGGAGCAGACGCAGCTGCAACGCAGGTACGGTATGGGCGGCAATCTGCTTTGGCTCCATGGCAGCCCGGCGGAACCGGTGACAGACATCCTGCGGGAACAGGGCCTGGGCGGTCTGGCCCTGCGCGCCAGCACAGCCCCTGCCCTGTACGGAGAGTATGCGGTCCATCCCTTTCTGGCCCGGATCAAACAGGTTCTGGATCCCCAGGACCGGTTTGCCAGCCCGTTGCCCTTTGCCGGGGACGAATCCTCATGAAACACGCCATTGACCTGACACAGGCGCCCCCGGCCGGCCCTGAAATGGCCGAGGCGATTTCCAATTGTGTGCACTGCGGCTTCTGCTTGCCGGCTTGCCCTACCTACCATGTACTGGGCGAGGAACTGGATTCGCCCCGTGGACGCATCTTCCTGATGAAGGAAGCCCTGGAGGATCAGCTGCCGGTACCCGAGGTCATGTCCTATGTGGACAAGTGTCTGGGTTGCATGGCCTGTGTCACCGCATGTCCGTCCGGTGTGGAATACGGCGAACTCCTGACCCCGTTTCGGGACATGGCCCAGACGACGCCCCCGGCCCGGGACCGGTTTCATGCCCTGCGGCGGTTCCTGGCCCTTTCGACCCTCCCCTATCCCGGTCGCCTGCGGCTGGCGCTGCGGATGGCCATCCTGACCCGGCCCTTGCAGCGCGCGGTGCCTGCAGGCCTGCAGCCGCTGACCCAACTGGTACCCGCCCGCCTGCCCGCCGCCCGTCCCTTGCCGCGCATCCTGACGCCGGAAGGTCCCGTGCGGGCGCGGGTAGCCCTGCTAACAGGCTGCGCCCAGACTGTACTGGCACCGGCCATCAATTGGGCTACGGTCCAGGTTCTGCTGGCGAATGGGGTCGAGGTCCTGACGCCTGTGCGGCAAGCATGCTGCGGTGCCCTGGACATGCACGCCGGCCGTGGCGACAAGGCCCGGGCCCTGGCCCTGAATCTGTGCCAGTCCCTGCCCCCGGATGTGGACGCGGTGTTGACCAACGCCGCCGGATGCGGTTCCGGCATGCATGAGTATCCCCTGCTCTTCAAGGATACCCCCCATGAAGAAGAAGCCACCCGGGTAGCCCATCTTACGCAGGACGTCAGTCGCTTTCTGGTCGAATTGGGGGATCTGTGCCCCCTGCAGCTGCCCCAGCCCAGAACCGTGACGTATCACGATGCCTGCCACCTCCAGCACGCACAGAAGATCTCGTTTGAACCGCGGATGCTGCTGGAACAGGTGGAGGGCCTGGATCTGGTGGAACTGGGTACATCGGGATTCTGTTGCGGGTCGGCCGGCATTTACAATATTGAACAGCCCGAGACAGCTACGGAACTGGGCACCCTGAAGGCCCGGCAGGTGCTGGACACCCAGGCCGACGTTGTGGCCACCGGCAATATTGGCTGCCTGACCCAGATCCAGCACCACCTGCGTGCTGCCGGCAGCGACATTCCCGTACGTCACACCATGCAGATTCTGGCTGACGCCCTCACCCAGCCAAAGGACGCGTAACTCCCATGGATTCACTGACCATTACCTTTACCGGCAAGGAAGAACTGGCCCTGGAACGACTTCCGGTGCCGGAACCCGGGCCCGGCGAACTGTTGCTGGAGACGCGAGTCTCGCTCATCAGCACAGGCACCGAGTGCATCTGCTATCAGCGCAATTTCGATCCGGGGACCCACTGGCACCATTGGGTCCAATACCCTTTCTACCCGGGGTACAGCAACGGGGGCGTCGTAGTCGGCCTGGGTGAGGGGGTCACCGGCTATGAACTGGGCCAGACTGTGGCCTACCGGGCAGGACATCGGCAATATGCCGTTATGCCCGCCTCTATGGTCACGCCCGTACCCACAGGGGTATCCGCCAAGGAAGCCGCCTGGATCGCCCTGGCCAAGATTGTCCAGAACGGTGTGCGCCGGGCGGCCCATACCATGGGGGACGATGTGGCGGTGATCGGTTTGGGCATCCTGGGTCAGCTCGTCGTGCAGTATACGCGCCTCATGGGCGCCCGCCATGTCATTGCCATCGATATGGCGGAACCGCGCCTGGCCTTCGCGTCCGAGATCTCGGGGGCCACGCATACATTGCAGATGCCGGCCGGGGAAGCCGCTTCCCACCTGGCCGAAATCACCGAAGGCAGGATGGCCGATGTGGTCTATGATGTCACGGGCTTTCCCCAGGTCTTTGCCTCCGCCCTGTCCCTGCCCCGCAAATTCGGCACGCTGCTGCTTCTGGGCGATACGGGTGTGCCTTCCGGCCAGCAGTTGTCTTCTGCTGTCATTACCCGCGGTCTGCGCATCGTGGGGGCCCATGATTCCCATCCTCCACAGGAAGCGACGGACTTTACGCCCTGGTCCAACCAGCGGATCTCGGAACTCTTCTTTACCTACCTGGCACGCGGCCAGATGAATGTCCAGGATTTGGTGACTCACACCTACGCGCCGACCGAAGCCAAGGATGCCTACACCATGCTGACTACGGACCGGTCGGCCGCCCTTGGTGTGCTGTTTGACTGGACCCGGATGTAGGGGGAACCGACAAGATCGCATGGCTTTCCTGACCACGAAGGGCATGGGATTGGCCATTGCTGTGGCCACGTTCGGGGCCCTGGGCAATGCCCTGTTTGCCTACAGCCAACGCAAATCGGCGAGCGAATCCCCCTTTGCCTTTGTGACCCTGATGGTGGGCACCTGTCTGGTGCTGTGTCTGGCTTCGCTCCTGTTCATGCCCCGCGTCAGTCTGATAGAACAGATCCGGGCCAATGCCGGCTGGGCGGCTTCCGGCGGGTTGGGTCTCTACATGACCATGGTCGGTTTCTATATTCTGTTTACCCGGTTTGGCACGTCCTACTACGCCCTCTATTCCGTCATTGCCCTGTTGACCACCACTTTGGTCGTAGGCCAGATCCTGCTGCACGAACCTATCAACCGATTTCATTTGGCGTCCGTTTTCTGTGCCATCAGTGCGGTAATCCTGTTTACCCTGGGGCATTACCGCAACACGGCATAATGGGACACCCGGCCCAGGGGCTGGACCGGGTGCCGCGTTGGGGTCATGCCATGTCCAACAGTCAAAAACCGGAAGACTTGCGACCCACCTGGGTGGAAATCCGGTTGTCTGCCCTTGAAACCAATCTGCGCACCCTTGCGGAGCGGCTACAGCCTGCCACCCGGCTGATGGCGGTCGTCAAGGCCAACGCCTACGGGCACGGCCTCAGGGTCCTGGCCCCGGTTTGGCAACGCCATGACCAGGTGCAATGGCTGGGCGTGGCCGTGCTCAGCGAGGCGCTCGCCCTGCGCCAGGAAGGCGTCACCAAACCCATTCTGGTCCTGGGCCATACGCCGGACCACAGTTGGCCCACGGCCGCCCGGCACAATATCGCGCTGACGCTCCATGTCCCGGCCCAATGCCAGTCGTTGTCCGCGTTCGCGGCTTCCGCCCAGGAGGCGCTGCGCATCCACGTCAAGGTGGACACGGGCATGAATCGGCTGGGTTTGGCGGCCGCGGCAGTTCCCGACCTGCTGTCTGATCTTGCCCGGCTGTCCCGGGCTGTGCAGGTGGAAGGCCTGTTTACGCATTTCCATTCCGCCCATGCGCCGGATCTGGCCCCCGCCTGGCAGCAGTGGGAGGAGTTTCATCATCTGGTCCAGACTCTGGAGCGCACAGGTTTGCGTCCGCCATTGTGTCACTGCGCCAATTCCGCGGCCACCCTGCGCCTCCCGACCACCCATCTTGACATGGTGCGTACCGGCGGCGTCATGTTTGGCTTGCATCCCGATTTTCACTCTTTCGCGTATCCTCCCTCCATCACTCCCGTTCTGACCTGGCATACGCGTATCGCCCAGTTGCGGACCCTGGCACCGGGCATGGGGGTGGGGTACGATCATGCCTTCCGGGCCTCACGGCCTGCACGCATCGCGGTCGTGCCTGTAGGGTATGCGGATGGCTTGTTGCGATGTGACTCAGTCCGGCGGCATGCGTTATTGCATGGGCAAAAGGTGCCGTTCGTGGGCAACGTCTGTATGGATCAGGCGTTTCTGGATATAACCGAGGTGGAGGCAGCATCGGTGCAGGAAGGGGATACGGTAACCCTTTTGGGGACTGATGACAGTCTGGACCTCTGGAGTGATGATGTAGCCCGGGAAGAGGGCACCATTGCCTACGATGTGGCTACGCGCATCGCAGACCGCGTCCCCCGCGTGCCCGTGCCCTAACGCTAACCGCCAGGCGCAACTGCATGCCCCAGGCGCCGGGACCTGCTGGATCGGTGGCGGACGATACGTGGTTGTCGGCACGGTCAGGCGCAGTCGGCCCGGATGGCAGGACACTGTCCCAGAGTCCTCCAGGCCCCAGACGTGCGCGGGTTCGCGTCACAAACCGCCCGGCGTGCCCGCCTGGACACGAGTAAACACACATTTGCGCTTACCGCAAACCATAGCGACGCACACAGCGGCCGTGACCGCCCAGGGGACCATTGGGTCCGCATCAGGAACCATCATGCCCCTTCCGAATGGTGATCAGATCCTGTCTGATGACTTCGCGGAAACTGGCTGAAATCGCGTGCCAGTCCAGAATCTCAACCCGCATCGGCAAGTTGGACTCGGCAAACGCCTCGCTGAGCCTTCCCAGCACACGCCAGTCCAGGGGATGCGTCCCCATCACGGCGAGATCCAGGTCGGAGTAGGGTTTGGCGGTCCCTGTAGCCCGCGACCCAAACGCACCGACATCACAATCCGGAATATGCGCCGCGAGGATGCGCTGGACCGTCACCAGATGGTCGGGTTTGAGGTCAATCATTGCGCACCTCCAGGTTTTGCAACAACCGTTGCGCATCCAGCAACAAACCGGGAGCCATCGCATATACCCGGTTTGCCGTAGCCTGTCGATAGGTATGGGATGTCTGGTTGCGGGCCACGTGATAGTGCATCCAGGTCTCCACATCATCAATCAGGCGATTTTCCGCCCCCAGACGAAACAGTTCGCGCCGTGTCACGCCATCGGCAATTTCGCGGCTGACGTGCATTTCCCGCCAGCGCTTGATGAATTTCCCGCTGAGTTCATAGACGATTTCGAAATTCTTGATGACACCGGCCCGAATGACGGCCTGCAAAGCCTCGTCAAAGCCTCGCATCAGGTCCTGATCCTCACTTCGTGCCAGCGCGGCCGCGAGAGAGGCCAGCGCTTGCCGGAAACTGCTCAACTCAAGTGACATCAATGCACCTGCCTGGATATGAAGAGCCGGTGTCACCTTAGCCCATAGGGTTCCTGTGCCATGCTACAACATTCGTGTACGGAGGGAGAGGCAGTTCGGGCCAAGACTACGGCATCAGGATCCAGAGGCAGGAGAAGTACCCACGTCTCTCATGGTTATGGTACCCATACCTCATTCTGGGCAGAGGGGCTGTCCTGTCCGGGGCAGCCTACTGGCCGGACGCGGGTTTCCGGCAGCCTCACAGGAACCGCGAACGACCCTCCGGGGCTACGGAGGCAATCGTCCTTAACAGCAACCATACGGATGCCTCATCGGTGAAAGGCCACGCGTTCACGAGACGAGAACCGCCGCCGTCCCGTGCGTTCCCTGCGTGGGCGGCTCCGTTCACGGTGCCTTAGCACCTATGGTACGTTGGGGGCGCGGACAGGGGTTTTGCCGGCGCGCGCAGACCATGTAGCCCTGTATTACAGACTATGGGAAGTCAGCTGGGTCACACCCCACGGATGGGGAAAAGGCTGGTGTTCGGCCGGCGAAAATCAGCCGGCGGCATTCAATTGCTGCGCCAAACGAGACTTCAGTCGGGAGGCATGATTGGAGTGCATTGCCCCTTTCCGTGCAGCCTTGTCCAAAGCAATGGTGGCCAGACGAACACTTTCCGGGGCGTTTGGATCGTTTTCCTCAATCATCATCCGCGCCTGGCGCACGGCATTGCGGGAACGGGCCCGATAAAAGCGGTTGGCTTGTCTGCGCTTGGGATTCTGTCTGGCACGTTTGGCTGCGGACTTGATATTGGGCATGTAACTTTCTCTCGGCTCCGTAGGGAATGCACTTGGGGAAGATCAATCCGGCAGACAAGATTGTACGCATGGCCTGTCCCGGTGTCAAAACACTGCCGATACAGAGGCCGACCGCAAGTCCAGGGATCAGGGCCTCACACATCCGTCAAATCCATGCGGCATGGAGGAACAGGCAGTGTTGGGAGATGGGGCAGGGCCGTTGCCAGATAGTAGAGCGAACACGCTCACAGGCCTCTTGGCAACTGCAGTCGCTGCCGTCAACCCGCACGCAAACGGCAGTCCCAAAGGGTATCCAGGACGGCACGCGTCCGCCACGGGACAGGCGTCCACGGGTGACGGCAAACGGCAGGATGGCTTGTCCCGGCTATCCATTATCCGACCACAAGGCCCGCCTGCGGCACAGACTGCCGGTCTCAGGCCGTATTGTGACAGGGGGATCCTTGGGATCGGGATCGTACAGGGTCACATGACCCATTTCCATAGCCTTCCGGTCCATGCAATTCAGGTCTACGCCTACGACCGGATAGCCCTGCCCCATTTCGGCCAAGGCATATGGGCGCTCATCGATCTGTGCCAGGGCTTTCGCGACAGACTGCCAGTATTTGCCTTCTGCGATGCAACCACGATCAGGAAAATGCATCACAATGTCGGCTCGGACATGGCGGGCGTGTTTCGCGTGCTGACCTGCTTGCAACGGTCCTGCACACATACAGGCCCTGTCTGGTTCCGCCACACAGAAGGGCAAAGTCATTCTCATCCTGCAAAATCAGGGGCATTCTGTGTTTCCGTAAGGGATGCACATGTTTCATGGCGATAGGCCCTTGGCTACGTGCTGGCTTGTCTGGCTGATGCAAGACAAGGAAGCACGCACGCGTCCTACAGGACATCATCGGGGAAAAGCAGGAGAGTTTCCTCATGACACGGCCGTACCAGCCCCTTCCGGATTCAGGATAAGGCAGGCCATCAGGGCATCCTCCCCGCTATCCGCCAGCCGCCGCATTCAGAACACAATAGGCATGGGTCAGTCACTGGAGCCGGGCATTGCAAGTCTTCATCCGCGTCCGGTCCTGCAACGATCTGGCGGCGTCTTCGTCCTGTGGTACTGGTCGGGCTTGGGCAGATTCCCTTATCCCCGCGACTCATGCAGGCGGGTTCAGTCCCGCGGGCGCCTGGGATGACCACCGGTACCGCGTATGGACAAATGTCAGAATGACGGCTATATTGTCTGAGATGGCTGGATGCCTGTCATAGTACCCAGTGGTTTCATGCCTGCCCCTCTGCACGTACGCCTCTCCTCCCACCAACGCCTGCGCCTGCGCGAACTGCGCCACGATCCCACCCTGAAGCCCCGCGAACGGGACCGGGTGGAGATGTACCTGCTCTCGGACCAGGGGATGACGGTGCCCCGGCTGGCCCTGCACCTGGGGTATCAGGAAGCCACGATGCGGCGCTGGATCCGGCAGTGGGAGGAGGAAGGACTGAAAGCCCTGCGCCACAAGATGCGGGGCCCGGGGCCCGACTGGGAGCGTCGCCAGCAGGTGCGCCACGTCCTGAAAGGCTTGCTGTGCTGCCAGCGGAGCTGGACCGTGGCCCAGTTGGCTGAGGCCCTGGTCGAGAAAGGGATCGTCATGAAGCCACGCACGGTGCGCAAGTACCTGCACCTGATGGGGGCCAAGTACCGGCCCACGCAAGATGGCTGGTACTTCAATCAGGACCCGGAACGGGGGATCTAGGCACGGGACACGCAAGGAAAGTCCCGCGCCAACGGGCGCTGACTCCTTTTCCTGGATGCATGGGGCTTGGCGCTCGTCCTGCCTCCCGCCCGTACCGAGTGCCTCCGAGTCCGGCGCCCAAACGTCCCTTGCGCAAGGCCCCAGGACCAGCGCATAAATCTGCTCGTGCCCCGGCTACACCGGGCACCCCGGAGGCCCCACCCCTGTTCTGGACGACTGTCTTCTTCACCTATAGGGCCCAGCAGCGGCTTACCTGCCTGCGCAGGACTCTTCCCCGGGGTATTGGTGACTGCCGAGTCGGGGTGCTGACCATGCGTCCATGCATTCAGCCCGGCGATCCGGGAGGCCTCCGGAACGGGAAGAGCAAGGCACTAACCAGTAGCATCTGCTGCCCTGCGCCCCCAGCACGCAATGACTTGAAACGGCGGTTCTGGGACGCCAGGCATCTGGGCTACGGTCCCGTCGCCTGACGACCGCCAGCCTTACCGGGTGCCACCACCTGCAGAAACGAATTCGATACGGATCATTGGGTCATGACAACTGCCAAGCTTTCCCTGAATCTGGATTTGGCCCTGCAAGCTGCATGCACGCTTCAAGGAAAGGATCCAGCGGTGCCAACCGCATGAGGAGGCATACAGGCTGGAGCATTGTCCCACAGGGCTTCATACACGGCTGTCTGCTCGATCTGGCCTTCTGGGGTTGATCCAATCAAGGCACCCAGGTTTTGGCACTATGGAGCAACGCCTGCTCCAGGCAGGGCATCAGCAATGGTGGCCGCAAACGCTGCTGCCGGGTGTGGGGCATCAACCGCAACGTCCCCTGCGGCAGCTCAACCCTTCACACCGCTCACGACGATGCCCTGAATGTAGTATTTCTGGGCAATGAAGAACAGGGCAATGTTGGGCATCAGCACCAGCAGGGAAACGGCCATGAGCAAGGCCCATTCAATCCTGTACTGGCCCTGGAAAAAGCGCAGTCCCAGCGCCAGCGTGTATTTGTCATTGTCGGAGAGGAAGATCAGCGGTCCCAGGAAATCATTCCAGTTGTGCATGAACGAAAACACGAAAATGATCCCCAGGGCGGGACGGATCAGGGGTAGACAGACACGCAGGAAAACGGTAAAGGTATTGCCGCCGTCAACCCGGGCCGCATCATCCAGGTCCAGGGGAATGGTCTTGAAGAACTGGCGCAGCAGAAAGATGAAAAAGGCGTTGGCCCCAAAGAACGTGGGGACGGTCAACGGCAGGTAGGTGTCGATCCAGTTCAGGGACTTGAAGAGGAGGAACAGCGGCACGATGACGGAAGGATAGGGCAGCATCATCGTGGACAGGACCAGCAGAAACAGGGCATCCCGCCCCGGGAAGCGGATGCGGGCAAAGCCGAAACCGACAATCGCGCTGGAAAACACGGATCCCGCAATGGCCACGACCGAGACGAACAGGGAATTGAACAGCCAGCGCGTAAACGGCAACACCGTCCAGCCTTCCGCGTAGTTCTTCCAGCGCGGCGGATTGGGCAGCCATTCAATCGGGAAGGTGAATTCGGTGCCGGGCTGCTTGAGGGAGGTGGTAATCATCCAGAAGAAAGGCAGCATGACCAGAATGCTGCCCAGGGTCAGCAGCACGTACACAAGGGCCTTGTGCAGGGCATCCTGCAAGGCCCAGTTGCCCCGGGCCGCCGCCACCGGGACTGCCGGGGTGTTGGTCTTGACGGTCATACCGCATCTCCGGCCCGTGAGCCCGTCCGTTCATTCCTCATAATAGACCCAGTCGCGGGACATTTTCAGGATCAGGAAAGTGCATAGCATGATGATGACAAAGAGTACCCACGCCAGGGCCGAGGCGTAGCCCATGTTGAACCACTGGAAGGCGTGCTGGTACAGGTACAGCACATAGAACAGGGTGGCGTAATTGGGGCCGCCGTTCGTCATGACGAAGGCCTGGGTAAAGACCTGGAACGAGCCGATGATGCCCATGATGAGGTTCAGCAGCAGGACCGGGCTGATCATGGGAATGGTAATGTGGATAAACTTGCTCCACTGGTTGGCGCCGTCAATGGTGGCCGCCTCGTACAGGGCGGTGGGAATGCCCTGCAGGGCCGCCAGGTAAATCAGCATGCTGCCCCCCACGCCCCAGACACTCATGATGATGAGGGCGGGCAAGGCCCAGGTCTCACTGCCCAGCCAGCCGGGTCCCTTGATCCCCACCAGGTCCAGCAAAACGTTGATCACGCCAAACCGGGGATTGAAAATCCAGAGCCACAACAGCGAGACGGCCACGCCGGCCGTCACGCTGGGCAGGTAAAAGACGGTGCGAAAGAAACCCAGGCCGCGAATCTTCTGGTTCAGGAGCAGGGCCACCAGCAGCCCCAGGACCAGGTTCATGGGGACGTTGAGCAGATAGTAGAACGTGACCCGCAGCGATTTCCAGAAGAACTGATCCCCCAGCATCTTGGTATAGTTGGCCGGGCCCAGGAAGTAGGGATCCCCGACGATGTCCCAGCGCATCAGGCTGATGCTGAAGGAGCCCAGCAGGGCCCCCGCCGTGAAGACGCTGAAGCCGATGATCCAGGGGGAAATGAAAAGATACCCTTCCCATGTGCGCCGCCAGTACAGCTTGTTCTTGATCATGGCCACGGCCCGAAGGGTATAGAGCCAGGACAGCGTGGGATTCCGGTTTCCCGGGAATCCCACGCGGCTGGCAGCAAGGAGGTTTACAACTGTTTACTGCGTCAGAATCTCACTCTCGATCAGGCTGCACATGGTGTCGGCAGCCTCCTGCGGGGTCTTGGTGCCCCGCAGGACATTGTTGATTTCCGTGGGGATAATGGTGAACAGTACCCGATAGGGCTCCCGGCTGCGGGGCACGAACGGGTTGGGTATCGTATTGCGGTACCCTTCCTTGATCATTTCGATGTCGAGTTCGCCCAGCGGTTCCGTGTAGGCCGGGGAATCAAAAACCGACCAGCGGGTAGGTCCGTCGGAGAAAGCCAGCGTCAGGCCTGCGTCATAGCTTTCTTCCCAAACTTCCAGACTGCTGCGGTAGGCGGTCCAGACAAAGGCTTCATCCGGATTGGGGCTGGATTCGGCCACCACGATCTGATCGGTGTCCCCCCAGCAGCGGAAGCCCGCGGGGCCTGCCGGCAACACCACAAAGTCCCATTCAAACGGCAGGCGGCGATCCTCCCGCAGGGCGCGTACGCTGCCGCAGGTCGTGCCCCCCGCCATGGCCATGCGTCCGGTATCGAACGTAATACCCAATTCATTGACCATCAATTCCGGTGGAGGCTGAATCCCATGTTCCAGCACCAGGCTGCCCATGAATTCAATGCCCGCCACGGCCCCTTCGTCCGTCAGGGTGCAGGCAGAGAGCATTTCGTCGAAGACTTCACCGCCCGCCGCGCGGATCAGGGCCAGAATGTTGGTCCCGCCGGAACCGGCGTAGAAATACTGATCGGTTTCCCCGTCATCGTCCAGATCCAGGGTCAATTGCTTGCCAATTTCCACGAAGGAATTGAAGTTCCAGGCATCGGCACCGCCCTCCCAGTACAGCTCACCCGGATGCGGCAGGCCTGCTTCCGCAAAGAGATCCTTGTTGTACCGGAGCTGGTGGGTACAGGATTTCTGGGGCAGTCCGACAATGTAACCATCGAAACTGGCGTCACCGTGATACACGAAGTCGTCGTAGTTGATTCCGGGTTCCGCCGCGGCAATCCGATCATCCAGCAACACCAGACCCTCGGCGTTGTAGGTCTGAATCAGCAGGGCCGGATGGCAGCCGAACGTATCCGGGGCCGTACCCCCCGCGATGTCAATGGGAATCTTCGTGTTGTAATCGCTCCAGGGCAACACGATAGGATCAATTTCGATGTCCGGATTCTTGTCACGGAAAAGTTCGGCCAGACCGTTTTCCGTGCCCATGTCACCCTCTGCCCCGTGACGGGCCCAACTGATGACCACCGCTGCCGCCGCCGGGGCCGACGTACCGGCCGCCTCCGGGGCCACACAAGCCGCCAGGGCACCAGCCGCCGTGACACCGGCCGTCAATTTCAGGAAGGAACGAC
>CAXXOQ010000036.1:0-21475 GCA_963664185.2 Caldilineaceae bacterium | reverse complement strand
GGGTTCATCCGGTTGCGGCGGATCCGTCAGGATGTATCTGACTCTGTATTCCCTTCCCTCCAGGTCAACGTCAATGGTGCCGCCGTCCACGATGCGCACCACATGCGCGCGTTCTGCCCCTGCGGGAACGCCTGGCGCCGGTTCGGCGCTGATTTCTGTGCGGGCAACCTCCCCGGCGGCGGGGACCACATCTGCCGCCGGGGGAGTTCCGGCAGGATCCGGTGGCGCGGGAGGCATCGTGCACTGGGAGAGTACCGTACTGGCCAGGCACAGCAGCAATACAGCAAGGCGGTGAGGGGTGAAGGCGCAATACACGTTAACGGTCCGATGGGGAGCAAGGCATGAAGCGGGCGAGGTGAAGTCGTGTTCCGAAGGCAGTATAGGCGGGAAAGGGGCAGAACCGTGACATTGCTTTACATCCCGGGAAACCGCGTCCCCTGTTCCCTGCCGGGAAGGCAAGGTCATGCGGGACTTTGTGCTTCCCTTTGGGCTTCAGGATCCCTGGCCCGCGGAATGCTCCCAGGATTTCCGTGCAGCCAGGCAAGAATCCACAGGGATCCACCGTGGCGCGCCGGGGTTGTGTTACAGGCAGGCGGCGTGGGAGACAGGACCCCAACGGTTGGCTGCACCACGCCCGGGCGACAGAAATCTGACGTTTTGCCTACTCAAAGCCAACACGGTCCCATCCGGCTCGCTTGAGGCCCTGTTTGGGGCGCCATGGGGTCAAATGGGAACCCGGTGTTGATGTATAATCCAGACTCAGGACTGCATGGAAAGCCAAATCCAGCTGGATGAACCCGGGTCGCGGCGGGCCTGTTGCCGGCCGTCCCGGATGGGATCTTCGGGACGAGGCTGTATGTGGTCCGGATTCTGGTGACGGAAGTCACAATCATTCTTGTGATGGCAAAGGAGTGCAAAATGCGTAGAGCCTTGTTGTTGCCCATAGTGTTGGTAATGGTGTCGGTGATCATGTTGGCAGCGCCAGCCACTGCCTTCGGTGCGTCGGCAGAGATGGGCCATTCCATGGATATACCCGCCGGTTACCGGACTGTGGGAGTCAACTTCGACGGAATCGATAACGTCATGATGGACGGGAGCAACTTGAGTTTCCGGATCAATGTGGCGGTGGATGTCAATGACGTGATTGCCCTGATTGACGATCAGTTGGCCTATGGTGGCTCAGTGGAAGAGTCCTGCACGACGCGCATGCGTTGGGTACCGGGTTCCACAAGCATCGTGGGGGCCGATGGCGGCAGCCTGAATCTGCAGTCGACACTGGCGGTGGCCACACGCGCCTGCGAACCCACCATGTCCATGTATACCACCAGCCAGCACGTAGTGGACTATACCATTTCCGTTGCAGGCTCAGGCATTGAAGATCTGGATGTAAGTCTGGATGTCAATTCGGTCGCGGGTTTGCCCGAAGGCTCTTCCCTGTCCGCGGCACGTCTGGATCAGATCGCAGATGCGAATATCGATCCCGTGGCCGGTTGGGTCAAAGGGGTGGCCAAGGCGTTCCAGACCGGCTGTTTGGCCACAGCGGACGTACAGCTGAATCCCTTCACCTTCTCGGCGGACGGCTCGGCCACCGCAGGTGTGATGCCCAGCGGTGATCTCGCCAGCATGGCCCAGTGTGTTGTGTTGCCCAGTGAACTGTCCGATCTGGTCACCGGGACACAGGTTCTGCCCCTGGTGCTGAACGATCTGCAGCCGGCCACCGTAGCCTCCATCGTCACGGGTGCGATGATGGGTGAAATGATGTCTGTGGACGGTTACATCAGTATGGTGGCCGACGATCTGGCCGATGACACGTGGCGGGCCATGGTCGTGGAAGCGCTCCGTGTTGAGGCGATCCAGGCCGTAGTCATAGGGGGCATGGGTGACATGGTCCCCGCCCAGATGGCAGAGCGCCTGTTCTCCGATGCGGCGCTGGAGCAGGTTTGGGGCGGCGTATTGCTCCAGGATATCAGCGCTGATTCCCTGGAAGCCCTGGTGTTGGCGATGGCCACTGGCAGCGGGGATGTCAATGCGCTGGCTGGCGATCTGATTGGCCAGATCCAGCCCGCCACGATCGCCCTGGCCCTGGCACGTTTGCTGACGCTGGGATAGATTCCAAACTCATGTAAGGCTCTGGCTGGGACCTCTCTGTGAGGCACCCACCTGGCCAGACTGGATACCCCCTGTCTCCGTGAGGCAGGGGGTATTTCTATATGGATCGTTTGCCCTCTGTTTTCCGTGCAGGTTACTTGGTGTGTGATGTACAGGTTCAGCCAGTCCCATACGGGGGCGGATGACTTCTGCGCCTGTGGGGAATCCTGCACAATCGCACAAGGGGCAATTGGGATGTCGTGATGGCCAGATACGGATCGCCGCAGGGAAGAAAAGCAGGCGGCGTTTCGCATGAAGAGGGCACTGCGTTATACCGAATCATCCGTTTGGCATCTGGAGATATCCGGTTCAACCGAAGGCCAATACCCCGGAAGACCAACGGACCACAGTACCGTCACCTGTCATGCGCACCATGGGAAATGGGCCCGGCGATCACCGGGTGGTGCGCAAAACGATGGTTCTGAATCGGATGACCGGCTTCCGGTTGGCCCTACCATGGCCATGCCGTATCAGGCGGCCAGGGCCAGGTTTTCCGGCTCGTTTTCCAGGCGCGTGAGCCAGTAGCTCATGTCGAATGTCTCATCTCCGGTCAGGAACCGCCAGAACTTGACCCGGTTCACCATTTCCAGCCTGCCCACCGGATATTCGTACCACGGCTCCGTACGGGAGAGGATGGTATAGAGGGACTCCCGGGATGCAGTGCGGGCTTCGGCATTGGTTGTCGGATTGGCCGCCATTTGTGCTTCCAGATCCTCCGTATTCCAGAGCCGGTACTGGCGTACCCGGGGATTGAGCCGGATCTTGAACATGTAGCGGGTGCGCGCCGTCTGGTTGCGACGGCCACAATGCCAGATCCCGTGGTGCAGGGCCAAAACGGTACCGGCTTCGCACACCATGGGAATTTGTCCCACGAAGTTCTGGTAACGGGCAATGTCCGATTCATTGATACGTCGGAACTGGCTGCCCGGCAGCAACAGGGTACCGCCCATTTCCAGGGGAATGTCATGCGGAAAGTACATCAGCTGGATATCAAAGTGCATGCGGGTATCGATGATGCTGTCGCCATGCAGGCCCTGGGCCCGGCCTTCCTGGGGCTGTCGAATATGGATGGCGTGGTGGTCAAAGAGCGGATCGGGACCGACCAGGCTTTGCACTATGCCCTGAATGGCGGGCAACTGCATCAGTTCCCCCAGGGGTGAGTCGGGCGCGTAGGTGACGGACAGCGGTTTGCCGGCCACGGGACGTGCCACCGCGCCTGCAGCAAACAGATCCATGACCCTCTGGTTGACGGCATCCGGGACCAGACGGTCAAAACGCAGGAATCCCCGCGCCGCAAAGGATGCCATCTGGTTTGTGGTCAGCAGCAATGCCGGGTCTACAGTACGCATAGCGGTTACACCTCCACCATCTTTTCGAAGACGTACTCAAATTTGAAATAGGACGTTGTGTATTCCAGATCCGGATAGGGTGGGATCAACTGGGGGAACTGGATCACACGCCACCCATCCTGCATGGCTTCCAGTCCAGTCTTGTAGGGGGGTGTGTCACTGTCACCCGTTGTCGGATTCGTTTGACCTGTGCCGTCGTAGATGGTCCAGCCGCGTACATCGCTGTCCAGGGCGGAATTGGACAGATACAGGATCATGATTTTCTGGCGCAGTTCAGGCATGGTCACTTGTGGGATTGTAGCAGACAGCGGATGCATGCCAGCTGGCGATGCCCCGGGACCGCTGTGAGAATATGCTGGTTTCCGTGAGAGGCAAGGGCCGTCTGGGCATGACCGGGAAGGGTTCGGCGCAACGCGGGAGTCTCAGCAACCTGCAGCCCAGGTTATTCCGATGTGAATCCGATAACCGCCCCTTCCGGGCAGTATGACCTATACCGCTACCCATTCCGGTTCGGGCTGGATGGTGTCTTCCGGGCGACTGCCCGGATCGGGACGGCCGGAACCTGCCAGACGGTTGAGTATCTCCACTTCCATGCCATCCTGCGCCTGGATCTGGCAGGAGAGCCGCACGCCACGGAGACCTCTCTCGGCCAGTTTGTCCTTCTCGGCCACGGTGGTGGCAGAGGGTTCTCCCGCGTGAAACTGGACGGCACAGGTGGTGCACTTGCAGTTGCCGCCACAGGCATGCATTTGATCTACGCCGGCTTCGTCGACAAGGGCCAGCACCAGCCGCTTGCCGGCCGGCACTTCAACCGCTCCTTGACCGCGAATCGTGATGGTAACAGTAGACATAACAGCTCTCCTTGCCGGTGGAATGAAGAAAGTAAGGATTACAGGCACGCACGGTGGGACCGGGGGTGCAGGGGGACAGGAAAAATGATACAAAGGGACGCGGGATTCAACCAAATACGAAAACGAAGACCAGATCGTTGACATTGGTGAAGGTGGGGCCCGTATGCAGCATGTCACCCGCGCCTTCCAGGCAGGGATACGCGTCATGCATTTCCAGGTGGTGGCGGGGCGACAGGCCCAGGGCCTGACTGCGGCGGATGGTGCTGGCGTCGGCCAGGGCGCCGGCACTGTCGGTAGGGCCGTCGGTGCCGTCTGTCGCCAGGGCCGCGATCAGGAGCTGTGGGGAGTCCTGGAGCAGGAAACCGGCCGCCAGCGCCAGTTCCTGGTTCCGGCCCCCCAGCCCATGATCCGGTCCCAGGGAGACGGTGGTTTCTCCCCCGAAGATAAGGCAGGCAGGGGGCGGCACAGGATTGTTGTAGGCCAGGACTTCATGCCCAAAGCCGGTGACCACTTTGGCCACTTCCCGGGCTTCCCCTTCCAGAAACGTGGTCAGGATGCGGGTATGAAAGCCTGCTGCCTGGGCCCTGGCCGCCGCTGCTTCCGCCGCGGTCCGGTTGTCCGCAATCACCATGGCGTGGGTGGCAGCAAAGGCGGGATCCTCAGGTTTGGGGGTATCGGGCACCTCGCCTGCCAGGCCCGCCTGCAGGCGTTGCACAATGGCGGGAGGCAAGGCAGGCTGCAGCCGAAACCGGGTGACGATGTCCCAGGCTTCTGTCCATGTACTCAAATCGGGAACCGTGGGACCGCTGGCAATGACATCCAGGGGACTGCCAATGACGTCACTTACGGCCAGCGTCAGGCTGGCCGCCGGCTGGATCGCCCGGGCCAGCTGCCCTCCCTTGAGGGCACTGCAATGCTTGCGCAGGCAGTTGACTTCGTTGATGGTGGCGCCCGCCTCCAGCAGGGCCTGGGTCATCTGCTGCATGTCAGCCAGGGTGATGCCAGGGGCGGGCGCTACCAGCAGGGCGGAACCACCTCCCGACAACAGGGTAATGACCAGATCCCGCGCGGTGGCGGTTTCCACCATTTCCAGTATCCGGTTCCCCGCCCGTACGCCCCGGTCATCGGGCACAGGATGACGGGATTCGACCAATTCAATATGCTGGGTACGGGCCGTATGGCCGTCCTTGACCACGACGAGACCGGCCCCAATGCGGGAACCCAGCAGCGATTCGATCGCCTGGGCCATGGGGGCACCGGCCTTGCCCGCGCCCACCACCAGGATCCTCTCAATCTGGTCCAGGTTGTGCTGGCTCTGCGGGGTGCGCAACCACGGACCCTCAACCTGTACCGCCCGGTGTACGGCATCGTAGGGATCCACGGCCGCCAGTGCGGCGCTCATGATCTCGACCACCGGCTGCCGCCGCTCCGGATCCGCGGCCAGGATGCTTGCGTCAAAATGGATGTCAGATGTCATGGAGGACCGCTCCCGGGGTCAGCGTGCTGTGGAAAATGCAGGGGAGGATCTGTCTGCTGTGCCCTCGCTCGGGATCAGGATTCCGGACGGCGCATGGCCAGAAGCGTGGGTAGCGACCGATCCGGCCGTTCGTCCCAATCCGGCTGCAGGGGCGGATTCTGGGCGAGCAGGGCCAGGCTTTCGGCGACCGCACGCTCCAGTTGCGGATCGCGGCCCAGACGGTAATCGTCCGGCGTGATCTCGACCTCAATGTCGGGATCCGTACCGTAATTCTCCACGTTCCAGCCCACATCCCGAAACCAGAAACTGAATTCCGGCTGGGTGGTTATGGTGCCATCCACCAGGGCATGCCGAGGCCAGATGCCAATCACGCCGCCCCAGGTGCGCTTGCCAATCAGCGGTCCCAGGCCCATGAGCTTGAAGCAATGGCTGAAGATGTCGCCGTCACTGCCGGCGGCCTCGTTGGTCAGGGCCACGATGGGACCGGCCACGGATTCGCTGGGATAGGGGATCACGCCGCTCCAGCGCGTAAGATCAAAACCCACCCGTTTGCGCAACAGTTTTTCCAGCAACAGTTCACTGACATGCCCGCCACCATTGAAGCGCAGGTCCACCACCAGGCCTTCCCGGTGGATCTCGCCCAGGAAGCCGCGATGGAATTCGGCAAACCCGACAGGTCCCATATCGGGTATGTGCAGATAGCCAATACGCCCCTGGGAATGTTCATGGACCCAGGCCCGGTTCTGGTTTACCCAGGTCCGATAGTGGGCCCGGGTGTCGCTGCCGAGGGTATGTACCAGACAGTGCCGCACTTCATCCCCGCTGGGATTCTCGGCAGTGTCCTCTGCGGGCGCATCCGGATCCCGGGGCCGGGGCAGGAAGGTCAGCTGCACTTCCTGGTTGGCCAGATTGACCAGCAAGGTGGCAGGCGTCACGGCACGGGACAAGGGCTGTCCATTGATGCCGATCAATATGTCTCCGCGCTGGATATCCACACCGGGTTCGCACAGCGGTGAGTGCACGCCGGGTTCCCAGACATCGCCCGCAATCCAGTCGATGACCTCGTAGCCCTGCTGTGCTTCCTGCCAGCGGAAGGCAGCCCCGAGGGACCCCAGGGGATAATGGGGGCGTGGACGGTAGTCGCCTCCCAGCTCGTAGGCGTGGCTCGTACCCAGTTCGCCCTGCATCTCCCACATGAGATCGCTGAATTCCTGGCGGCTGCCCACCCGTTCGACCAGGGGGAAGTACCGGTCAAACACGGCCTGCCAGTTCACTCGGGACATGTCGGGGGTCCAGAACTGATCGCGTTGCAGGCGCCAGGCCTCCCGGAACATCTGCTCCCATTCCGCCTGGGGCGCAATGGATACCTTCACCCGATTCAAATCGATCCAGCCGGTCACGCGTCCCGGACCCTCGTTGGTCAGGGAATCGGCGGTGGCGGTGGCACTGACGACGCGCAGGCCCGACTCGTCGGTGGCAAACAGCAGCTTCTTGCCCTTGCCAGCAAGGGTGAACCACTCCACATTGTCGGCAATGTCCTCCTGCTTGTGTTTGGCGAAAATCCAGGCCTGCAATGTGCCTCCCGCCTGGCTGGATGCCACAAAAGGGTCTTTCAATGTAGGGCGGGCCTCCCCTTCCAGCCAGATCACGCGGTCGTCCACGGCCCCCAGGGACACAAAGAGACTTTCGGGCACGGGGAAGGGCAGGATACGATCCTGAATGCCTTCCAGATCGATCTGGATGGGCTTGGGTGCCTTGTCCTTGTCACCATCCTCCCTGTTCTTGTCGCCCTCTGCCGCCGCCTCGCTTTTCGGATCCTTGCTCTCTGCCTGATCCGGAGCGTTACTTTCCTCATCTTCCTCCGCACTGTCTTCGCCGGTGCGGGGCCGGAACGGATTGGGCAAGTCTGCCTGCAGGGTGATGAGATAGGGGCGCACCCCCCGGGAAAAGGCCAGGTCAAACTGCAGTGTGTCGTAGGTAGGATTGAAAATGCGGTGGCCCAGGAAGTACAGATAGCGTCCCTTGGGATCGAACACCGGATGCTTGTCGTGCAGGACCGGCGTGGTCAGGTCAAGGACCGCCGCCTCTGTGCCCTCTGCGCTGTCTTCCCCGGCCGGCTGCTCCCGCCGGTACAGGCGCAGGCGCGTCGTGTGCAGGGTTTCCTGATATTCGTAGGCCAGCCAGAGACCGTCAGGGGACCACGCCACATGCTCGATCTGGCCATGGGGGGATCGATCCGCCTGGACGGCGTGCCGGGTTTCCAGATCGTAGATCCAGAGTTCTGAACGGTGATTGACCAGGGCCACATGGGCGGAAGCAGGGCTGGGATACAGGTTATGGGCCCGACCGAAGTCAAATTCCGCATGGATCGTGGCGTCCTGACGGGAAGTGGTGGGGGGAAAAAACGATGATCCGCTCTTCCCCCAGCGCATCGGTAACGGCTATCATCTGTTCACCATCCTGCAGCCAGGCCGCCTGCCGATACCGAATCCCATCGCGGTGCCCCAACTGCAGGACAGGGCCTTCATGATTGCCCAGGGCAAACGCCTTGCCGCGGGTGGTGAGGGCCAGGGAGTGGCCCTCGGGATGCAGCGCAGCCTGTTCCAGATAGGTTGCGGCGGACACGAACTTCCGGTTGCGCTGGACGCCGGGAGAGGCATAGGCAACGGGGATGGGTTCCGTTTCGTTGCGGTTCCAGTCAAAGCGGTACAGATCGGCCCCGGCATGGTACACAATCTGGACACCGCCCGCGGCCGTTGGCCCCCAAGTGGCGAAGCGGGCGTAGAAATCGGTGTGGTGCGTATGGCGAGTCAAATCCCCGCCATCGGGCAGGCAACTGTACAGATTGCCGATGCCTTCGTGATCACTGAGAAAGAAGATGCGGTTGACATCAGGGGTGGACACCCACATCGGAGAAGCCAGATTGCCCGGCAGATCGGGAAGCAGGGGCGCAAACGCGGCATGCGCCGCCTGACGGATCCACAACTGGCCGGCGGTTCCGCCCAGATATCGTTTCCAGCGCGCGGGATCCCCGGTATTGCGGCCCAGTACGGTGCCCCCTTCCGGACCAAAGCCAATGGCGTCGGCCCGGCCCAGTTGGACTTGCTCCACCTGGTGCAGGTCGTCTTCCCACTGTACCCGGTTGAGAACCAGCGAGCCCCGGGTGGGCTGTTGGGCACTGGTGACGTAGTAAATCCACTTGCTGTCCGGACTCCAGGCCACGACCCGCAAATTGTGGCCCTGGTAGGTGAGACGGTGGATGCCACCGCCGGCTGTATCCATAACGTGGACATCCGGTACGCCTTCGTCACGGGCGATAAAGGCCACTTTATCGCCTTGTGGTGCAATCAGGGGAAACTCAATTTCACCCCGATTGCTGGTGAGCCGCGAGGGGGTACCTCCCGTGGCATGGACAGACCACAGATCGTCTTCCGCAACGAAGATAACCTGATCGCGATGAATGGTGGGGTGGCGAAAATATCCTTGACGCATTACTTTCCTGGCAAAAGAACCGTGTGAATCGACATTGCAGCACGGGCGGATCGCGCCATCCCGGTCTGCATTCCTGTATGATAGGGGAAAATGCCCGGATCGGACCGGAAATTCTCGGCAGTGCCACACGGAGATCCTGCATCTCCAGGTTGCCGGGACCCTGTAGCAAAGTCTGCGGGATGGCACAAAATCCGTCCTGCCACCTGCAGGCCTGAGGCCCGGCCAAAGTATATCTGATGCGGAATCCCGGCCCTATTCTGGTTCTCTGCTGTTTTGCCTGGTGCCTGCTGGACTTGCCGTGAAACCTCTCATGCCCCTGCCTGCGCTGCTTTGCGCCCTATCCTGCTGTCTGCTCCTGTGTGCATCCTGTATGTCACCGGTCACCAATCTGGTGCAGTACGGCCTGTCGGATGGCGAACGCTATCTCTTCCCCGCCTCTGAACCCGGCACAGGCGCCTTGCGGGGCCGGGTCCTGTACGAGGGTACGCCGGTGGATCAGGCCACCGTACTGGTAGCCGAACCCGAAGGCACGCCGCACGTCACATGGACCGATGCCCGCGGCCAATACCATCTCACGGGTCTGCCCCCAGGCCGCTATGTCCCTATCGTGGTGGCGGAAGGTTTGGAGAATGAGGTATTGCGCAATTTCCTGGGTTTGCCGCAGGCTGTGGTGGTGGCCAATGGGATCACGGTGGCCGTGCCTGACATCCTGATGAAATCTTCGCAGGGGGAGCCCCTGGGCGCGGATGCCGCAGTCACCCATGAGCTTACACCGCTGGAAGCCTATACCCAGACATCCCCCTTCCCGGAGGGTGCGCAGGCTCAGGTGCAGCATTGGTCCTTCCGGCGCAATGAGGAAGTCAATGACACCCTGTATGTATACCTGCCCGAGGATGCAGCGTCAGACACCGCTTCCTTTCCCCTGCTGGTTGCCATCTATCCGGGCCATAGCCTGATCTGGGAGGATATCAGCGTCGCCTTTGCCAGTCAGGGTTTCGCCGTGGTTGCCATGTCGCCTCTCTTTGCCTATGGACGGGACGTACAGGAGCATGGCGCGGATGCCCGGCTGGCCTTGCATTTTGCGTTGCAGGGCGCACTGGACCCGCGTATCGATGGATCTGCCCCCTTGGCCATAAGCGGGAGCTATGGCAGTGCCGTGTTGAATCGGCCTCATCCGCATTTCCGATCAGCCCTTTGTCGCCGTGGTGCTGCTGGGAGGGATCAGCAATGCGTTTACGGGGGCCGCGGCCTTCTATGCGGGCCAGCTGGACTGGCCTGTGCATCTGGGTTACATTCTGGCCTCGCTGGGCACGGCCAATGCCAAACCGGACAGTTTCATGGAGTATGCACCGGTCTACTCGGCCCAGGCCATGCCGCCCACTTTCCTGATTCACACCCTGGAAGATACGATGGTGCCCATTGAACAGTCGTATGAATATGCCCAGGCATTGGCAGCCGCCCAGGTGCCGGTGCGCACCCATTACTTTGCCGATGAAAGCCACTATCTCCAGGTAGGGGAGGAAACGTCGGATGTAACCCGCAACCTGTTTGCCATGGTGTTGGCCTATCTGGGGGAGCATTGTCTCCACAGTACCTGTATGGCTTTGCGCACCCCGGGTACGGCGGATGTGCCATAATGCACGCAGCCGATACACCCGGGTGATGCCGTGCCGTGCCTGTGAAGGCGGCAGGGAAGAGGCGTTCTCCGGCCTTTTGCCGTAACAGAAAGGCCTTCTTCCTATCTGGCATCGCGCGCAATGGCGTGTCCGACGCCGGCAAAGGAATGGTGACCGATGGCAGGGCAGGATGCGTTTGCCTGCCAGCGCCCCTGTCATCAGTGTGGTACGGCAGCATTGACCAAGTACGAGGTAATGCATTATGCGAATCAGTCCCGAAAGCGAAGTGTCCCTGTCCCAGGTATGGGCCACCGGGGTGGCGGTATGGCCGGACCGGGGCCCCCGCATGCTCTGGATGACAGGTGAGGATGCCCAGGATTTCCTGCAGCGCATGACGACCAATGACATGCGTCTCCTGAATCAGGACACCGCCGTAACGACGGCGCTCCTGTCGGGAACCGGACGCCTGATCGGTGTGTTCACTGTCATCGCCGATGCACATGGCTATTGGCTGTCCGCCCCACCCGGTGAAGTGGAAGCGCTCCGGATGGCCCTGCAGGGCAACCTTTTCTTCATGGATCAGGTCACCATCACCGATGTCAGCGCGCAGTGGCAATGTGTGCAACTGCATGGGACCGGTGCTGACCGGGTCCTGTCCCTGCTGGGGTTTGAGGGCCTGGAACACCGCGAAGGCGCGACGGCCCGGGCCGGGGAACTGATCTGTGTGTACCATGATGCCCTGGAGCTGCCTGGCTATAGCCTGATGGTTCCGGCCGCAAGAGCAGCCCAGGTCCTGCATGCCCTGCAGCAGGCGCATGGGGTGCTGATGCAGGACTGGCATGCCTACCACTGGTTGCGTATCGGTGCCGGACGGGGTGGCTTCCATACGGAATTCACGGCCGACTTCAATCCGCTTGAAGTGGGACTGGCATGGCTGTGTGCGGAAGGCAAGGGATGTTATCCGGGCCAGGAAATCATTGCCCGGCAGATAACGTATGACAAGATCACCCGCCAGCTGGTGGGGCTCGCGTCTGACATCCCCTTGCCCCCCGGTACAGTCGTGAAGGCGGGCAAGGCCAATGCCGGCAAGGTCACCAGTCAGGCGTTCGCATCCGACACGGGACGGTATAGCGGGTTGGCCGTGGTCAATCGCCGGTACGTGACACCACAGGCGGCATTCCAGGTGGATGGTCATCCTGTGGAAGTGGTCCAGACCACGTTGCTGGCCCGTGAGCCGGTCGGCAGTTGATGGGTGCATCCGGATCGCCCTGGCGCCTGATCGTAGACCGGACGCCTCGGAGCGGGGCGGCCAATATGGCTATTGATGAGGTCTTGGCCATGGACGTGGCGGCAGGGCAGAGTCCGCCCACGCTGCGCCTGTATGGCTGGACTCCCCCTTGTGTCAGTATTGGCCGCTTCCAGCCCATGGGGGATGTCAACCACCAGACTTTGCAGGAGGCAGGGGTGGAGTTGGTACGGCGGTTGACGGGGGGCCGGGCCCTGCTGCACGCCGAGGAAGTCACGTATGCCGTAATGTTGCCCCAGGCACACGCTATTGCCCAACGGGGGGTACTGGAATCCTATCGCCACCTGAGTGCAGGCCTGGTGGCAACCTTGCACTTGCTCACGCTGGAGGCGGACACGCTGCAGCCAGCCCGTCGCGTGCGGACACCGGTGTCTGCGGCCTGCATGGAAGTGCCGAGTGCATATGAAATCACGGTGGGCGGCCGCAAGCTGATCGGCAGTGCGCAGTGCCGGCGCGCCGGGTATGTCCTGCAACATGGCAGCCTGCCGCTGGCCGGTCATGCCTCGGAACTGTTGCCTTTCCTGAATCTGGATGCGACGGCCAGGACACATCTCGACCGGAAACTGCAGACCACGGCTACTACGGTGACACAGGAGCTGTCAACCAACGCACCGGATGCGGATGCCCCGGGCTGGGAGGATGTGGCTGCATCCATGGTGCGGGGATTCGCGCACGGCCTGGCCCTGGATTGGATGGAGGATTCCTACAGGCCTGCCGAAATGGAAGCCGCTGCACACCTGATCCGCACGCGGTATGCCCATGACCAATGGACCAGCCTGAAATAGGAACCGGTGCTGTCTCCGGGGGCAGCACCATCGGAAAGTCCGGAGCCAAGCCAGACACCGATGTCTGCTTGCCTGTATTGGGACCCGACCTGCGCACGGATTGCACTCTATGCGACGATCCCATGGCATGATTGCGCCGGGACGACCTTGCATCGTGACGTTGCGACGGCCCTGTGTCCCGATTCGGTACCAACCCTTGACTTCACTCCCGACGTGCTAGACTAATCGTACGTGACACCAGCAACACGGGCGGCGATAAGCGGAATTGGCGGATGAAGAATAACCCCCTGCCCAGACTTGACAGGTTACCAGACGTGCGGCATGAATTGCTTCCCTATTGTCGTCTTCAAGCGGGTGAAATTTGGACCGACAGTATGCGGGGCCACCGTGTAGGGTGTCTGGATGCGGCCAATCGCCAGGACATAGAGGACATCATGGCGGGGGAGAGGGCCCAACTGGCCATTCACGATCCGCCCTATAATCTTGCCGCCTTCAAACGGCGATCCATAGCAGAATTCATCGCCTGGTGTCAACGGTGGGTCGCCAACACGGATGCCGTGCTGACTCCCGATGCGTCCCTCTATGTCTGGCTTGGGGCCGACCAGAACCACGGTTTCCAGCCCTTGCCGGATTTCATGCTCATGATGCGCGATCAACCGTTTAAGCCTCGCAGTCTGATAACCATGAGGAACCAACGCGGGTACGGTACGCAAAAGAACTGGATGGCCGTCCGTCAGGAGTTGCTTTACTACACCAGGGGCAAGCCAGGTTTCAACGTAGACGCGGAATACACCGACATTCCGAAGATCCTGCGCGGCTACTACAGGGAAGTCAAGGGGAAGCAGACAGAAAATCTTGCAAGGAGTCGCTCGGATACGATTCGGGCAGGGAATGTCTGGGTTGACATCCAGCAGGTATTTTACCGGATGGAAGAAAACATCTCCGGCTGCTATGCCCAGAAGCCGATCAAATGCATCGATCGCATAATTCGGGCCAGCTCAACGTCCCAGGATCTGGTGCTTGATCTTTTTGCCCACTCGGGTACGACCTTGCTTGCATCCGAGATCCTCAACCGCAGGTGCTTTACGCTTGATATCGATCCCATCTATGCGGAGATTACGATTCGGCGTCTTGAACGCTTTCGTGCCTCAGGGCAACTGGGATGGCAGAACGGGCACCCTTTCGAGGCCGATGTGCCGCAAACGGGTGTCGATCCTGTTGCTTCGCTTACGGTGGCAACGCCTGTCCCACGCACATAGTCTCCCATGCCCACTGCGGCACAGCCTGTCTGGTGACGAAACATCGAAAGGAACCCCAACTTGCAGTGGTATCGTCCCGTGGTTCCTGCTTCAGTGGCTGGCCTTGTCCATGACGAGTGCCGTGTCGGATTTTCCGTCTGCATGCCATTCCCCCGGACCAAGGGCAAATCCGATCGGAATCCCCAGCAAAGCGGGAGAAACCAACAGGTTGTCCTGTCGGCTTGCCGACTGGGCGCTGGTCCAGTCTCCAGAGCTTGCACACCGGGCGCCGGGGCCTACCGGGGAACGGCAGATGCCCACACACAAGGTGACGAGGTGCGGGGTATGACCGTCGGCCTGTTAACGCTGGAACTGTATCTGAGCGATACGTTCAGCCTCAAAATGAAACGCAGCCTGATTGTGCCCATCGTACAGCGCCTGCGCACCAAATTCAATGTGTCCGTTTGCGAGGCAGAGGCCCAGGATGTCTTGAGCCGGGGGGTAATTCTGGTGGCCTGCGTAGGGGTCAATGACAGCCACGTGCAAAGTCAACTGCAGGCGGTCCTGAATTTCGTGCTGGACCGCCACCCTGATGTGGATGTCCTGGATTCACATCTGGAACTCATAGCCTGAGACACCCCGGCCCCGGCTTCAGGCTTCTGGCCTTACCTTTTCGGGATGGCTCATACCCACCCACGAGTCCCGGGCTGCGGGATACCCGGCCCAGTCGACATGGCGGTACAGCAACAGGGCCACACAAATGACGACGCTGATCAGGGCAAACCACTGGGCTGCCGCCAGGGCGGATCCCAGCATCCAGGCGTCGGGCCGCAGAAATTCCACGAGGAAACGGCCTACCGGGTAGAAGATAAACAGCATGAGTACGCCATCGCCGAACCGGAGTTTATGGCCAAATTTCAGGAACAGGATGTTGATCACCGCCACGGACATGAGATTCCATGCCATCTCGTAAAAGAAAGTAGGGTGAAACCCGTTCGCAGCGTACCAGTCAATGGCCTGCTGCGTAATGTTGGGGTCACCACACAGGCCAATGGCCCCGTCCGGAACCTGGCAAGGATACTTGGGGTTGATGTGATAGGCCCAGGGCAGATCCGAGGACGGACCGTAGAGTTCCTGGTTCACAAAGTTGCCGAAACGGCCCACGGCCTGGGCCAGAGGCACATTCACGGCGATGTAGTCCAGGTATTGCAGGACATTGATCTTGCTGATCCAGCTGTAGACCACAATGGCCAGCACGCCGCCAATCAGGCCGCCAAAAATACCCAGGCCGCGAAATCCGCCCGACCAGAAATTGATGATGTCCATGGGGTTTTCGCGGTAGTAGGACCACCCGCCGCCATCGGCCGGAGAACTCAGCACGTGATAGACGCGAGCCCCCAGGATGCCAACAATGAGGCACCAGGCCAGCAGGTTCCATACATGATCCGGATCCCCGCCGGAGCGCTTGGCCCACAGCGTACTCAAGTAGGCACAAAGCGTGGCACCACCTACTATGAGGAGCCCGTACCAATGCAAGGCAAAGTTGCCAATCTCCAACAGAATCGGGTTCATAAGACGAAATTCCTCAGGTTTACCAAGCCGTGCCCGCACAATTTGAACAAAGTCTGTTCAATGGCGTCCAATCAGGCAAGCACACCCCTATAGTGTAGCGCAATAACGAAACGCAACGGGGAATTCGCCTGGCCTGCGGCCCCGGCGCGGCCCCGTGGTGCGGCCGGGATCCCGGCGGCCGGGATAGGCTCTGGGGATCATGCATGGGCTGCGGTTGCCTGTCAATCCTCATTGTCCAGCACCAGACGGGCACCGTTTTCCAGCCAGGTCTCCATGACGTGGCCGACCCGGGCCAGACTCGCGGCGCTTACCTTGTCCAGGGTGTCCGAGACGGTATGCCAGTAGGGGTAGTCAAAATCAATGACGGTGATGGCCGGGATTCCGGCTTTCAGGAAAGGGGTGTGATCATCAATAAGCCGATAGCCGGGTTCGGGACGGAACCAGGCCTGGTATTCCAGGGCATGGGCCTGTTGCCAAATGGTCCGGGCCAGCTGTTGATGCCCGGTTTGCTCGATGAACAGTTCCTGACTCCGGTCTCCCACCATATCAACGATGATCACAGCCTGGGGATCTCCGCAGGCCACATGCTGATCCAGATCCTGGACATAGGCACTTGAGCCCAGGATCCAGTGCCATCCCGGTATGCGTCCGTTGTCCTCCGCGTCAAAGAAGGCCAGGCATACCGTATGCTGGACAGCGTTCACATCCAGGACCCGGGCCAGTTCCATGAGCACCGCTACGCCTGAGGCCCCATCATTGGCCCCGGGTACCGGGCGCTCCCTGCGCTTGGGATCCGGATCCTCATCCGCCCAAAGACGGCTGTCATAGTGGGCCCCAATCAGGATTTCCGGACCGTTGCCCTTGAACGCTATCACGTTGGTGCCCTGCACCGGATCCTCCGCGCCAATGGAGAACTGATGATAGAACACCTGCCATCCCGTCAGGCGCAGGTACTCGCTCAGCCAGATCCGGAAGCGACGGCTGGACAGGGATCCGGTAAGCCGCGGCCCGAAGGACAATTGCTCTTCCACCAGGGCCAGTGACCGCTCGCCGTCGAACGTGGGGGAGCCCTGCAGATACTGCCGCAGGGCTCCGTAGCCCAGGGTTCCGGTGTACCCGATGCAACCGATAAACAGAAGCACCAGCATGGTTTCGGAGGTCTTGAGACGCCAGCGGAGAAATTTCATGGCAGAGCGAAGAAAGGAAATTCACAGGGACCGGGAGCGCAAGAGAAACACTGTCCATACAGGGCTGCTTCTGACGCAGGGCACAGGCACAATTCTGGCAGAGGCGGACAGGAGATTCAGGTGGGATTCACCCAACTGGGCCAGATGGTCCGGCCATGGCCCAAGTGCTGGGGCTGGCCTCGGCCCCACTGTGGCTGACGTCCGTTCATGTCCGCGTGCGGGTGCGGAAATTCAGCGAGATAGGCGTGCCAGGATAGGCGTATTCCCGCCGAATGGCATTCTCGATATAACGGGCATAGGAGAAATGCACCAGCTTGCTGTTGTTGACGAAGATGACGAAGGAGGGAGGCGCCACATCCACCTGGGTACCGTAATAAAGCCGCAGGGGCTGACCATTCCGGGACGGGGGCGCACCCCGGAAATAGGCATCCTGCAGCAACTGGTTCAGGGGGCCGGTGGCAATGCGGGACGTACGGGCGGCCTGGATTTCCAGGGCCAGGGGCAGGATGTGATGCACCCGCTGCCCTTCCAGGGCACTGATGAACACGATCGGCGCATAGGGCAGGAATTTGAGATCGGATCGCACCTGCGCCTCGAACTCCAGCATCGTGCGTTCGTTCTTGGCAATGGCATCCCATTTGTTGACCAGCAGCACAACCCCGGTCTTGCGCTCCTCGATCATGCCGGCAATGTGCGCATCCTGTGCCGTTATCCCGGTGGTGGCATCCAGCAGCAGCAGGGCCACCTGGGCCCGGTCGATGCTGCGGGCACTGCGCAGCACACTGTACTTTTCGATGCCCCGCTCCACACGGCCGCGGCGGCGGATGCCGGCCGTGTCAATCAGGGTGATTTTCTGCCCGTAGTAGGTAATGTCGGTATCAATGGGATCCCGGGTTGTGCCCGGAATCGCGCTGGTGATGGCCCGTTCCTCCTGAATCAGCGTGTTCAGCAGGCTGCTCTTCCCCACATTGGGGCGTCCCACCAGCGCGATTTGCACGGCATCCGCCGCCCCCGCTTCCGGGTGCTGCGGGCCCAGAAAAGGAAGCAGGTCATCCAGGAGTTCCGCTACGCCGTCACCGTGCAGGGCACTGATGGCAAAAGGCTCCCCCAGGCCCAGCTGCCAGAACTCCGATGCATCCAGAATGCGGGCATCCGTTTCCGCCTTGTTGACTACCACCCGGACGGGTTTGGCACTGCGCTGCAGGATCCGGGCCACCTCCCAGTCCGCCGGCAGCAGGCCTTCCTTGACATCGGTAAGAAACAGGACCACATCGGCTTCTTCCAGCGCAATGGCGGCCTGCTCAAAGATGGCGCCGGCGAAGTCAGGGGAATCATGCCTCTGGTCCGCCGGGACATGGGTGGCAGGCGTTGCCTGGAACCAGATGCCGCCGGTGTCAACCAGGCCAAATTCCCGGCCCTGCCATTCCGAATTGCCGTAGAGGCGATCCCGGGTTGTGCCGGGCATATCCTCGACAATGGCGGTCCGCTGGCCGGTAAGGCGATTGAAAAGCGTCGATTTGCCTACATTCGGCCGTCCCACCAGGGCGACAAGGGATTTGGGCATGAGATGTACCTCCGGAGATGGGATCCTGTGTATGTGGAGGGCTAGGGATCCAGGGATGTCTTGCGCTTGACCGTGAGCTGCATGAGAGGCGGGTCGTGGCTAATCTTGGTGATTTGGTCCGAAGCTTCCACATCCTCGTGGCGGAAGATGAACCGGGTGGGTGCCAAATCATAGGATCCCTCCGCGGCGGGACAGTCGTACAGGACGACCCAGTCAAACTCCCCGTCCGCTGCCATGGCATACAGCAGGTTGAAGGCTTCGTAGGGACCCCGCAGATGCAGGAAGATAGGCGCGAAATCGTAGATCAGATCCGGATCCTCCACTTCGCACATGGCGACGGCGCGCTGGGTATTGTCCAGAATGACATGGGTCACTTCCAGCGTGAAGGTGACTGCCTCCACATTGGCCGTGATGCCTTCAGGGAGGATCAGGGGGGCGATGAACGAGTTGGTGCGCACCGGGGGTTCAATGGGGGACTCGCTCTGTACCGGCATGGGATCCCCTACCAGTTCCAGCAGATCCGCAGGGCCCTGCAATGTTACATATTCCGGATCGCTGTGGATGGCCTCAAGCACATAGCCACTGGGTACGGTCACGGCCGGGGACGGTACCACACTCACCCGGCGGGTGTTGGGGAGGGCCGAATATTGCAGGGACACGACAACCGTGTCCGGCACGAGTTCCAGCCCGGTCAGGGCATTGCCTTCCCGGTCCAGAACCTGGACCGGGAGGGGCATGGTGAAATGCCCGGCATTGGCGCTGAAAATGTAGGAATAGAAGGGGAGAAACACCTGGGCCTTGCGCATCCGATCCAGTTGTTCCGGCGGACCCTGCACATCCACGTAGCGCTCGTCCAGGACCAGGCTTTCCAGGACGAAGCCGTCCGGTATTTCACCGACGCGTTCCAGGGTCACCGGCATGAGTACGTTGTCGGTCAGCGCGCCCTCGTTCTCTATACTGTCTTCGTCGATGGGGGCCTGCAGGGACACATCCAGGCCGCAGGGGGAACCGGGCGCTGCGGCCTGGAGCCGGTAGGCAAGAATCTCCATTTGGGAAGAAGACGTGTGGACCTCACACAGGAAGTGGGGAGCACCGGCCTGCAGGGGCGATGCGTTGTCGCGCGGCGTCAGGGTAACGGTCAGATAGCGATGCCAGGGGGGGGACAAATCGTCCCAGACACTTTGCGGTGCCCGCAGTTCCGCCTGCAGGGTTTCCTCAATGGGATTGCAGATCAGATTGGTGCCCTGCAGTTCCGGGCAGGGCACAGGGATATTGTCCACAGTGCGGACCAGCATGGGATCCTGCCGGTTGATGATGGACAGCCAGAGGAACATGGCAGCCAGCAATGCGACCAGCAGACGTTGGGTTCGCCGGATCCAGATGTTGGGCGGCTTGATGGTCGGGGCCACAGGCAGGGTCATCGGTGCAGGTCCGTACCCACCGCTACCCGCTGGCCCAGCCGCCGATACAGTTCGGTGGCCAGATCTTCCGGTTGCAGGATCCCCAGAATGCCTTGCCGTGACAGGCTGATGGTGCCTGTTTCTTCCGAAACCACGATGCACAGGGCGTCATTGTGATGGGTAATGGTCCGGGCCGCCGCATGACGCGTACCCGTAAGCTCCGGGGCCTCTCCTTCTTCCTGCAGTTGAAACAGCACATTGGCCCTCTGAATGCGTCCCTGTTCAATAATGACGGCTCCATCGTGGATCAGGGAACGTTTTTCGAATATGGCACTCAGCACCTGCGAGGTGCACAACGCGTCAATGTCGGTGCCATCGTTCAGGGTATTGGGCAGGCGGTCCTGACCGCGCAGAACGATCAGGGCGCCCAGGCGGCGGCTGCGCAGGTGACGTACCGTGTCGACCACCTCGTTGACGAAACCCAGATCCTCCATCGGTTGCCGCTGGCCCCGGAAAAGGCGATCCCAGACACCGGCCCCGGCGCCGAGTTCGGAAAGCAGTTCCCGGATTTCAGACTGGAAGATAATGGGAATCGAGACCAGCAGCACCAGGTAGCTGTTCGCCATGAAAAAGTTGAGGGCGGCCAGGCCCTGAAAGGAGGTCACGGCGGACAGCAGCACCAGAATCAGCATCATGCCGTTGAGCAGGCGCCGCACGGGGGACTTCGCCAGCTGGCTCAGAATGATGAACAGGAACGCACACAGCAACGCGATATCCAGCAGGTTGACGGGCCCCCGCATGCGGGTCACATTGGCCAGCAGATTCCCGACCGCTGAATCCGTGTAATACAGGTCGTGGAAGAATACTGCCCAGTCCATAGAGGTTCAGTCGGGCAGTGGGACACCACCCAGCAAGTGCGCCAGCAGCGACTTCTGTACATGCAGACGGTTATGGGCCTGGGTGAACACACGGCTGTGGGGACCATCCATGGCGTCATCGGTGATTTCTTCCCCCCGGTGGGCCGGCAGGCAATGGAGCACCCGTATCTCCGGGTTGTGGCACAGCCCCAACAGTTCGGCATCAACCTGATACGCGGCCAGATCCCGCAACCGGGTGGCCCGCTGGGCCTCCTGGCCCATGCTGATCCAGACGTCGGTGTACAGTACATCCACATCGCGCAGGATGGCCTGCACCGCATCTACCTGGTTCATGTCCGCCACCGTGACATGGGGCATGGTGGCCACCAGCCCTGGAGCCGGTTGATACCCGGGCGGGGCAATGACACTCATTTCCATCTGCACGAGCTGTGTGGCTTCCATCAGGCTGGTACAAACGTTGTTGTCGCCATCCCCGATGAAAGCCAGCTTCACACCCGACAGCCGTCCCAGTTCCTGCTGGACCGTATAGATGTCGGCCAGGGCCTGGCAGGGATGGGAAAGATCGCTCAGGCCATTGATGATGGGCACACTGGCGTAGTCCATGAGTTCGGT
>CAXXOQ010000035.1:0-12166 GCA_963664185.2 Caldilineaceae bacterium | reverse complement strand
CCGAATCTCTACCTTGTTGTGGGCAGGCAGAGAGGCCAGCGTGGTGGCGACAATACTGCGTTCCGCCTCCAGGTCCGCCGTGGCACTGACAAACAGGCGCAAGGTTTCAGCCATGGACAAAAATGCAACTCCCGGGCAGCACAAACCTTTCTGTTTGCGCAGGTAGCAATCGGTTCGGCAAAGTGTCCTGCATTATATGCCAGCCACCCCCGGGTTTCAATCCAACCTGCCGGGAGCGGGAACTTTCCCTCGGTACTGCGTCCATCTGCCGTGTCTGCAGACCCCACCTACTTCAGGCCGTTGGCCACCCGTTCCAGATCGGCTTCCACCATGACCTGTACGAGACCCCCAAAATCCACGGACGGTTCCCAGCCCAGCTTGGCGTGTGCCTTGGACGGATCACCTACCAGGAAATCCACGTCGGCCTTCCGCATGAACCGTTCATCCTGTTCCACATGGTTTTGCCAGTCCAGATTCACAAGGGCAAACGCTGCTTCCAGGAACTCCCGCACCAAGTGAGTCTGGCCTGTCGCCACGACATAGTCATCCGGCGCATCCTGTTGCAGCATAAGCCACATGGCCTCTACGTAATCCGGGGCATAGCCCCAGTCGCGTGACGTATCCAGGGTGCCCATGGGCAGGGTGTCAATCAGGCCGTGCCGGATGCGGGCCACGTTGTAGGCGATCTTGCGGGTGACGAACTCCAGGCCACGGCGAGGACTCTCATGATTGAACAGGATGCCGGAACAGGCAAACAGATCGTAGGCTTCACGATAGTTGACGGTAATCCAGTGCCCATAGACCTTGGCTACGCCATAGGGACTGCGGGGATGGAAGGGTGTCTGTTCCGATTGCGGGGTTTCCTGTACCTCGCCAAACATTTCGCTGCTGCTGGCCTGATAGAAACGGATAGCCGGATTCACCGTGCGTACTGCTTCCAGCATGCGCGTCACCCCCAGCGCTGTGGTTTCGCCCGTCAGGACGGGAGCTTCAAAACTGGCAGGAATGAAACTCTGGGCGGCCAGATTATAGATTTCGGCAGGCTGGAAGGTGCGGATGATGTTGATGAGACTGGATTGATCCAGCAGATCGCCCTGTACGAGGTGGATGCGGTCCAGGATATGCTCGATGCGTTCGTGGTTGACAAAACTGGTGCGGCGGGCCATGCCCACGACGGTATAGCCCTTGGCCAGCAGGAATTCCGCCAGATAGCTGCCATCCTGTCCCGTAATGCCGGTGATTAACGCCACTGGTTGCGACATGGGTCTTCCTTGGGGTGCGTGAATCGAGAAACCAGGGGAAAGCTCAAGCTGCCAGATGTTTGCGCCAATACGCCAGCATGTCCTGCAGGGTCTGCTCCAGCGGAATGGTCGGCGCCCAATCCAGCTGCCCCTGCAGTTTCTGGATATTGGCGCACAGCGCGTTCGGGTCACCGGCCCGAATGCGGCCTGGCGTTTCCCGGACTGTCATGGAGACCCGCGCTTGCCGCAACAGGAGTTGCACCAGGTCGCGCAACCGGTGGGTCTGTCCCCGGGCAACATTATAGGCTTCCCCGCGTTGCCCTTCCGTAATCAGCAACTGCCAGGCCCGGATCAGATCCCGTACATCCAGAAAGTCACGGGTCACGTCCAGATTGCCCACAGCCAGGACAGGCTCCTGCCGGCCGGCTTCCGCCATGGCGATCTGGCAGGCAAACGAACTGAGCGCGTACTGGGATGACTGGCCCGGGCCAATGATGTTGAACGTGCGGGATATCACTATGGGCAGCGGACCCGTCTGGGCATATTGGCGCCCCATCAGATCCTGGGCCGCCTTGCTCACGCCGTAGGGAGAAACCGGCTGCAGTGGATGGGTCTCATTAATCCGGTCCCCCTGCATGAAGCCATAAACGGCACTGCTGGACGCAATCAGGATCCGGCACTGATCGCTGTGCTGCCTGAGAGCTTCCAGCACGTTGAGCTGGATTTGCAGATTCGCGGCATACGTGTGCCAGGGATCGGTCCAGCTGTGCCTTTCATTGCTCTGTGCCGCCAAATGGAAGCATTGGCGGGGCTGGATCTGGCATACACGGTCCGTCACCCACGCGGCGTTCTGCAGATCCCCCTGCAACCAGTGCAGCCCCGGGGGATCCGGTAGCCTGTCGGGACGGTACCGCCGCGTGCCATAGATCGGCCCGGCCCCCGAGGCCACCAGAGCCGGGGCCAGGTGCGAACCAATGAAACCGGACATGCCGGAGATCAGGACAGACATGGGCGCTCAGGAGAGATTGGGGAATTGGCGCAAACCACCATGCCGATAGCCACGTCAGGGCCAGGGTTGTTTTATGATTAACCGGTCAAAGTGCTCTGTGGCAACAGGCGATACACAGTCCATTGCCCCTTTTGGTCCTGTCCGTAAGTATGGAACACAAACGCCTTCATCATGCAAACTCTGATCACTGGCGGCGCCGGCTTTCTCGGAACCCATCTGGCCAATCGCCTGCATGAACAGGGCTGGCAGGTCCGGGTTCTGGACGATCTGAGCAGTGGCCAGCCCGATTATCTGGCCCCTGGCATTCTCCTGCACCAGGGAGACGTGAATGACATCCCATGTCTCTGGTCGCTGCTGCAGGATGTGGATGTCGTATTTCATCTGGCCGCCCTGGTCAGTGTGCCCGCGTCCACCCACTACCCACGGGAATACAACCGGGTGAATGTGGGGGGCACCGTGACTCTGCTGGAAGCCTGTCGGGACATAGGGGTGCAACGCGTGGTACTGACCAGCAGTGCCACAGTGTATGGCAACCAGACGGAACAGCCCGTAACCGAAAACGTGGTCCTGGCCCCCCGCATACCCTACGCCGTATCCAAGGTCGCCGCCGAGAATTATCTGTTTGCGATGTCGCATCTCAACCACTTTGAGGCCGTGGTCCTGCGGATTTTCAATGCCTATGGCCCCTACCAGGCCATACCCCATGCCCATGCCCCGGTGATTCCCCGTGTCATGAAGGACGTACTCAACCGCCGTTCGGTAGTGGTGTTTGGCGACGGCCAGCAAACCCGGGACTTTGTGTATGTGGACGATGTAGTGGATGCCCTGGTCGCCGCCGCCACGTCTCCGGCTGCCAATGGCGCCATCATCAATATTGGCAGTGGTCGTGAGGTGTCCATAAATGAACTGGTAGCGGAGATTGGCACCACGGTCCAGTTGCCGCCGAACGTGCTGCACAATGGGGAGGCCACACCGGGTACGGCCCGCCTGGTCGCCAACATCACCCGGGCCCAGGACCTGTTGCAGTTTCAGCCGCGCGTAGATTTGGCTACCGGTCTGAAGTGTCTGTACGAGCGCGACCCCGCGTTTCGCCGGCCATCGTCTCCGGGGGCCTGATCCGGCGGCCTTCCACCTGCCTGCGCCACACGATGCCCTGCCTCCGCTGGTTGCTTCCCTGCTGTCTGATCCTGGTTGGCCTGACAGTGGCAGCCTGCTTTCGTGCCTCCCCCGAACGCTATCTGGTACGGCATGAGGACGCACTGCATCAGCCCCTGCGTCCCCATGCCCCATACCAGGAATTTACGGTAGAGCGCGGCCAGAGCGCCCAAACCATTGCCCAGGCCTTGGCGGATCACAATCTCATTGCCGACCCCGACCTGTTTGAAGCCTATGTCCAGGTGATGGCTTTGGACACAAGACTGAAGGCCGGAGTCTATCAGCTCAGCGCGGGTATGACCATCCCCGATCTGGCCCGTGAACTGCAACAGGACCGGCCCCTGCACACCCGCGTGACGTTGCCGGAGGGATTGCGCCTGGAAGAACTGGCACGTCGCCAGGAAGATCACGGCCTGGGGCGGGAGACCCGGTTTCTGGCCCTGGTGCAGGATCCCGAGATGATCACCCTCTGGGCCCAGCGCTTTCCCTTTCTGGATACGAATCCTCCGCTCCAGTCCCTGGAAGGCTTTCTGTTTCCTGACACCTATTTCGTGCCGGACGAAGGCGATCAGGCCCACAGCCTTGTGCGGGCCCAGCTGGAGCAATTCCAGGCCCAGGTACTCCCACGCTACAGGGAAGCTCGTACACAGGGGGCGGTGTCCTTTACGCTGTATGAGGTGCTGATCCTGGCCAGCCTCATCGAAAGGGAAACCTACCAGCAGGCGGAAATGCCCCGGATTGCCGGGGTACTGATCAACCGCCTCGCCCAGAATATGCATCTGCAAATCGATGCCACCCTGCAGTACGCTCTCGGGTATGACGCCGGAACCCAAACCTGGTGGCGGACACAGCTCACCACCGCGGACTTCCAGACGCCGAGCCGGTACAATACCTACCGGGAGCCGGGATTGCCCCCCGGACCGATTGCCAATCCCGGCCTGGCCGCCATTCAGGCGATCCTCTACCCCGAAACCCATGACTATCTGTACTTTGTCGTCAATCCGGACCGCAGCGGTACCCACCTGTTTGCCACTACCTATGAACAGCATCTGGACAATATAGCCCTGTGGCAAGAGGTGGCACAGGAATAAGTCGGCGGACCTGGAATCCTTGACAGTACACGCCCCGGCCACTACAATCGCGCAGACGGGGGAAGGTGGCGGAACGGTAGACGCAGCGGACTTAAAATCCGTCGGGGCAAATCCTCGTGTGGGTTCGAATCCCACCCTTCCTACTTCCCTGTACAGTTGCCATCCGCCTGGGGCCGCGTTTTGGCCATTGTGCCCACTTGCTTTCCCTCCACTCCGGGATGTCAACCCCTTTCTTTGGTTATAACTGACGATTTTGCCCGGATTGTATTGTTCATTATGCACAAACAGGATCCTCTCTGTTTAGGGATATTATATATCCCAGTGTACTAGACGTCATGTCTGCCGCCTGCCCCATTGCGAGCAAACTGCCGGAAATCCTGGCTTCCTGGGGATGTCTGGCACAGACAAAGAGAGGAAATCACCATGAACGGTGCGAATACTGCCTGGATAATGGTTTCAACAGCCCTGGTTATGCTGATGATTCCAGGACTTGGGCTTTTCTATGGCGGCCTTGTCCGCGTCAAGAATGTCCTGGCTACGGTCATGCATTGTTTTATCTGCATGGGGGTCGTCGGTCTGGTCTGGGTCCTGTGGGGGTATTCCCTGGCCTTCAGTCCCAACACCCTGGGCGGCATTATAGGGGATCTGCAGCACTTTGGTCTGCGGGGCGTAGGCCTGGAGCCCCCGGAGGGACTGGACATACCCGCCCTGCTGTTCATGATGTTCCAGGGCATGTTCGCAGCCATTACCCCGGCCCTGCTGGCCGGCGCCTTTGCCGAACGCATCAAGTTCAAGGCGTATCTCGTATTCATCATATTCTGGTCCACGCTGGTCTACTCTCCCATCGCCCACTGGGTGTGGGGTGGTGGCTGGCTGCACACGGCCCTCAACCCGTCGCCGCTGGACTTTGCCGGAGGCAACGTGGTGCACATGTCCTCCGGCGTCGGCGCCCTGGCTGCCGCCCTGATCATCGGGCGGCGGGCAGGCTTCGGACGTGTACCCATGGAACCACATAGCCTGATGTTCGTGTTGCTGGGCACCGGTATGCTCTGGTTCGGCTGGTTCGGCTTCAACGGCGGCTCGGCCCTGGCCGCTGACGGCATTGCGGTCAATGCGCTGGTCACCACCAACACGGCGGCGGCCGCCGGGGCGGTGACCTGGATGATTCTGGCCTGGCTGGTGGTCAAGAAGCCCAGTGCGCTGGGCGCGGCCTCGGGCGCGGTGGCAGGCCTGGTTGCCATTACGCCGGGTGCCGGTTTCGTGGAGGTGATGCCCGCACTCATCATCGGTATTGTGGCCTCCATTGTGTCCTTCTTTGCCGCGGAACTGCGCATTCATTACAAGATCGACGAATCGCTGGACGTTTGGGCCATACACGGCATGTCCGGCACATGGGGGGCCCTGGCCGTAGGCCTCTTCGCTTCCACCACCCTGGCCAGTGGCGGCCTGCTGAATGGCAACCCCGGCCAGTTTGTGTCTCAGCTTGTTGCCACCATCGTCACCTGGATTTACGCCTTCGCCATGACCTGGATCATTTTCAAGGTGATAGACCTGGTGATCGGCGTGCGGGTATCCGCGGAGGAAGAATCGGTGGGTCTGGACAGTTCCGAACACGGCGAGCGGGGCTACACCAGCTAGGATCCTGCCTCCAGGCCGGCCCGTTGTCCGGCCTCATTCTTATTCCGCAACGCAACTCGGTGTGGGCCGATCATGGTTGTCTCCCATGGTCGGCCCCTGCACTGTTGCGCATGTCACAGGGCTGGGCACGGCAGGTGGCGGACCGGCCAAGGGCCAGAACCGGAAGCGTGTCCTCGGGCATATGCCCGTGTTTGCCCGTTCCGGAACCGACTATAATCCAATCCATATATTCACCGTCCTGGCAGGGAGGGAAACGTGAAAAAGATTGAAGCTATCATTCGTCCGGAAAAGCTGGAAGATGTCAAGAACGCCTTGATGGAAGCAGGCATCCGCGGCCTGACCGTATCCCAGGTAACCGGTCGTGGTCAGCAAAGGACGCGCGTGTTGAGCGGTCGCGCTTCCGTCGAGATCGAGACCGACATGCTGCAGCGTCTGAAGATCGAAGTGTTTGTGGAAGCCGAGCGGGCCGATCAGGCATGCGAGGTCATTCGCACGGCGGCGGCTACAGGCAACGTAGGGGATGGCAAGATCTTCGTCCTGCCTGTGGAAGCCGCCATCCGTATCCGTACAGGTGAGACCGACGACGAGGCCATTTGAATTCTTGCGGTGTGTTCCTGGTTCAGGATCCGGGAGCGATACGCGCCACCGCGGTGCCCGAAGGTCCTGCTGTTACCCGGTTTCCCCCTGGCGGCGTCCACCAAGGCACTGCCGCCGGTGGGAAACCTTATGGGCAGACAGCCAAGGTGCGACAGGCAACCTGGCCTGTCTGTGTCCAAGAGATCTGATTGGGGGCTGGCGCTGGCTTATGCTACATCCCCCACCAGCCGCCACTACAATCGGCGTATGCCGCACTCTTCCCCGACTGGGTACTGCCGGGTGTACCTGAGCAGGCAAGTTCCGGACCGGGGCCACGGCCCGGTGCGTGTGTCAGGCGGGGCTCATCAGGAAACAGCGAAAAGCAAATTGGGAAAGTGCACGATACCGTGTATGATGGGTGAGGCAAGTTGCAGCCTCCTGCAAGGGCGTGGTAGTTATTCTTGCGGTTTTCTTCGTTGCACACACTGAATTCGCAAGCCGGGGCTTGTACTTGCGTTACGGTACAAGACCACAAGGTGTGTAATGAAGACCTGTACACGCACTTATCCTTTCATACGGATTGCCTGCCTGGCCCTCCTGCTGTTCAGCGCCATCAGCCAACCGATCCTGGCCCTTGACAAAATCCATGTGGTCAAGCGGGGCGATACCCTTGCCAGCATCGCCCGGCAGTATGACGTGAGCATATCCGAGCTCGCTGCCTACAACGCCATCGATCACCATGACTACATCTTTGTGGGGCAACGGATGCTGGTGCCCAATGTCAGCACGCAAGTGGTACAGCCTCTGGGCATCCATACAGTGCGCGTAGGGGATGACCTCAGCCACATCGCCCAGGAACACGGCGTTGCGCTGGAGAAACTGCTGAGCTACAACGGATTGACCAGTGCTGCCGACATTTGGGTGGGGCAACCGATTCTGGTACCCGTTACGGCCGATCCCACAGCTGCGCGCCAGAATCACCGTGTCCGCACCGGGGAAACGCTTTTCTCCATTGCCCGGCACTATGGCGTGCAGCTGGAGGCCTTGGCCTCGCACAATCAGCTGTCGGATCTGGGTGCCATCCGGGCAGGTCAAACGCTCACCATACCCCGGGTGCCCAGCCCCGCCCCGGAACTGCGCGACACGAGCCGATCCCCCATCCAGTTGGCCCAGACCCGGCATACCGTCACCCTGGGTGAATCCCTGTCCGTCATAGCTCAGGGCTACAACGTGCCGATGGCCGATCTCATGCGGGTCAATGGCTTGTCCTTCAATTCCCTGATCTGGGTAGGCCAGTCCCTGCGGCTTCCCTTGCGGGCGGATGGTTCCGAACCAGTCCTGACCCTCCCGCAACCGCCAGTGCCCAGCGCGGCCCCATCGCCCGTCCCGGAAACAGTCGTCCCCGCCGTGCCGGCAACTGAAGTCCCTGATCTGCCCGGCTTCCTGCACATTGTCCAGCCGGGAGATAGCCTGGCCCTGCTCGCCAAACGCTTCGGCACTACCGTAACCCGGATCAGCGACGCCAACCAACTGGCCTCCCGGAACCTCATCCGCGTCGGCCAGCGCTTGCGCATTCCCGCCAAGCACCGCACCAGCAACGGTTACCAGGGCAGTCGCTGGATCGAGGTGGATCTCTCGGATCAGACGGTTACCGCCTGGGACGGAGACGAAATCTATTTGCATGCCTATATCAGCAGTGGTCGTCCCGGATACGAAACGCCGGTGGGACATTTCAATATCTGGCACATGAATACGGAACAGACCATGTCAGGCCCGGGCTACAGCCTGCCCGGGGTCAAGAACAACATGTATTTCTACGGCGACTATGCCCTGCATGGCACCTATTGGCACAACAATTTTGGTCAAACCATGTCGCGCGGCTGTGTCAACATGACGGATGAAGATGCGGCCAGGCTGTACCAGTTCGTCGCCCTGGGCATGGAGGTTTGGGTACATCATTGATGGATCCCAACCCGGCTTGATCGTCCGCGACAGCCGATGCCGCTACCCGTCCTGGCCAAGTTCCCTGTGCCCGGCACCGGTCTGCCGCGAGGGCGGTCCCGGGCACAGGGAGGAAACTCCCACCTGATCCCTTCTTGCCATATTCCTGCTCTGTGCGAACGTCGATCATATAGAATACCGGAACTGGCAGCATGGATCAGATCAGGAACAGGGCAATGGATGAAGCTGTACGAACCCCCAATCCCTCCACGGATGAACCCACCCAAATTCGTTTGCCTGTACAAGGCATGCACTGTACAGGGTGTGCCCAATCCATTGAGTTGGTGCTGGGACAGGAGGATGGCATCGCCCGGATCGCCGTTCACTATCCCACCGCCCAGGCCGAGATTGCCTACCATCCCGCAGTCCGCTCCCTGCCTGAGATTGTAGAACTGATCGGCAAGCAGGGCTTTTCGGTGCCGCAGGTGGAAGCCCGGATGGCGGTCCGGGGCATGACCTGCACCGGTTGTGCCGATACCGTGGAACGTACGCTGGCAGGTACCGACGGGGTGCTGGCGGCCGAGGTCAGTTTCCCCCGGGAAGAGGTGCGCCTGTCCTATCTGCCAGACCAGGTCCGTCTGCCTGTCCTGCAGGAACGTGTCACCCATGCCGGTTACACGCTGGTTCCCCTGTCCGCCCCATCGGCAGGAGCCAACGCACCGGATTCATCCATCCAGGCCGATTTGCGCCGACGGCGTCTTAAACTCAGCATCGCCCTGGCCTGCAGCGCGGCCATTTTCGGCCTGAACATGATCCTGCCCCTGTTTCTGGTCTTGCCCCAGGCTGTCCACGAGTGGACCGTGCTGGGTTTGGCCAGCATCGTGCAGATCTGGATCGGACAGGAATTTCATGTTCGTGCCTGGCGTTCCCTGCGCATTCTCCACCCCAACATGGATACCCTGGTGTCCCTGGGCTCCAACGTAGCCTTTGGCACAGGACTGGCTACCCTGCTTCTGGATCTGGATCGCAACGTATTCCCTCTCTTCTTCGAATCGGCCGCCTTCATTGTCACATTCATCTATTTGGGACGTTTCCTGGAGGCCCGGGCCCGCCACCAGACCGGCCACGCCATTACCCAGTTGCTGGCCCTGCAGCCCGACATGGCCCATGTCGTGAGAGACAAGCACGAACAGGCCGTAGCCCTGGAACAGGTCCAGCTGGCTGACACCCTGGTGGTGCGCGCCGGGGATACGGTACCGGTCGACGGGATCGTGATCGACGGGGAAAGCACGGTGGACGAGTCCATGCTGTCGGGGGAAAGCCTGCCCGTGTACAAGCAGGCAGGGGACTCCGTCTGGGGCGGCACCGTCAACCGGGAAGGCACTTTCCGGTTTGAGGCCCGGGCCATCGGCGCGGACACTGCCGCGGCCCGGATTGCAGACACCGTACAGCGCGCACTGATGAGCAAGGCGCCCGTCCAGTCCCTGGCGGACCGGGTGGCCCGCGTCTTTGTGCCCGTGATCCTGCTGCTGGCCCTGGTGACCGGGCTGGTATGGACCTTCGTGGGCGCCCCTCTGTACTTTCCGGATACCTCGCCCCTGAGCATTGGGCTCATGTTCGCAGCGGCCGTGCTGCTGATCAGCTGTCCCTGTGCCCTGGGTTTGGCCACGCCCACCGCCATGATTGCCGGCACCACCCGGGCCGCCCGGGATGGCATCCTGGTCAAGGACGCTTCCTCCCTGCAACATCTGGCCGGTGTGGATGCCCTGGCCTTTGACAAGACCGGGACCGTCACCCTGGGGGAACCCCAGGTTCAGGAGCTCGTGGTGTCCCCCGCTGCCCGCGACACCACCGCGGAACGTACCATGTTGCATTGGGCCGCCAGTGCCCTGCAAGGCAGTGCCCACCCTATCGGACAGGCCATTCAGACAGCCGCGGCCGCCAAGGGTCTGGAACTGTCCAGGATGGAAGGGTTCCAGAGTTATACGGGACGGGGTGTGGAAGCACGGCACGGAACCCATCGCATCCGTGTGGGCAGTCGGGATTTCCTGGCAGCGCAGAATCTGGATTTGGACGATCTGGAAGCCCTGACCGCACCTCTGCAGGCCAAGGGGCTCAACGTCACATACGTCGCGGATAACGATCAGGTGCTTGGCTGCTTTGGCATTGCCGACTCCCTGCGGCCCGATGCGCACCCGCTGGTGGCATCCCTGCGCGACCAAAACCTTGCCATTCGCATGCTCTCGGGTGACAATGAAGCCACCGCACGCACGGTAGCACACCAGATGGGACTGGACCCGGCCACGGAAGTGGAGTATGAAATGCAGCCTGCCGACAAGGCCGCCGTCATCCAGCGCCTGCAGGCGGAAGGCCATATCGTGTGCATGGTGGGGGATGGGGTCAATGATGCACCGGCCCTGGCCCAGGCCGATGTCGGGATGGCTATGGTGTCCGGGCAGAACCTGGCCCTGGAAGCCGCAGATGTAGGTATCCTCCATCAAACCCTGTCCCGGATTCCGGCGGCGTTGCGTCTGGGCCAAAGAACCTTGCGCGTGGTGAAACAGAATCTGTTTTGGGCTTTTTTCTACAACGTTGCGGCCATCCCCCTGGCGGCTGGCCTCTTTGTCCCCTTCCTGGGGCGTGCCTTCAAGCTGAATCCTGCGGTCGCGGCAGGTGCCATGGCACTCAGCAGCATCTTTGTCGTGTGGAACAGTCTGCGCATTCGCCGGTTCCACCTGCAATGAGGGTTCCGCCTGGCGGACATCCCAAGGTCTCCCGGGCGAGACGGGCGGCTGGGCGTGGTCTGTTCGGTGTCTGGATCACTGTGTCACTGTCCGTGCTGGTCCTGTCCGTTCCGGCATGGGCCCAGGCGGATCCCCTGATGCTAGCCAATACGCCGGACAGGGCCTGGGCCACGTTGGGTGCCCCTATCTTTGAGGCCAACTGCAAGCCCTGCCACGGCCCAGAGGGGAAGGGCAATGGCCCGGTCATGGCGGATCAGGAACATGCCATGATTGATTTCACCGATCCAGCCCAGCTGGGGGACCGGTCCCCCATCCAGTGGGTTGACATTACGCGGACGGGGCGCATTGAAGCCCTGATGCCTCCCTGGGAAAATCAGCTGACCCCGGAGGAAATCTGGGATGTGGTGGCCTACCTTTGGCAACTGTCCACAATCGAGGAAGATCTGGTGCAGGGGGCGGCATTGTGGCAGTCCCTGACCGACCTCACCGATCCGATACCCGATACCACAACATGGGCCCACCGCGCTCTGGCCCTGACGCCAGCCGACTGGCGCGCCACGTTTCCCGGCGATTTCGGTCTCCTCGTGACCAGGGAGCTGACGACAGCCGAACTGGACTCGCTCCAGCGCTATCTGCAATCCCTGGTACTCACCCCCCACCTGGGCCCCGTCCCTGCGCGCGGGATCGACCGGTCTGACCGGGCAGGTAAGGCCCCGCTCACCCGGCCAGACTCTGCCTCCGCATCTGCCGATTCGGCTAACGGCGGCGGCA
>CAXXOQ010000034.1:0-7227 GCA_963664185.2 Caldilineaceae bacterium | reverse complement strand
GTTTCAGGCGCGGTGCCAGGTGCCGCTAGCCCGGCACAAGGTCCGCTATGCCGGGGAACCCATTGCCATGGTGGTGGCAGCGGATCGCTATCTGGCCGAGGATGCGGCGGCCCTGATCGAGGCGGATATCGAGCCGCTGGACCCTGTCACCGATCTGGAAGCGGCGCACCAGGGCGTGGGACCGCTCGTACATGACGATGTGCCCTTCAACTGCAATGCCCAGGTGAAACAGCACAAGGGCAACTACCGCCGGATCCGGGATCAGGCCCATGGGGTGGTCAGACGCAAATTCGTCTATCACCATGGGGCCGCGTGTGCCCTCGAAAACCGCGGCGTCGTCGCCCAATGGGATGTGCGGGCCGCCCATCTCACCGTCTGGGATACCACCCAGGCCCCCATTCCCATTCGCTCCGGCCTGGCGGCCCTGTTCGATCTGGCGGAATACCAGGTGCGCGTGATCGCGCCCTTCATCGGGGGTGGCTTCGGGCCCAAGATCATGATGTTCTACCCGGAGGAAATCCTGGTGCCCTGGGCGGCCATGCAACTGGAACGTCCCATCAAGTGGATCGAGGATCGGCACGAAAACTTTCACGCCACCACGCAGGAACGCGGCCAGGTGCACTGGGCCGAAATGGCGTTTGACCGGGAAGGCCGGATTCTGGGCGTCAGGGACACCTTCCTGCATGACGCCGGGGCCTATGCTCCCTACGGCCTTACGGTACCTCTCAACAGCCAATGCACGCTGCCCGGCTGCTACGATCTGGAGCATTACGAGTCGGAATTCATTTCCCTGTATACCAATCTGCCGATCGTGACTCCCTACCGCGGTGCGGGTCGGCAGCATGGCATTTTTGTGATGGAACGGCTGATCGATCTGGCCGCCCGGGAACTGGCACTGGATCCGGCTGCGATGCGGCGCCGCAATCTCATTCCCCCCCCACGCTTTCCCTATCACCAGGGCCTGATATACCAGGATTTCGAGCCCCTGATCTACGACTCGGGCGATTACGAACCGTGCCTGGACAAGGCCCTGGAAGCCATCGGCTATGACCATTTCCTCCAGCAGGCGCAACCCCGTTACCGGCGTGAAGGCCGCTGGGTCGGCATCGGTGTGGTCACGTACGTGGAAGGTACAGGCATTGGCCCCTATGAAGGCGCGCAGGTAGGGGTGGAAACCAGTGGCCGCATCCACATGGCCACAGGCGTGGGTACCCAGGGTCAGGGCCATTTCACATCCTTTGCCCAGATTGTGGCCGACCAGCTGGGTGTCAGCCCGGCTGACGTCAAGGTGACGACCGGGGATACCAATCTGTTCTCGTGGGGCGCGGGCACCTTCGCCAGCCGCGGGGCCGTAGTGGCCGGCAATGCCATTCAGCAGGCCGCCAGCGCGGTCCGGGGCAAGGCCCTGCACATTGCCTCCGATCTGCTGGAGGCCCGGGAAGAGGATCTGGAGCTGGCCGACGGGTACGTGCAGGTGCAGGGAACCCCCACGGCCCGCATTTCCCTGGGGGAAATCGCGGCCGCCTCCAATCCCATGCGGGGCGTGGCCAAGTATGGTTCCACCCCCGGTCTGGAAGCCACCGCCTACTATGGCCCGGCCCGGGGCACCACCGCCAATGGCGTGCATGCCATGATCGTGGAAGTGGATCGGGACACCTATGATCTGACCATCCACCGGTATGTCGTGGTGCATGACTGCGGCACGGTGATCAATCCCCTGATTTTGGAAGGCCAGATCCGGGGCGGTGTGGCGCAGGGCATCGGCAATGCCTTCTACGAGGATCTCCATTTCGACGACCAGGGCCAGCTGTTCAACGCGTCCTTCATGGATTACCTCCTGCCTACGGCGACCGAGATCCCGCCGCTGGAGATTCATCATCTGGTGACGCCAGCGACGGAGAATCCGCTTGGCATCAAGGGTGCCGGTGAGGCCGGAGCCATACCGGTGGGTGCCCTGTTCGCCCAGGCCATCGAGAATGCCATGGCCGAAACCGGCATCGAAATTCTGTCGATCCCGCTCAGCCCCAATGCCCTTCACACCTTGCACACCGCGGCCCTGGCCGTGCCGTAATTCCGCTTGCCATCCCGTCATTCATGTCTGCTTCCTTGCGCTCCGTGATCACGCCGGCGGCGTATTTCCTGCTGATTTGCGTGGTGCTGATGGCCCTGTGGGAGCTGTACAAGCTGCTGGCGGTGTCACCGCAAGGCACGATTCTGGCGGGCACCGAGGCGGGTGAAACACCGGGCGTACTGTGTCGCATCGGGCATCTCTGTGAGGTCCGGATGCCTGTCCGGGCCGATGATCGTTCCATGCCCCACCTGTGGGACATGGCGGTCACGCTTTTTCAGCCTGTCCGCCGTGGCGATGACACGCTGCTGTTTTTTGTGTTGCTGCGGGCGTCCTTCTATACCCTGCTGACCGCCTTTCTGGGGTTTGCCATCGGGGGCGGCCTGGGCTTTCTGCTGGGCATCGTGTTTGCCCATTCGCCCTTCCTGGTCAGGGGCGCCCTGCCCTATGTCGTGGCTTCCCAGACGGTACCCCTGATTGCCATAGCCCCCATGGTGGTGATCTGGCTGGGGGCCAACGTACAGTCCGTGGCCATCATTGCCGCCTATCTGACCTTTTTCCCGGTAACGGTCAACACCCTGCGCGGACTTCTGTCACCCCCCACCGCGGCGGTGGAACTCATGCAGACCTATGCCGCCTCCCGATGGCGCATCCTGTGGACCGTCCGCGTGCCCAGTGCCCTGCCCCTTATCTTTACCGCGCTCAAGATTTCTGCGACGGCCAGTGTCGTCGGCGCCATCATCGGGGAACTGCCGGCCAGCGTGGCCAAAGGGCTGGGGCGCATCATTCTCAACTTCAATCAATACTACGCTACCGGTCCCGAAAAGCTGTGGTGTGCCATCCTGTTTGCCTCCCTGACCGGCATGGTATTTTTTCTCTTGCTGGTGGCGGTGGAAACGCGGGTCCTGCGTCACCGGCCACCGGTGCCCTCCTGAACCCACCATCCGGAAGACGGTGTTCTGTCATGCCTCCACCTGCTGTACGCCTGGAAAAAGTATCCAAGGTCTTTGCGGGCGACCGCCAGCAAGATACCCCGGCGCTGGAAGACATTGACCTCATGGTGCCGTTCCAGTCCTTTGTCAGCCTGATCGGGCCTTCCGGGTGCGGCAAGTCCACCCTTCTGCGCCTGATCGGGGATCTCGTGCCGCCTTCGGCCGGCACGGTGGAGGTCAAGGGCAAATCGGCCCGCCTGGCCCGCCTGGATCGGGAATACGGGATGGTGTTCCAGGACGCTACCCTGTATGAATGGCGGACCGTCGGCCGCAACATCCAGTTGCCCCTTGAGGTCATGGGGATGGACCGTGGACAGCAACGCGAAATTGTCCGGGAAGTGTTGGCTACTGTGGATCTCACCGCCTTTGAACACCATTATCCCTGGCAGCTGTCGGGCGGCATGCAGCAACGGGTATCGATCGCCCGGGCCCTGGCCTACAAACCTGATCTGCTGTTGATGGACGAACCCTTTGGGGCCCTGGATGAAATGACGCGCGAACGCCTGAACCTGGAGTTGCTGCAACTGTACACCGAGACCGGGATCACCGTGCTGTTCGTAACCCACAGCATCATGGAAGCCGTGTTTCTTTCCACGCATGTCGTCGTCATGTCTCCCCGTCCGGGCCGGATCACGGAGATCGTGTCGATTGATCTGCCCTATCCCCGTACGGCCGCAACCCGGGAGAGCGTGGAGTTTTTCCGTCTGACCACGCAGGTGCGGGAGGCGCTGCATGCAGGACACAGGTAGCCTGTGGTCCCGGGTCGGACCGCCCATCCTGGTATTCGCATGCCTGACGGTCCTCTGGGAAGTGGGGGTACGTCTGGGAAACATTGAAGCGTTCCTGCTGCCACCGCCCTCGGCCATTGCGGCCAACCTGCTGCAGGTCCTGCCGGCCACGGCGATGCCCCCGGAGACACGGGTATGGTTTTCCCTGCCGGGCGGCACATGGCATGTGGCCGTCGGCCCCAAGCTGCGCCCGATCCTGCAGGCCGGCCTGTATACCCTGGGCGAAGCCATGGGGGGGCTGCTGGCCGGAACGGTGCTGGGGATCCTGATGGCGCTGCTGACCGCCCACTGGACAGCGGGCCGCAAGGCGATCATGCCGTTCGCCATCGCCGCCAATTCCATGCCCATCATTGCCTTTGCGCCCATCATGAACGCCTGGTTCGGATTCGACAGGCCCCAATCCAAAATGGCAATCGTGGCCATACTGGTATTTTTTCCCATTCTCATCAACTCCGTGCGGGGCTTGACCGGGGTGGCGGCGGCCGATCTGGCCCTGATGCGGTCCTACGCAGCCAGCGAAGCCGCCATTCTGCGCCGCTTGCGCATCCCCCATGCCCTGCCGTACTTCTTCAACGGGTTCAGGGTCGCCACGGCGCTGAGCATGATTGGTGCCATCGTGGGCGAGTATTTCTCGGGCCGACGCATTTCCCTGGGGGTGTACATTACACAGACCGCTTCGCTTTTCGACTTTGCCGGGGCGTGGGCCGGCATTGTCTTTGCGTGCCTGATTGGGATCGTGCTGTACGGCATCGTCGTCCTGCTGGAAAGGTGGTGCATACCCTGGCACGTGTCCCTTCGTTCCCGGGAATAGACCGGGATGCCACCACGCCCATGGGGCGCGTCGCTGGCTGTGATCGCCCGCAGACCCGGCAGGGAGCACCCGACAGCCTCCCCGTACGGTTACAGCGGACCCCTGCCACCAAAGCTGTTTCTGGTGCAGACGTTCCCTTATGTATCGCTGTGTACTCCGCCACGGGAGCCGGCGGGACGGAGACGGATCCCATGCCAGAAAAACTGGGGTATACTCCCTCCATGACTTTCTCACGTGCCCAGGCCCAGGGGCAGGCTTCACGCAGGCGCGGGAGCACCACGAACCCGGCGTAGCTGCCCCTGCGATACCGGCTCTGCGGCGGGGCAGGTGCAGGGAGTCCCAACCCGCTGCCAGCCTGGCCTCCTCTGGGGTTCAGGCGAAGCGTGCTTCTGCGGCCGGCACATAATCCAGGGACACGAATCCATGGCTCACTCTGTCCGCCAACACCTGCAACTTGAAATTGAGGACTATGATGCCGCCATTCGCCAGTTTGTTCCCGGCTATGAGGTCATGCTGGAACAGGTGGCCGCGGCCGTCCAGGATGTATCGCCGCAACTGGTGCTCGACCTGGGTGCCGGTACAGGCGCCCTTACCGCGATCATACTGGAGCGCTGTGCCGGCAGTGTCGTGGAGTTGATAGATGTGGATGTCGAAATGCTCGCCCGGGCCGAGATGCGCCTGCAGCGCTTCGGCGAGCGGATACGCCTGCGCCAGCAGTCGTTTGCCGACGTGCTGCCCGCCTGCGATGCGGTAGTGGCCTCCCTCGCGCTGCACCATGTGCCCACCTTGCAGGCCAAGCGCCAGATTTTTGCGCATGTCTATCAGGCCCTGAAAGTCGGTGGTGTGTTCGTCAATGCGGATGTCACCATGCCCGAGACAGAGACGGAACGGACTGCGGACTATGTCACCTGGACCGCCCATCTGGTGTCCTGCGGCATCACCGAGTCCCGCGCCTACCAGCATTTTGCCGAATGGTCAGACGAGGATACCTACTTCTCCTGTGCCCAGGAACTGGCCGCCATGGCGCAGGTGGGCTTCGAGGCCGAATGTGTCTGGCGCCAGACACCGAGTACGGTACTGGTCGGACGCAAGAAGGCGCAGCAATGACCCATATGTTTTGGGCCAGCATGGCCAAAGTTGCCGGCTGTGCCAGACACTTGCGGGTGCGGCCAGGCCCATTTCTGGCGGCAGGTCCATGGTATATAATCCGTTGCGGCCACCTATCCTGCTGATTCCTGTGTCCGGGCACCACGTCCTGGCGGTTCTGTCGGGAGCCGGGCATGGCCTGACCGGACCACGATATGGCTATAGGGCAGAGTCTGTCATCCTTTTCCTGTATTCCATCACATCGGAGATATCCCATGAACGATTACAGAATTTCCCGCTGGCTGGGAGGGCTGGTACTGTCCCTGCTCCTGCTGGCAGCCTGCGCGGCGCCCCCGATGGCTGCACCCACCACGACGGATGAGGACGCGCCTGAAACTGCCTGCGCGGAAGTAACGCCCCTGACGCTGCAATTGCAGTGGGTGGTGCAGTCCCAGTTTGCCGGCTACTTTGCGGCCCGGGATCAGGGCTTCTATGCGGATCAGTGTCTGGACGTCACGATTCTGGAAGGCGCTGTGGACATCGTGCCGCAGCAGGTCGTCGCCTCGGGGCAGGCGGACCTGGGCCTTGCCTGGGTACCCAAGGTACTCGCCTCCAACGCCGAAGGGGTGAATCTGGTCAATATTGCCCAGGTGTTCCAGCGCAGCGGCACGCTACAGGTGTCCTGGGCGGATGATCCGGTAGCGTCCATTGCGGATATGGCCGGCCGCAAGGTGGGGACATGGGGCTTTGGCAATGAGCACGAGGTGTTTGTCGCCTTGCGCAATGCCGGACTGGATCCAGACAATCCGGATGATGTCACGATCGTGCAGCAGAGTTTCGACATGCTGGCCCTGCTGAACCGCGAACTGGATGCCGCCCAGGCCATGGTGTACAACGAGTACGCCCAGGTGCTGGAGGTGATCAATCCGGAAACCGGTGCCTTGTATCAGCCGGAGGATCTGGTCGTGATTGACTACAACGATGTCGGTACGGCCATGTTGCAGGATCATGTGTTTGCCCGGGCGGAATGGCTGGCCGAACCCGGCAACGAGGATGCCGCCATCCGTTTCCTGGCTGCCACGTTCCAGGGCTGGCAGTTCTGCCGGGATGAATTTGCGGCCTGCGTGGAAGTGGTGCTGGCCAACGGACCTACCCTGGGCCCATCGCACATGGAATGGCAGCTGAATGAAATCAACCAGCTGATCTGGCCCTCCCCCCAGGGCATTGGCGTGATGGATCCCGCCCTGTGGGAACAGACCGTGCGGACCTCGATGGATGGCGGCGTCATTGCCGCCGAGCCTGCGGCCGACGCCTATCGCACCGACCTGGCCCAGGCGGCCCATGCCCTGCTGGAAGGCGATCTGACGGGAGAAGACTATACCCCTGTCGTCGTGGAATTGCAGGAAGGGGGCGAATAAGCCCCAACCCCGGAGTCCACAACGGTGCCAGCAGGCCGACACCCACCGTCAAGCTGCCGCAACC